>CANQFB010000004.1 GCA_947598205.1 uncultured Clostridia bacterium
GAGGAACAACTTCGCATAACTAACACTATACCTTATTCGATTTTCAACCTCCTGAGATTTTCGAGAATTTGCTTATCTAATTCTGCCCCTTCGGCAGTTAAAGCACGATATTCTTTTTCGAAGTCATCGAGTTTAGCCTGAAATTCTTCTGGCGTAATATCAACGTATTCGATTTTAATGTCAAAATATTGTCCCGCGGCAAGAGAATAGTTCTTTGCTATGATCTCGTCATATGATTTTGCGACCGAAAAATCTTCGACTTCTTTCTTATTTAGGAATGTATCTACGATTTTATCTATCTCAAAATCGCGCAATCTACGTTTTTTGTTGTTTCCGTCCTGATATTCTTCTCCCAATTTGGAAGCGTCAATCATTACAACTTTATCGGCAGTCCGAGAATTATCGAAGAATAGGACCGATACGTTTGTGCCCGTGTTCGCGAAAACGTTTGAAGGCATACTGATACAGCCGTAAACGATATGTTCCTTGACAATGTGTTGCAGCACATTACTTTCCACGCCCGACTTTGCTGTAATAAATCCCGTTGGAACAACGATTGCGCCTTTGCCGTTGCGCTTCAAAGAATTTATCACGTGCTGAATGAACAGCGTATAGATCGCCATTTTGGTGACGTCTTTTTTCGGAACTTTCGGGACACCGCCCCAGAAACGAGTCGGTTGCGCGGCGATCTTTTCCCTTGTATCGGAAAAATCCATCTTGAAAGGCGGATTGGAAACAACAAAATCGAATTGTCTCAGAGATTGTCCATCATCACTTTTATGGTAAGGCGCAACCAATGTATCGCCTTGTATGGCATGATCGAGAGAGGAAACAAGTCCGTTGAGAATAAGATTCAGTTTCAACATTTTGTTGCTGCGCTGCGATATATCTTGTGCGAATATCGTACAACGATCTTCTCCGATTTGATGACCGAGCGCCATAAGGAGTGTTCCCGTGCCGGCAGACGGATCATAACATTCGATATTATGTAAGTCGGCATTGTCGCCAACAAGCAATCGAGCCATAATTGTTGCAATCGCGTGGGGAGTGTAATATTCCGCATATTTGCCGCCACCGGCAGTATTGTAATCTTTGATAAGGTACTCAAAGATTGCGGCGAAAAAATCATAGTGTTCGGCGAAGGCTTCTTCAAAAGAAAAATTGACGAGCTTATCTATCAATGCCCGCGCAAAAGGCGCACGCTGCGCTTCATCCGTAACATATATCGTCAATTTTTCAAACAACGGTATTTTTGTGTTCAACGTCGTTTGAGTGGAAAATATATCGATATTCTTATCGGCAATATCCGTCATTGCGCTATCGAAAATCAAATCGAAATCGCCTTTTGCCGATTGATTCCACAGAGTAGTCAAAAGATGTTCGGGATAAAGGCGCGGAATGTCGGGCGATAGGGCATCGAACAAATCAAGTCTTTCGTTTTCAGACATATTTGTATAGGCAACATCCCATTGGTCTGCACCGGACAATTCTTTGCTGATTTTCTTTATCTCGTAACCGAACTTGTCGTTTAGGAACTTATACAAAAAAACCTGAGTTATAATTTTGTACTCGTTCCCGTCGTTTCCCATACCATAAGTCTGACAGGTGGATTTAAGGTCGTCGATAAGCGACAGCGTTTTTTCTTTGATGTTCATAATTTCTCCTTATGCGGCAGGATAGGTTTCGTGATATTGCATCAGATACTGACTTGCAAGGCGGCTTTGTATAAACAGCCTATCTTCGCGTTCGCTGACAAGATTCATCTTATTCATACCGTTTGTAATTTCCGTCATAACCGTACTTTCGAAATATGCGTCTTTCCTTAAAATGTCGTTACGGTCATATACTTTTTGGTCCACTTGCGCTTTAATGCCCATTAAGACGTCTATTATCAATTCGTCATAAGCCGAAACAATTGGTTTTTGCTGTTTTGCTTTTCGGCGATTGTTTTCTTCCTGTATCCGTTTGTGAACTCTTGCAAATTTTGCATCGCCATTATATTTTCTCAACAGAACGGAATTGCGCTTTTGCAATTCAGCCAACTTCTTCAAAATGTCGTCCAAAGCACGGGAGTGCGCATTGAATTCTTCTACACTGTCAAGAACAAATCCGTGCTCCTTGAAACGTTGCATGAAAGCCTCCCGAAGCGTAACATACTCCGGATCGTCCTGATCGATATTCTCCATAAATGCTTCTATAACTTTGCGCCACTTGCTCTCGAATTCTTCCTGTGGATTTCCGGAAACGATTTTCAATTCTTCCTCGCCGATTTTGCGGAAATTGAAAGTTATATCCAGCATAGCCTCATTGATTGTACGCTTGATGGTTTCATCAACAGCAAAAGCTTCTTTTTGATTGATACTATCGATTTGCCGTTGAACCTCTGCAATCATAGCAGGGAGTTTTTCGATTTCGAGTCTTGCAAAAGCCGCTTTCAGTTCATCGTCTCCGAATGTTCGTACAATATTGCAACAATCGCGAGCGGAAGTTAATACTTTCTTCAATTTCAGCAATTCGGTTTTATCTTCAATTGTCGAAATTTCAGAACTGAATTCTTCGACGTTATCGGTCGTATATTCAAACAACGCCTGTCGCACTTCTTGCATTTGAGCAATCAAGGCATCTTTATCCTCAATGACTTGGGCAAATGTATTGTTGAGAACAAGTCCCGTTTCATCTTGATCATTGAAACGATTTAATTCCTTGATATAGGCTTCGTTTGTTTGTTGAAAATTGGCTTTTATATCGGCGAAATCGACGACAAAGCCATACCGCATTTGTTTGTAGGGGCGGTTAACTCTCGTAATGGCTTGCAGTAAATTATGGTCTTTAAGTTTTCTGCCCAAATAGAGCCGCTTTAAGCGTGGAGCGTCAAAGCCGGTAAGCAGCATATTATAGACAATCAAAATATCGACTGTCATGTTCTTTTTGAATTGCTCCTGCGCATTATCCTTGCGAATAATTTTATCGTCTACATCATGAAGGATGAGTTTTGCGACATAATGACTTTTCAGTTCGGCTGTTTGATTCTGCTCATCTTGTACATCATTAAACAACTCATACATTTTGCGTGCCTGATTGCTTGTTTCACAGACGATCATAGCACCGAGGGTAGGATCGCCTTGTATTTTGCGGAATCGTTTCAAATCGTTGATGATATATGCAAGCAGTGCTTTAACATAGGTTTCGTGTTCGATTATATCTTGTTTCGGAACATCTTTCTTTTTTACAAGAGTTTCCAAGTGTTCGTATATTTGCGATAGTTTTTCTCTGTACGTAGTTTCCATTTCTTCACGGATAATTTTCAAAGTGTATCCGTCTTGAATGGATTTGTCGTAGTAATATGTATGCAAATACTCTCCGAAAACCTGCCACGAAGCCCGCTCCTCTTTCAAAAGCGGGGTTCCGGTAAGTGCTATCTTGATTGAGTTCTTATCGGCTTCAAAAAGGTTCGCCAAAAAGCAACCTTTGGGGTTATAACCTCTGTGTGCTTCGTCAATGATAAATACTCTTTGCAGATTCGTAGCATAAGACGGGAGATCGACTTTTTCTTTATCTTCTGCAAAACGCTGAATATTAACTACGGTTATTTCGGATCTGCCTGTATAACCTTCTTGTGCCTGTTGCGTGCGGAATTGTTGCATGAGTTCTTCACGCGTATTTGCTGTTTTGACCTCTAATCCGCGTGCTTCAAATTCGTCTTTTGCCTGTTCGAGCAAGTCAAGGCGATCTACGATAAAATAAAATTTAGCCACCTTGCTTCTTTCTGCATAAAAGTCAGACAGTACATAGGAAAGGTAGTAGGACAGAGCGGTCTTGCCGCTACCTTGTGTATGCCAAATCACACCCGAAGTCTTGCCTTTTTCCAACTTTTCGCGCACAGCCAAAGCTGCAAACATTTGCTGATAGCGCATAATGTGTTTTTCGTCTGTTGTTTCGATTTTTCCGTTAACTTCACGTTCCGACCGCTTATAAGCGATGCCATATTTAAGAAGGAACAACAAGCGCTTCGGCGAACACATAGAAGTAATGATACGATTTGTCGGCGTATTAACATTCATATTCGTTTGATATTCGGGCGTATGGCGAATAATCTGACAGTTAAAATCTGACAAGATCTTCTTTTCCGCGTCCGTATCAACGGCGGCGTAAGCAAAGTTTTTAATGAAGGGAGCAATTTCTTGGTTGGCAATGTTTTCCTCCCTAAAACAATTAAAAGGAACGGCTCCTCTTGCGCCGGTACAATAGAAAGCACCTTGAATGGGAACGATGCCGCCCATGGTATCGTATTCCCGATTGTTGGAGAAAATCATCAGCTGTGTAATGTTGATAAATCTACGGAATTTTTTGTTCGGGAATCGTTGTTTTATCATCCGCTCGCTCTCGGCGACCATTCCGCCATGATTATTAGGCTTTTTCACTTCGATAAAAACAAGCGGCAACCCATTAACAAATAAAGTGATGTCCGGTCTGAATTCCTCCGTGTCACGCCTACAAGTAAACTCTGCCGTAAAGTGAAAGACGTTGTTTTTAGGCTCATCAAAGTCTATCAACCTTACGGGAGAAACCATTTTCAAACGATTATAAAAACTCCGTCCCAAATCATCATTATCGAGTTCCTGACGAATTTGCTTTAATGTTTGCAGCGCCTCGCCCTCACGCGTGGGATTGAGTTTCTTGAATTGATTTACGAAAACATCAATAAGGATATTTGTGTCCGGATCATAGACCGATCCCGACATTTCTTCATTGATCTTTCCGAAATATTTATAGCCAAGTCGTGTTAAATGAACCATGGCGGGCATTTGTACACGCGTTGCTTCATTGAATTTTTCGCTCATAATATACTCCTTATCTCACGTTTTGGAAACTTCTCATAATTTCGTGTTATCGGAAGTTGACGGTCAAAAAATTTTTCGGTCAATTTCAGATAGCAATACCTTTCGTGATCTCGGTAAAGAATTCTGCGCTCCAAATTTCCAACTTGGTCTTGTCTTTTACGAACGGCTGCACGTCCTGTTTTGCCTGTTCATAGTCGATTGAGGCAAAACGGCTACCGAGCATCGTGATAAGCGCTTCGCGGGTAAGATCGAAACCTTCCTCGATAAAGCCCGAATCCACGAGCCTTGCCTTTAAGTGCCGCATATTGACGGGAATATTCCGCGAAAGATAGAACACATAATCATAAAGGTCTCTGCCTTTGACGCGGTTCTTCCATGCGCGGCAGAGAACGGCGTGGAGTTTGCCCGCAAACAGCGAGGGCGCGTCGTACAATTTCACTTGATAGGGGGACGGCAGAAGCCGGTATTTGTTCTCAAACGTCGCGTAAGCCGGGGGATCGGTATCGACTTCGAACTTGATTCGGATCGTCTCGGACGGGTTAATTTTCTCCGCGGAACGATCATCGGGGTAAAAACTCAAAATGTGTTCTTTGGTGTTGCCTTTCAAGAAAGCCGACTTTATGTTGGATTCCGCCGTTTTGACCTTTTCTTCGATCCTGAAATTCAGCCCGACGGAACGCAATTCGCTTTCGAGAACGGAAAAATATTTTTTCAAATCGAAATCGGCGTCGGGCGCGACGAGCGAGAAGTCCAAATCTTCGGAAAATCTGTCCAGCCCATAGAAGATACGGAGCGCCGTCCCGCCGTAAAAGGCGGCGTCGCGGAAGAATCCCGCGCGCGACAGCCCGCACAGAGTAACTTCTTGAATGACTTCCGTCAGGGCGTTCTTTTCGTCGCTCGCGGAATGCGAGGGATACATCGCAAGCATTTGATTTAAAATCGTCTCCATTATCTCCCTCCGAGCAATTTGATAAGATAGTTATGGTTGGTCGAGCGGTACAGCGGTGCGAGTTGCCTTATGTCGTCAATATTCAACCGCCCGAATTCGCCCTCGTCGATACGCAGATCGTCGAACAGCAACGCTTTGAGCGCCTTCAACGAACCGACGGGGGAAATCGCATAGAGTTTGTCGCACAGAGCCTTCTCGGGCGTTGCGATCTGATAGGAATAGCCGCCTTCCTGCCGAATCTCCACGCCGACAGGGTAAGCCGCGGCGGGAATATCCCTGTATGTGAACACGCCGAAAGCGTTCTCGTATTGCTTGGTCTTGCCCTTGCGGAAAGTGGCGGACGTGTATGTTCCGAAAACCGCTTCCGGAATAAGCGAATACATGGACAGAACGTAATCGAACGAAAGATAGGACGGTCCGTAGATCGCACCCGCAAGATACTTTCCGTCCGCGTGCGCGTCGGTCTCGTACAGCCCGCGCGCGACTTGCGTCAATCTTCCTGATTGCACTTCGCGGCGAATCTTTCCCCTTACGTCCGTGTAGCCCTTGAATTGGTATGCCAAACTGTCAAGCGTCAAAATCATTATTTACTCCACCTTGTTTTATTATATCAAACAAAGCGGAGAAAATCAAGCGATTTAAGGTCGGTTGAAGATATTTTCTATTTGGGACGACGGGACACGACGATGTAAAAATCAAAGAAAAAAGTTGTTTGCTATTATCCCGAAAAAAAGGGGCTGAAAATAAGGCATTTTACCCCGGTTTCAGCCCCGAAAAAGCCTGTTTTGGACTGTTTTGAACGCCCTAAAACGCAAAAATAGCAAACGGTAGCAAACAAAACCGCAGATTTATGGTGTTTGCTATTCCGCCGTGTTACTCCTTAAAACGGCAAATTCATACTATATCTTGTGTTTCGCAGCAAACAAATCGTCAAGATACCGCCTCGTGTTACTCCTTCGACAGTTTTGTGTTCTGCTCCTTGGTAAGGACGAGGTCGGCGGTCCGAGTCCGCTACTTCGTCGCTACGCTCCTCGTGCCGCCCTTAGAACATAATAGAACATGCGGGCGGGGCACCAGCTCCAAAAAGAAAAGGGAGAGGCAAAAGTCTCTCCCTTTTCTTTTATAGCGTCATGCTGAGCCTGTCGAAGCATAACCTTATTATAATGTGGTCACCCTTCGACTACGCTCAGGGTGACGGATTAAAGAACCCCGCAGGGGCGAGTATATCACCTGATACGAAGTCCGCGTTTTCTATGCGTCATACCGAACCCGCAAAGCGGGTGAGTGTATCCCCTAATACGCAGTCCGGGTTTTCATTTAGGGGATCCTTCGACTTCGGCTTTGCCTCCGCTCAGGATGACGCGGTAGACCATGCGGCGACGAGACGAGGTCGGCGGTCAAGGGCAACCCCCACCTCTGTCACGCGTGCGCGTGACAGCTCCTCCCCATGGAGGAGCTCTCCCCCCCACCTGTCTCACTACGTTCGACACCCGCCCCCGTAATCAGGGGCAGGTAAATATAGGTGATGTTTCGACTTCGCTCAACATGACGATTAAAGAATGCGCCCCACCCCCCTATCCCCCTCCCACGGTGGGGGCATGTGAGAGAATGAATTGAAAAATTTTGAGCGCCAAAGGAACGGGAGAGGCAAAAGCCTCTCCCGTTCCTTTGGAGGTTTTTTCTCTGCGCGGGGCTTTTCGCCCCGCGGCTTTTGTTGTGATTGTTAGTTCGCCGTAATCGTTATGGTGATATTTTCATTTTTAGCTGTTCCGGATAAATTGCCTGTTACATTTACCGAAGCATTGGAACTTGCCTCATAAGTGATCGTATAATCTTGATCGGGTTTGAGATAAACGGTGAGCGTTTGAGGGTCTGAACTTCCTGCTACGTTCCCTATTCCATATGAACCTTTCCCTCCCGTACCTTTCGATTTAACTGTTTTTCCACTCAAAGTGACATCCAAAGTGACATCTTCGCCATCCTTTTGGCGTCCTATTAGACTTTTCGTCCCCTCTTTGCCCGTAGCAGTAATATTCACCGTCAAAACAACTTTCTCCTTCCAAACGGCGGTAATCGTTACCGCATCGTCAGAACTGTCCAAAACGTGGTCGGCGGTGATCGTAACTACTGAGCCGAGTTCATAGAGCGTTTCGTCGTTCGGCAGTTTCCAACCCGCAAAGTACCACTGCTTTTCAATGTCGTAATCGTACTTATTCAAGCCATTTGCGTCATAGGCAGGAAGGGTGATATTTTCGCCGACCCTTGCACTATCGGCAGAACAACTCAAATCCCCATAATGCTCGGTAGTATTGTATTGGAACTTATACACGGTATCTTTGTGGAATTTCGCGTAGAGTGTGATGGTGCTGGTCGCTTCGTCGATGTATTGCTTTGCGTTATCCTTGTCGATCTTCGTGACTTCCGTTCCGTCCTCGGCAAACCAACCGTCGAAGGCATAGCCGCTGTAGCTGACTTCCTTCAATGTTATCTCTACGCCATCTTTCCAAACTTTGTCGTTGGGATTGGTAAATTCCGCTCCATCAAGTCCTTGCGACTCGTAGACGATCGTATACTCGATAGCCTTCCAACCCGCATATACTTCAAGTGTTGCGTTCGGCATTGCCGTCCATTTGTCGAAGAGCTTCTCGCACGCGTCGTCGAAATACCAACCCGTAAACTCGTAGTAATCGCGAGTGACGGAGTGTTTGAGCGAAGTCACTTCGTATGTCGTGTTGGTACGGTGCGCAATGTAAGGCACTTCTTCCACGGTCTCCGTTCCGTCGTTATGGTGGAAGATGATAGTGTATTGGAAAGTCTTCTCCGTATAGACGGCTGTGAAGGTTACCTTGCCTGCGGCGTTCTCGGTGAGGTGCCACTTGCCCGTGTAACCTTCGGCATGCGCGCCCGAATAAGCCATTGCGGGGACGGCAAAGATGTTACCTTCGAGCCCTACCGTATAATTTGCAACGATCGCGCCGTCGGCGATGAAGGAAATCTTCGTGCCGTAAGCAAGCTCCTTCGTGCTTTGCAGATAGTTCTTTGCCCCATCTTCGCAGTCGGCAAAGTCGTTTCCAGAGGTGAACTCCACGGGGTAGGGATTGGGCTTGTATGCGGCTCTGATTTCGGTCGCGCCCGTGATCTTCTCGTTGCCCGTGATCTCCACGCCATTGATCGTCCAATATCCCGTGTAGCCCTCCTTCTTGGGAATTTCTACGCCGCTGAAGCTATGCAAGACGCTACCTTCGAGAACGTCCCGCGTATAGACGGCATTATCGTATTCGTCGCGATCGTAATCGAGGCGAACGGCTTCTTTTTTCAGCTCATTCCCGTTTTCGTCAAGGACGCGAACATCGTAGGTGTGGAAGGAAACGATCGAAGTCCAAGTGGTCGTTGCGGCAACAGTCCCGTCCTTCATGGTAAATTTGACAGTAATGATCACTCCTCCGTGCATGGAACTATCTTGCCATGTTACGGCGTTGAATGACATCATTCCTGTTTTAAGGAATGAACCGCCTTCGCCGCGATCGATGTTAAATACAGCTCCATTTTGCAAAGTATCCTCTGTCCAGTTACCACCCATTCCCCAAAACTCTGCTGTGCGTCCGCAGATTTTGAAAATGCCCGTCATGGGATTGGTCATGCCTGTCTTTTCATAGATCTCTGCACTCTTGCCGCCCGGATATACTTCGCCGCCTTGCGCATTGCCGCCGATGTCGTATGTGCTATTCTTATCGACCAATGTCGTAATGGAGACTTTGATATTGGTGACCCACAGGGCAAAGAGTTTGACGGTAGCCTGTTTCTTATTGTCGTGATTGCGGAACACTCCCACATCGGTGACCATGCGCCAACCCTTCTCGGGGTCGTTATACCACCAACCGATCTGCTGGATCTCTTTTTCGTTGGGGGTGATAGTTTCGCCCGAGATGTCGTAGTCCCCTTCCATCTTCATGAGAGACTTGTAGTAGCCGTCGACATCGTGCCCCGTCTTGTCTGCAAAGTCTACGTCGCTGTAGAGATGCACTTCGACGGAGTTATCTTCCCAGTAGACATAGAGAACATTCTGCTCATCGAGAGTAGAGCCGTCTCCCACGTTGAAGCCGAAGATATCGCGGATCATATCGTCGTCGATTTGCTTGCTTGTGATAGGCCAGCCCTGCCCGAACCGTTCGGTGAAGTAGCCCATGAAATCGTAGCCCTTTACCGACTTGCTATCGCCGAGGGTAAGCGGGTGCGGCTCTCCGCCAAAGACGTATTCATAGGTCTTCTTCCAATAGGAACTGCCCTGCACGCCTTCGGAATCGAATTCCCCTTTCACCTCGGTATACCCTGCGATCGCATAGAGGCTGTATTCGGTGATATAGTAGTGGATACCCGTGTAGACGGCGTAGATAGTATCTTCGCCAGACACGGTGTAATCGGCGGGAATATCCCATGCGCCCGTATAGCCGTCTTTTTGCGGAACTTCGGGAAGATTGGCGAGCGTGTCACCGTATTTGAAGTTCTTAACGGCGATCTCCTGCTCAAAGCCTGTCGTGCTGTCCGCCGCCTTTACGACAAAGCGAATATCGAAACCGATAATATCCCATACGGCATAGATTTCACGGTTTTCAGCGATCGCAGGTAATTGCGTGAAATGCGTCCCCGTATCTTCTGCTGTGAGAGACCAACCGTTGAGGATATAACCATCTGCGCGAATATTGACGGGAAGATCGGTCTGCGTATCGTACACATAGTTGATCGTCTTCACATATTTACCGTCTGCGCGAGGTGTGAAATCTTCGATGGCATATTCGCTCACGAGCGTGATCTGATAGGTGTTCGGCGTATAGTTCGCGTGAATGGTCATATTCCCTGTGAAACTGCTCACCGTAACGTCCCATCCCGCAAAAGTGTAGCCCGTGCGTTCAGGCGCATCAGGATAGTTAAGCGGATCCTCATAGTGCCCCGTCTTTTTGTCCGAGGTTCCGTTGCCGAAGTCGAAGGTGACCGTGTAGTCGATATACTCCCATTCTGCCCTGTATTCGACGGTAGGCTGATTGTAGAAGTCAAGGCCGCGGTGATCTTCGTTATGGAGCTTTTCGTTGGGGCAACGGAAGCCGATGATCTTTCCGACCTTCGTTGTGATATAGGGAAGATCGATATAATTCTCGGGATCGTACGTCCAGTGGAACCCCTTCGTATATGCCCCTTTGGCTTCGTCCCACGAATAGCCGGCCGCTTCGAGCTCTGCAGTGGTGACCTGATATTTCTCCGCGTCCACCTTTTCTATAATAAATACCAATTCATATGTATTTGCCTGCGCTTGGGCAGAGATCGTCATGCCCGCTTTGAAATCGTTCGGATTGGGCTTCACCCATTCGTAGGTGTACCCGTCCTGACGGAATGAAGGGTTCTTCTTCAAGAACGATTCAATATCGGGATAGGAGAGCGTCGCGTAGAGTTCCTTTGTGTTGGGCTCGAAAACAACCTCCTGCGTGCCCAAAACCTGATCCTGAAGTTTGTAGGTGACGGTGGTAAACTGCCCTTCGAGATAGGTTGTGGCGTTCCAATCCACTTTCTGCAACTTCGCGTCCATTCCGCGTTTGAGTTGTCCGGCAATATCTTCCGTCAAATCCGAATAGCCGTCATCCCAAACATATTCGGGATTGCGGAGACCGAGATTCGCATTGATATTCACGACGCTTGCAATGGAGAACTTCGGGATTTCGATACTGCGAAGGACGCCCTTTTCTACGCCGAGCTTGACGGTGATGTTGCCGAAGGAATCGCTGTTCGTGAGCCCCGCGCCGTTCAGAACAAGGGTATAGAGCAGGTTTTTAAGGCCGTTTGTATCGCCTTGGTCTTCATAGGTACAACTATCGATATATTTGTAGAACAAGCCGCCGATATCGGAAGGCGCGGCGGGCGTCGTTCCGCCCGACGGGATCGCATTCATGATGGTCTTGATAAGATCCTCGCTCAAGTTGAACATGAAGCAGATATTATTCATCATGGTCTGCGTATCCTTCGCGAAATTGGCAAGCGGCATCGCGCGGTAGATGACGATTTTCTCGTTGAGGAGTTCCCGCTCGGAATTATTTCTTCCGCCGAAATCGGACGTCTGTTCGCGGCGCATATAGAGCATACCGTCCGCAATGGTGATGTCGAGCACGGTATCGCCCTTGATGATAGTGCTGTCACCGGCAAGTCCCGCCAAAACATTATAAACGCCGTCATAGGAGAGTTTTGCATTCAGCGAAATCTGATTGTTTGCATCGAAGTTGACGGTGAGCCCGAGCACATTGATCTCGATCGTCTCGATATTGATGCCGATGATCGATAGGTCGAGGTGCAATTTTCCGTCCACGAAGAACAGATCGTTGCGGACGTATTCGCCTTCTGCGGCGATGTGCTGATCGACCTCTTCCTCTGTCGCCAAGTGGGTCGCCGTGCGGGCGAGGGCGAGAAGGAGCTCATCGACGCCCTTCACGTCGAAGACCTTATCATCCGCCTTGATCTCGGGCAGGATGCTTTCGGCATTGCGGTCGAACTCGAAGGTGAGATCCGTGGTCTTTTTATAGGTCGCATCGCCCGACTGCTCGTCTTTCGTCGTGGTGACGCCGAGCATGGCAAGGTAGGTGGAACCATCTTCTGCCGCCTCGGAGGACTTGAAGCTGAGCACGACATCGCCGAAAGATATGTCGAAGCCCTTATCGGAGCCCTCGCCCCCCTCTGCGATGGTATCGATCTTCTGCGCCTCGTTGGTATCTTTGAGGAGCAAATCGAGGATGGTGGGCACGAGGCTGACGCCCAGACCCTTGAGGCGGGCGGCCATCTCTTCGCCATACTCCCTGCCGCTGATCCAAGGCCTGATGAGGTAATCGCTGACGTAATCCACGGCGTCGAGACCCGTCAAAGCGGCGACGCCCGAGAGAATGGTCATCACTTCGTCGGCGGGGGCGTAGATGCGAAGAGGGTCGTACTTCTTCTTGTCCTCATCGGAGAGCTCGCTCTCATCCCCGACTTTGGAGATGACGATAAAGAAGTCGAGCGGGCTGACCTCCCCTTTCTTCTCCTCCGTGCCCGTAGTCTCGGGATCGAGATCGGCGATATAGATGTCGATAAAGAGATTATCGGGCTTGGTCGTATTCGTCCCGTCGCTCACCGAGCCCGCCGTGACAAAGAGTTTGAAGTGCACGAAGAGATCGCTATCTACCCAAAGGTTGTTGCCGTCCATCTCGAGATGGATGGGGAAGGTATTGTTCGAGCAATACTCCATCTTGCCCGTAATATTGTAGACGAGCCCTGCGTCTTCGTATGCATCGACATACATGGCGGTGTTCGTGGAGAACACGTTCCCGTTCACACTGGCGGTGAGGTTGGGCTCGGAGACAAGGGCGACCGCATCGCCCGCATAGCCGAGCATTTCGATGAACTCACTGAGCTTGTAGAAGTCGCCCGCGAGCTCGGGGAAGTCTCCCGTGAAGACTGCCGTATCCACGGTCGCCGTGAGGATGGTCTTCCTCTCTTCCTCCGTTTTCTTGCCGTTCGTGACGGTGAGCTTGAGGCCGAGGAAGCCGCGCCCGTCAAACTTCGTCTCGTCGAGAAGGTCGATGGAGACGGCCTCGCCGAGGTTGAACTGAAGGAAGCTCTCCTTCACGCTCTCTTCGGGGTTGAGCGCGGCGGGCACGATCTGCACTTCGCCCATATCGTAGGAGGCCTTGGCCGCATCCGCCGCATCCGCCGCCGTCTTACTGCCGCCGAGGAAGTCGATCAGATCTTGCAGGACTTCGACGATGCCTTCCAAGCTTCCGACGAGCTGGTCGCGGCTGAACTCGCCCGAGACGTTCTTCTTGATGTCGGCGAGCGTCGTTTTCACGCGTTCGATGAGCCCCTTCACGGCGTCGATGAGGTCGCCGATATCCGAGAAGGCGAACTCCACGCCGAAACTGCCGACTTGCAGTTTCGCGTTCTGCCCCTCGATGCGGAGCTTGACGTTGACAGAGCCGAGCGAGGCGTCGAGATAGAACTTCTTCTCCTCGTTCGCCTTCCACGAGAAGATGCCCTCGTTGATCTTGAGTTTGGTCTCGCCGAAGGAGAGTTCGCCCGCGAATTCGATCGCCTGCGCCTCGATGAGATCGACGACGCGGGAGACGATGGGCGTGATGTCGTGGTATGAGCCATCGTCGAGCTCTTCGAGGACGGGCGTGCGCGTCGTGCCGTAGAGGTCGATCTTGACCTTCTCGCCGACCGCGATCTTGAGTTCGCCCTCCGAGATGTTGATGCCGATCTTGCCGAGGTCGAAGTTGACGCCGAGAAGGTCGAGAAGCTCCTTCGATTGAATTGCGATGGCGAGGCTGTCGCCCTCTGTTGCGATCGTTTCGGTGAGCGCTATGATGTCGCCGAGTTTGAGGCCGAGGAACTTGCCGAGCGCCTCCTCCTGCTTGGGGGTGAGGGCGATGGGCGCGGCGGACCTTGCGCGGCCCTTTGCTTCCCCGCTATCCTTCGCCTGCTTGATGAGGCGGATGACTTCGGAGACGTTCGCCATGAGCTTGACGTTTTCGCCCGCTTTCACATAGAGGACGACGTCCTTCTCCCCTTCTGCCCCATTGCGGTCCTTGAGCACATAGATGATGTCGAGGTCAAGGGAACCGAGTCTGAGCGTACCCTGTGCCATCGTGAAGTCCTTCTTGAACATGAAGGTGAGGGTGAACTCCTTCCCGCCGATCGTGGCCTGAATATCGGCCTGCAACGCCGCCGATTCGGTGAAGAGCTTCTTCACCATCCTGCCGTATTTGAAGACGTCGATATAGCTTGCGAGCTCCGCCTTTTTCTCTTCGCCGAGCTCCGTCTTTTCGCCCTTCGAGATGGCGACGGAGAGGGAGACAGGGCTTCCCGAAAGGGCGGCCTCCGCTTCCACTTTGAAGATGCTCTGCGAGATGATAAGGCCTACGTCCTCGAGCGAGAACTTTCCGCCGAGAAGGGACTGCACCTTTTCGCCGAGAAGGCCCATGAGCTTCTCGCCGCTTACCGTGAGGGTAAGAACGTTCTCATCTTCCGTGAGGGAGAATGCGCCGAAGGCCATCCCGTCGGCATTGAGAATGGCGGCCGCGGCATAGCCGAGCGCGCGGGTGCGGGCCGTATCCGCCTCTTCGCCCGAAACGTTCTTGAACAGACTCTTGAAAAGATCGAGAATATCCTCCGTCTTGGCCTTGATCTTGATGCCGTCGAGGTCGAGATAGATCATGCCCTCCGCATTTTCGTAGACAAAGTTGAAATCCTTGTGTTTTTCCTGATATGTAAGGGTGATGACGCCCTCCATGAAGGCGTTGCCCTTCACGACGTTGAGCTTGAGGCCGACGGTGAGATCTCCCGAGGCGACGGAAAGTTCGATCGTCTTCGCCTGCTCCGCGAAGATGTCCGCCGCCCACTTGACGTATTGGAGAACGTCGGTGTAATTTTCTGCGCCGTCCCCTTCGGAGAAGGCAGTAAACTGTGCCGAACGGCCCAAGACGATCGTAGCGCCCAGCGCTTCGAGGGTAGCGTTGCCGCATTTCTCGACGGTGCCATCCGCTCCAAAGACGCTCTTCCCGACGGTGAGCTTTACATCGCCGAGGGCGATCTCCTTCTTGAGAAGTTTTTGAAGAAGCCCCGTACCGTTGAGGAGGATGGAGATGCCGCCCTCCCCCTCTTCGACGGTGAAGAAGTTATCGAGTTCGAGCGTGAAGAGATCCTTCAAAACGGAGAGAAGTTTATCCGTCTGCTCCTCGTTCAGGATCGCCATGGGGGCGTTCCGCACAGAGCGCGCCCTGCCCTTTGCGCCCTTGATGAGCTCTTCGAGATAGGAGACCGCCTCCTTGGCGTCGAGGGCGATCTTCGCGCCGTCGAGATCGATGTAGAGCTTGCCGCCCGTATAGACGACGCCGAGAACGATGGAAGAATCGCCCTTTTCGATCGTGACATTGGCGCGGATATTCTTCTCCTTGACGGCGATGTAGACGTCGCCCTTCACGGAAAGGGGCGCCTCATCCTTCGAGGTGTAGGAGATGCTGATCCCGAGATATTCGCTCGAAGCGAGCGCGGCAAGGGTATCCGCGTAGTCCGAAAGATCGGTATAGGCGGCGAGCTCTTCCTCTGTAGGAAGGACGGGCGCCGTATCGGTCCCGCCGAGCGTGACCTGCAAGCCGAGCACGGAGAGCGCGAGGCTGTCTTTTCCGAGTTTCACGCCGATGTCGCCGAGCTCGAAACTGCCGAGCGAGATTTTGAGCTTTTCGAGGAGCTGCGTGCCGTCGATCATGAGGGTGAGGACGTCCTTTTCGGCGTTCTCGGAGAGCGCGAAGAGCGAATCAAAGCCCGTGAAGACGCCTTGGAATGCGTCGGTGAACGTGTTCGTCAGGGTCTTATCCGTTCCCGAGAAGCCGAAATAGGCCGCGAGAAGGGCGACGGACGCCGCCGACTTCGCCTTGAATTTCATGACGCCGTTCGAGCCGTCGAGGGCGATATAGGCCGTGCCGTCCCGATAGGCGAACGTAGCGTGCTTCGAGGTCGTCCCGTAGGTGATGGTGAATTCACCCGATGCGACCTTAGACTTGGGCGCGAAGGAGGCGCTTCCCGTTATGGTGAACTCCTCTTTTGTGAAGCCCAGCCCGATCTCGAAGGCGTCTTTGCGGAAGAGATCGACCGCAAAGTCGATATACTTCACGATGTCGATATAATCATCTTTATCTTCGGGCGTATCCGTTGCCGTCTTTTCCGACTTCGAGAGGATGGCGCCGAGGGAGAATTTCTCCGCCGAAAGGGAGAGGCCGAGCTTCCCTTCTGCGATCCCGAGGCCGATGGTCTGAAGCTCGAAGTCCGAGCCTAAAAGTTCCGTGAGCTTCCGGCCGTCGACGGCGAGTTGCAACATGCCGTCCTCTTCCGCGATGCCGAAGAGATCGCCATTCGCGGCGGCCGCCGCAACGGTGAAGAATGCCGCCGCCGCGGGTTCTTTGGTTTTGAGCTTATCGATGAGGGTCTTCACATCCTCGATGCTCGCCTTGAGCTTGAGGCCGGCGACCGAGAGATAGAGCACCCGTTCGCCCTCCGCCTTCTCATAGTAGAGGGTGAGGGTGAAGGACTTCCCGCCCACGGAAAGGGTGAGCGTGCCGCCCGCGAGCGCGCCGCTCGTCCAGATGTCTATAGTCCCTTTCACGGAAATTTCCGTGCCGCCCGCATTGAAGGAGAGTTCTTCGATCTCGAGGGCGAGGACTTCGGAGCGGAAGAGCTGGTCGAGATATTTCGCATATTGGAGGACGTCGGCATATTTTTCTGTGCCGTCCCCTTCGGCGAAGAGCTCGAATCCCTCCGTACTGCCCTTCGCGGTGACGGTCGCGCCGAGGACGGAGAGCTTGATGCCGCCCGCTTTCTGCACTTCGATGGTGACTTCGCCAAGAGCGATATCTTTCTTGAGAAGTTTTTGAAGAAGTTCCGTTCCGCTGACGGTGAGGGTCAGAGAATCCGCCCCCTCCGCATTGCTCTCTGTAAGTTTGAAATAATCGTCTAAATCGAGGGAGAGAAGCGTCTCGAGGATGCCGAGAAGTTTATCCTTCTGCTCCGCGGTGAGCGAGGCCGCGGCGGGAAGGTCGGCGGGGGCATAGAGCGGTCGCCGCCCGCGGGTCTCTTCCTTCGTGAAGAGCCCCTTCACGAGGTCGATCGCCTTTTGCGTATCCGCCTTGATCTTCGCGCCGTCGAGGTCGATGTAGAGCATGCCGTTCTCGTAGACGACGCCGACGCGGAAGGTCATCCCGTTCACCGAAAGGGTGAGGTTTGCCCGCGCCTTCTTCTCTTTGAGGGCGATCTGAATGCTCCCCTCTGCGCGCACGTCCTTTTCATCGTAATTGACGCCGATGGTGAGATAATCTTGCTTGAAGATATTTACAACGCCGTCGAGATAGCCCGAAAGGTCGGTATAGCCCGCCTTATCATCTTCCGAGAGTTCGGGAAGGGTCACCTTGAGCCCCGTCACCTCGCAATGGAAGCCCTTGACGGAGGCATAGAGATAGTTCTCCGCGATCTGGAGATCAACCTCGCCGAGATCGAATTTGACGCCGAGCGCCTTCAGAAGGGCGGAACCGTCGATAAGGACGGTGAGGATCTGCTCCTCGCCCTCCGTTTCATGCAGGGAAAGAAGCCCGCCGAGGCTCGTATCGAGCGCCTTTGCGAGGCTGTCGAAGCCCACATCCTTCGTCCCCGAGAGGCCGAGATAGCCCGCGAGAAGGGCAATCGCCCCCGTCGTCTGCGCCTTGAAGCGATAGGAAGGCGCAAGAGGCGTGCCGAGGGAGAGATAGAACCAGCCGTTCTCATAGATAAACGAGGCCTCTTTCGCCGCCTCTTTATAGATGAGGATGAGATCGCCGCGGGCGAGCTTCTTGGCGGTGTCGAAGGAGACGTCGGCGCGGATCCTGAGATCGCCGCTCTCAAAGGAGGCCGCGACCTTATAGGTATTCTGCGAGAAGAGATCGATGAGATATTCGGCGTATTGCACGATGTCGATATATCCCTCCGTGCTTTCCTGCGCAAAGCCTTCGCCGCCGCGCACCGTAAGGGTGAGCTTCCCTTCCGCCGCGCGAAGGGAGATCTCTCCCTCCGTATTCACGGAAAGTTCTATATCGCCGAGGCCGAAGGAGAGACCGAGTGCGCCGAGAAGTTCCGTTCCCTTGACGGTGAGGGAAAGCGTTCCTCCCTCTTCCGTCTTGTTCTCCGTGAGGGAGAGGAATTCGCCGAGGTCGAAGGAGAGCAACTTTTCGAGCACGGTGAGTTCCTCTTCGGAGAGGTCGGCCGCGGCGGCCCGCTCTCTTCCCCTGCCCGTTTCCCCATCTTTTTTACCGATGAGCTCCTTGATGAGCCCGATCGCTTCCCGGATATTGGCCTTGACCTTGATGCCGTCGATGGAGAGATAGACGGTGTTCTCCTCCTTTGTCCAAAGAAGGACGACGGCGTGATCCGCCTTCCCGCCTTCCCGATCACGATAGGTAAGGGTGAGGTCGCCCTTCGCGGCGGAGCCGTCTACCATGACCGAGACCGTGCCGCCGAGCGATATGTTCTCGCCCGCAAAGGAGACGTCGAGCAAGACTGCCTTCGCGCCCGCGAACTTGGAGACTGCGCCGAGGTATTCGGTAATATCGAGATAGCCTTCGGCGGCGGGCGTGAAGGGATCGCCCGCATTGGCCGTGATGAGGATGGAGCCGAGTTTGATCGTCGCGCCCTCTCCTGTGACGGCAAAGCGGAGATCGCCCGCATCGAAGTCGATGCCGAAGAGCGAGAGGAGCTCCCCGCTCGACAGGGTGATATGGAGCGCGCCGTCTGCCTCCCAGAGCTCGGGAATGAGCTTCGAGAAATCTGCCGAAAGGATGGCGAGGAGGACGTCGGTCTCCTCTTCCCCGCCGCCCAAACCGAGGAGGCCGCCGAGAAGTTCCGCGCCCTCCTGCGCGTTGACCTTCAGGCGGATATTGTCGATGCCGAGGTAGATCTCGCCGCCGAAATAGAGAATGTCCGCCGTCTTGGACTTCGTGCCCGAGGCGAGGGTGAGCGCCGCCTCCACGTTGAAGGATTTAAGGTCGATATCCACTTTGCCCGCGATCGCGAGGTCGCCGAAGGAGGCGTCGAGGCCGAGGGCGAGATAACCGCTCTGATAAATATCGGCGATCGCCTTGGCATAGGGCACGATCTCGGAACCTTCTGCCGAATATTCAAAGGGCTTGCCCGCCGCGATCCTGACGGATACGCCGTGGGCGGAAAGGGAAATATCCTCCTCCCCGATGCGAAGTCCGATGTCGCCGAGGTCGAAGGAGAGGCCGAGGGCCTGCAAAAGTTCCGTGCCCTTCACGGTGAGGGTGAGATCGTCCTCCTCCCCGCCGAAGCGGAAGATCGTTGCGAAGTCGAGGGAGAAGAGATCTGCCACAAGTTTGAGCGCGCCGCCGTCTTCGGGAGAGATCTCCACGAACTCCGAGACGAGCTCGACCGCCTCTTTCACGTTTGCCTTGATGCGGAGACCGTCGACGGTGAGGAAGAGTTCTCCCGCATGATAGACGATCCCGAGCTCCTTGGACGCGCCCTTATAGGAGAGCGTGAACGCCCCCTTCGCGGCGAGGTCGTGAAGATCGAGGTCGAGATCTCCCGTGACGGAGAGCGTCTCGCCCGTGTAGGAGAGGGTGGCGGAAAGATAGCCGCCCGAGAGGATCTGCGCAATGCGGGAGGCATAGGGGGCGAGGTCGGTATAGCCTTCGGGGACGAAGGTAAAGGGCGTCCCCTTCGTGAGGGTGAGGCTGACGCCGAGCGCACTCGCCGAAATTTGTTCGGAAGCGATCTCCAGCGAGACGTCGCCGAGGTCGAAGTCGATGCCGAGCGCCTTCAAAATCTGCGTGCCGCGCAGAAGGAGACGGAGCTTGCTCTCCTCCTCCGAAGAGAGAATATTTTGCGCAAATTCGGGGGAGAGAAGAGTCCCGACCATGCCGCCGAGATCGGGCAAAGACCCGCCCTCTGCGAGCGAGCCGAGATCGAGATATTTCGCGACGAGCGCCGCCGCGTCGGCCACGCCGACTTCGAGTTTGACGCCGCCGAGATCGAGATAGACCTTCCCGCCCGAATAGGCGATGGCGACGCGCTTGGAGGCCTCGTATGCGGGGATACGCACCTCGATCTCCCCCTTCAGGGCGAACGGGGAGAGGGCGATGTCGATGCCGCCATCCACTTCGACACCGTGGCCCTCATAGCCGAGGTCGGCATGGAGTTCTTCGGAGGTAAACAGCGCGATCAGGTCGCGGATGTGCGGGACGAGTTCGGAATACATTCCCTTCTCCTCCTCGCGGAGGGCGGGAATGGGCTCCCCGCCGAAGGCGAGATCGGCGCCGATGGAAAGCCCGTCGAGATCGAGCGCGACCGCCGCCCTTTCGAGGGTGACGTTCTTCTCCTCGTCGACATTGAAATAGAAGTCGATGGGGATCTCATAGCCGAGAAGGGGCAGTACGGAGTGGAGCTCCGCCTTCCCCTCCGAAACGATAAATTCGCCGTTTGCGAGCGCGCCGAGAAGATCGTCGGTGTTGAGGCCGCCGCTCTCCTCCCCTTCCGCCTGCGGGGAAGCGGGCGAAAGAAGATCCAGAAGCTCGGAGAGGGTGAGCGAGAGCTTGACCCCGCCGTAATTCAGATAGGCCTTGCCTCCCTCCACCCAAAGGTTGAGAGCTCCGAGGCCGACGCGCGCTTCGATGGCGCCCACGTCGAAGGAGGAGAGATCCGTCTTGCTCAAATCGACAAAGACGGTCCCCGTCTGCTTTGCGCCGCCGATATTGAGATCGAGCTGCAAAGTAGAAGGCTCGGCAAGAAGCGGGCCGAATGCTCCCGCCAAAGCGTCGAGCGCAGTGATGGGACGGTCGAAGTCGGTATCGGGCGCATCGTCGATATAATATTGGAAATATTCCTCGTATGCGTCGGGATAAGGATTGTCCGAAGGGGTGTAAGGCTCGTAGGAATAGGTCGTGCTCCCGCCGCCCGCGCAATGCGCTTGGACGACACCATAGGCCGCCGTGTACGTCTCTTCCACCTCCGATTTGTAAGTGACCCAATTATCGTCAAAATAGAAAGAGACGGTGAGCCCGTCGAACTTGGGCGCCTCGGGGAGGCCGCCCGTAAAGATCATTTGGTTGATATAGTAGGCATTCGCCCCCTTTACGATGGAGTTGCCGTTCTCGTCGGTATCCTCCCAAATGGCGGGGTTCATCACGAAGGTCACCTTATAGAGCCCGTCCTCCGTCTGCTCGACGGAGCTCGAGAGCACGGTCTCGGGTTCGATGACATAGACGCTGAGCTCATAGGCGGGAAGACCGTTCACGGCCTTGAAGCCGTCTTCGCCCGAGATCGTCATGTTGCGGTAGGGCTCGCCCTCCTGCCAAGGGGTATCGAGTTTATCATAGGTGGAGGGACCTCCCGCGGCTTCCCTCCAGAGGACGCGGTCGCGGTCCTTCACATAGCAAAATTCCCGCGCGGCGTTCACGAGAGAACTCTCGGTGATGTCGGCGCAGATGAGCATATCGTCGCGGTAGTATTTGTAGGAATGCACGTCCTGATGGACGACGGTATCGACATAGCCGGAAAATTCGCCGTACCACTCCTTTTGCTGGGCGAACTTCCAATTAAGGCGGGCGAAGATGGCGATGGGGTCGTATCCCCCTTCGTCCGAATAGACCTCCCCTTGTTCCACGGGCGTGGAGACCGAGCCGTAGGAAAGATCGACGCTGTTGCGCTCCGCCGTCTTCGTAAACGCCGCGATGAGACTGCCCGCGCCCACGCCGACCGCGACAAAGGCCGACATTGCGGCGACGACCTTCATCGCAACGCTCATATGATTGCTTCCGACCCCCGAATATTTTGCCGGTTTCTTGTAATATCCCATACCGTTTCCTCCTTTCGGACCGCAGTCACGGCCCGAAATGACGTGTGTCATATCACTTTATGACAGCATTGTACCAATTTTATGACACCGTGTCAAGGGAATGAAAGAAAAAATTCGGCATTTCAGAAAAATTTCATAAAAAAATCCACCCTTAAGGGTGGAAATGCGCCTTTTCGGACGTTCGGGCGGGCAGGAAGGTATCATAAAATTTTATGAACCGCGGTATGACAATTTTGCGAGCGTTCCCAAGATCTCGGCGGCGTTTTGCAGAAGTTCGCCGCGGGTGAGGGCCTCTTTTTTCCCGAGCCCCCTCAAGGGCGAACCGCCCTGCACCCGCTTCCCGAGGTAATCTCCGCCCGGCATGAGGACGTTGACCCCAGCTCGGATGCGGTAGGCGTTGTTCTTTACGCGGCAAAATTCGGGGCTCTTTGCGCACTTCATCCACCAATCGGTTATAACGCACCCCCCAAACCCCCATTCCCCGCGCAAGATCCCGCGGACGAGCTCGAAATTATAGTGGGCATACACGCCGTTGACCTTGTTGTAGGAGGTCATGAGAAAATCGGGGCGGCCCTCCTTCACGCAGATCTCGAAGGCATAGAGGTAGAGCTCGCGAAGGGCGCGCTCGGAGAGACGGGAATCGTTTCTGTTTCGGTTGAATTCCTGATTGTTGCAGGCAAAATGTTTGGGGCAGGCGGAAGCGCCCCCCTTTTTCAGCCCGCGGACGGCCGCCGCGGCCATCTTCCCCGCGAGGAGCGGGTCTTCGGAAAAGTACTCGAAATTGCGCCCGCCAAGGGGGTTTCTCTGCAAATTCAAGGCGGGAGCGAGAAGGACATGGGAACCTCTTTCCGACATCTCCGTCGCGAGCATGGTATAGACCTCTTCGATGAGAGCTTCATCAAAGGCGCTTGAAAGAAGGGTTCCTATGGGGATGAGCGAACTCGGTTTCTTGAGGCGGACGCCCGAAGGGCCGTCGGTCATGGTGACGCAGGGGACGCCCCTTGCGCGAAGTTCCTCTGTCACGCCGCCCATGACGCCCGCATTGCCCGAAGCGCCCAAGGGGCTGTCCATCTTGAGGGCGCCGCGGGAGAGCGCAAAGAGCTCGCGATCGGAAAGCTGGGCCGCAAATTCTTGGGCGGAAGCCCGCCCTTCCCTCACGTCGTTAAAGAGGATGCCCCGCTCGGCCCGATCGGAAGGCTCGGGGGGAAGGCGGGAGAGGATCTCCCCCTTCAGGTCCTTTTCGGAGGGGCGCGCCCGTCGCGCATCTCCCCCCTTTCCGCATACAAGAAGAGGATATCTTGGCGCACAATTTTGCGTGAGCTGTTCGACGATCGTCTCCTCTTCGACGATAAATCCCCCCACCATGTCTGCGGTGCGCACATCAGAACCGACGTAAATGTGATATTCGCCGCGAAGGAGAACGAAGGCGGAACGCGCCTCGCTGAAGGTGCAGAGCGCGCGCACGGGGAGCTCGATCTCCCCCGCCTCCTCTTCGCCGGGGGCGAGGAGGGCCGTCTTTTTGAAGGCGGCGAGCACGCGGGCGGGGTTTCCGAGATCGCCCTGCGGCCTTTCGACAAAGACTTCGACGACCTCGCGCCCCGATGCTTCCCCCACGTTTTTCACGCAATATTTCAAGGTGTTTTCCGAGAGAGAGGCCTTCATCTCAAACTGCGTATAGCCGAGACCGAAGCCGAAGGGAAAGAGGACACGCTCCTTTGCGAAGGTCTCAAAATAGCGATAGCCGAGATAGACGTCTTCCGCATACTCGCTGTAGGCCGCGTCCCCGAAGTTCTGCGCCGGGTGATCTTCGTACTTCCTCGCGATGCAGGCGGGGAGCTTGCCGCAGGGGGAACGCTTCCCGAGGAGGAGGTCGGCGCAGGCGTTGCCCGTCTCCATGCCCCCCTGCCAAATGAGGAGAAGTGCGCCGATGGGATATTCCTCCACCCATGAAAAGTCGATGATATTGCCGATATTTAAGACGACGGCGACGCGGGAAAAGCGCCCCGTTACATCCTCGAGAAGTTTTCTCTCCCGTTTGGTGAGATAGAAACTGCCCTCGCAAAGCTCGTTCTCGCGGTCCTCGCCCGCAGCCCTGCCCAAGACGACGACGGCGGTATCCGTCTCGGAGGCGGCCTGCGCGAGAAGCGGGGCAGGCAATTCGGCCTCGGGATAGGAATAGGGCCAATTTCCCCAACTCCCCTTCGGGGCAACATTCTTCTCCCGCCACTTCGCGTAAAACTCCTTTACGCATGAAACGAGGGGGGCATGTCCGCGTTCAAGCCCTTCCGAAATGCTTATAGCGTACGGCCGCACCACGTCGCCGCCCGAGCCGTAGCCCGTGAAAAAGGTATCCGTCTGGACTCTTCCGAAGAGGGCAAACTTCCCCTTCAGGGGGAGCGTTCCGTCGTTTTTGAGAAGGACCGCCCCCTCGGCCGCGGCACGGCGAAGGAGGGCGGAGGTCTCTGCGGGAACGGTCGCCCCCACGGCGAGATGCGCATTCTCCTTTTGTGAAAGCGCGCTTCCCGTGAGCTTGAAAAAGATCCTCGCGGCGAAATTTTTCAGCCGATCCCTGACCGTCTTTGGCATGCGGTCCCTCCCCGTTTTTTGTGTATTATAGCATGCGGAGGGAGAAGTGTCAAGGGGATACATTCGCCCTGTCTCATGCGGAGGGGGCATGGTTCGTACCCTCCCGCGGAGTGGGCATCAAATGAGGTGATGCTTCGACTTCGCTCAGCATGACGTGATTTAAGAAGTAACACCCCTTCCGTCGCCAAAGGCGACACCCACCCCTCAAGGGGTGGGCAAGAGGGCATAAAATTGGTTGCATTCAAAACAAAATTATTATATAATGGGTGCAAAAGGAGAACTTTCATGGAACTTTGCGAATTTTTGAAGAATTCATATACCTGTTATCATACCGTAGAGAACGCCGCAACGATGCTCGAAGAGGCGGGCTTTACCCGCCTCAAAGAACAGGACGTTTGGCGTCTTCAGGCGGGCGGGGCGTACTTCGTCGTGCGGGGCGGAAGCATCGTGGCCTTCCGCTGTTCGGCGAAGGGCGGGAACTTCACCGTGCTCGCCTCGCATACCGATTCCCCCTGCCTGAAGATCAAGGAGAATGCCGCGGCCTTCGACGGGACTTTTTCCCGCATCAACGCGGAGGGGTACGGCGGAGGGCTTTGGTACACCTTCTTCGACCGCCCTCTCGCTCTCGCGGGAAGGATCGTGCGGGAGGAAAAAGACCGCCTCGCCGCCGAACTCTATACGAGTGATTTCCGCCTCGTTCTCCCCTCGCTCGCCATCCACCAAAACCGCGAAGCCAACGAAAAGTTTAGCGTGAATCTTCAGACGGAACTTGCCCTCGCAGGGCTTTCTGAACGCTCGGTCGCAGACATGGTAGGCCCGTATGTTTCTTACGACCTCTTTTTGACGCCCGCCGAAGAGCCTTTTTCATGCGGGGCGGACGGGGAACTTCTCACCTCGCCGCGCCTCGACGACCTTACGGGCGTGTATGCCTCTTTGAAGGCGATCGCAGGAGCAACGCCCTCGGACAGCACTCTCGTTGCGGCCTGTTTCGAGGCGGAGGAGATCGGAAGCGGCACGCAGGGCGGCGCAGGCGGTGACTTTTTGCGGAGCGTGCTCTCCCGCATCTGCATCGCGCAGGGGAAGAGCCGCGAGGAGGAGCAGGCCGCATATACCGCCTCCCTTTTCGTCTCGATCGACAACGCCCATTCCCTTCATCCCAACCACCCCGAAAAGTGCGACCCCACCAACCGTGCGGCGATGGGCGGAGGCGTCGTCATCAAGTCTCATGCGGGCGGCGCATACACGACGGACGGCATGACTTCGGCGGCCGTGAAAAAGATCTTTTCGGATGCGGGCATCCGCTTCCAGACCTTCTATAACCGCTCGGACGTTCGGAGCGGCTCCACCCTCGGCGCAATTTCCCTCAAGGAGGTGAGCATCCCCTCCGTCGATTTGGGAGTGGCACAGCTCGCGATGCACTCCGCCGCCGAGACCGTCGCAAAGAGCGACGTCGAAGAGCTCGAAAAGGCCCTTGCGGCGATCTTCAAGGCGCATATTGAATTTACGGGAAATGAGGTTATAGTGAAGTAATACACCCCCTCAGTCACCTGCGGTGACAGCTCCCCCTCAAATGGGGAGCCAAGAGCGTTAATCGGAAGAACACCCCTTTCGGCGCGCATAGGGCGCGCGCCACTTTCCCCTGAAAGGGACAGCAAGGAGCGTTTCAGAATTGCAAAATTTTCCCCTGAAGGCAAGGAGCTTGGGCTCATATATGAAAGCCGCCCGACGTGCGAGCACGTCGGGCGGCTTCTTTTTTGAGATTATTCGAGCTCGAATGCACCTGTGTAGAGCTGGTAATATTTCCCCTTCTCGGCGATGAGCTGTTCGTGCGTGCCGCGCTCGATGATGCGGCCGTGCTCCAAGACCATGATGACGTTGGAGTTCTTGACGGTGGAAAGGCGGTGGGCGATGACGAACACCGTCCTGCCCTCCATGAGTTTATCCATGCCGCGCTGGACGATGGCCTCCGTTCTCGTATCGATGGAGGAAGTGGCTTCGTCCAAGATCATGACGGGCGGGTCGGCGACGGCGGCGCGGGCGATGGAGAGAAGCTGCCTCTGCCCCTGCGAGAGGTTGGCACCGTTCTGGTGGAGCATCGTCTGATAGCCTTCGGGAAGGCGGGTGATGAAGTCGTCCGCCCCCGCAAGTTTGGCCGCCGCGATGCACTCTTCGTCCGTCGCGTCGAGCTTGCCGTAGCGGATATTCTCCATGACGGTGCCCGTGAAGAGGTTGGTATCCTGCAAAACCATACCGATCGCGCGGCGCAGTTCCCCCTTCTTGATCTTGTTGACGTTGATGCCGTCGTAGCGGATCTTGCCGTCGGCGATGTCGTAAAAGCGGGTGAGAAGGTTGGTGATCGTCGTCTTCCCCGCACCCGTCGCCCCGACGAAGGCGACCTTCTGCCCGGGCTTCGCATAGAGCGAAATATCGTGCAGGACGATCTTATCGGGCGTGTAGCCGAAGTCCACCTCCGACATGCGGATATCCCCTTCGAGCTTGGTGTATGTCACCGTGCCGTCGGCCGCATGCGGGTGCCGCCATGCCCATAAGCCCGTGCGTGCGTTGCACTCCGTGAGCGTTCCATCGGCCTCTTCGCGGACATTGACGAGGGTGACGTACCCCTCGTCCTCCTCGGGCTTCTCATCGATGAGGGCGAAGACGCGCGCCGAGCCCGCAAGGCCCATGACGACGGAGTTGACCTGGTTGGAGACCTGATTGACGTTGTTGGAAAATTGCCGCGTCATCTGCAGGAAGGAGACGACATTCGCGACGGAGAAGGAGCCCGCCTCCACGCCGAGCAGGGTGATGATGCCGATGTTGTGCACGCTGTTCAAGACGAACACACACCCGACGACGGCAATGATGACATAGAGGACATGGCCGAAGTTGCCGAGAATGGGCATGAGCATGTTCGCATAGCGGTTGGCGCGGTTGGATTGATCGTAGAGGCGATCGTTGACCTTATCGAAGTCGCGCTTGGCCGCCTCTTCATGGCAGAAGACCTTGACGACCTTCTGGCCGTTCATCATCTCCTCGATATAGCCCTCCGTCGCCGCGACGGCCCTCTGCTGGCCGAGGAAGTATTTCCCCGCGCCGCCGCCCACGACCTTGGTGATGATGAGGATGACCCCCACCCCGCCGAGCACGATCAGGGCGAGCCAGAAGCTATAGTAGAGCATGATGCAGAACAGCGTAATGACCATGACGCCCGAGGTGATGAGCTGCGGAACGCTCTGCGCGATCATCTGGCGGAGCGAATCGATGTCGTTCGTGTAGTAGCTCATGATGTCGCCGTGGCTCATGGTATCGAAGTAGCGGATGGGAAGCTCCTGCATCCCGTCGAACATCTGCCCGCGCATCTTCTTCAAAAAGCCCTGCGTGATAATGGCGAGGAGCTGGTGATAGATGCCCGTCGCGATAAGCGAGAGGATATAGAGCCCGATAAGAATGAGCATGTAACGGGTGATCGCCCCGCCGACGACAAAGGTCGAATGCTCGAATTCCACCGTGCCGCCCCAGTCTGCGCCCTGTTCTGCCGCGGCGCCGACGACGGAGAACACCCTTTCCATAAAGATGGAGGGAAGGGCGGAGATGACGGCGTTGAAGATGATGCACAAAAGGGCGATCGTCATCATCTTGGGATAGAATTTGAAGATGGATTTCACGACGCGAAGGAACGTCCCCTTCGGAGCTTTCACATGTCCCTTTGCGGGGCCGTGCCCGCCGCGCGCAGGGCGCGCCATCGACATTTTAGGAGGCATCGTCTTCACCTCCTTCTTCATGGAGTTCCCCCATTTCGCCGAGGGAGGAGACGGCCTTGCCGCCCTTATTTTGCGTGGTATATACTTCGGTATAGATGGCGTTCGTGCCGAGGAGCTCCTCGTGGGTGCCCACGGCGTCTATTTTACCGTTCTCCATAATGATGATGCGGTCGGCGTCCTCGACGGAGGAGGTGCGCTGGGCGATGATGATCTTGGTCGTCGTAGGAATGAATTCGCGGAACGCCTTGCGGATGAGGGCGTCGGTATGGGTATCGACGGCGGAAGTGGAATCGTCGAGGATCAGGATCTTCGGCTTCTTGAGAAGGGCCCGCGCGATGCAGAGGCGTTGCTTCTGCCCGCCCGAGACGTTGGTCCCGCCCTGTTCGATATAGGTATCGTATTTTTGGGGGAAGGTCTGGATGAACTCATCCGCCTGCGCAAGGCGGCACGCCTCCTCCATCTCCTCGTCGGTGGCATCGGGATTCCCCCAGCGGAGGTTCTCCTTGATCGTCCCCGAGAAGAGGACGTTCTTCTGCAAGACGACGGCGACCTGATTGCGAAGCGTCTCGAGGTCGTAATCGCGCACGTCGACGCCGCCCACCTTCACGCTCCCCTCCGTCACGTCGTACAGGCGGGAGATGAGGTTGACGAGCGAAGTCTTGGAAGAACCCGTTCCCCCGATGATGCCGATCGTCTCCCCCGAACGGATATGAAGATCGATATCCGAGAGGACGAACTTCTCGGCATTCTTCGCATATTTGAAATTCACGTTGTCGAAGTCGATCGAGCCGTCTGCGACCTCGCAGACGGGATTTTCGGGACTCTTGAGCGTGCTCTCTTCCTTGAGGATCTCGCAAATGCGCCTTGCGCTCTCCACCGACATCGCGATCATGGCGAAGACCATGGAGAACATCATCAGCGACATCAAAATCTGCATGCCGTAGACGACGAGCTGGGAGATGCTCCAAACCGTGAGCCCCGTGTTCTTGAAGATGAGGTAGGAGCCGAGGAAGAGCACCGAGGAAAGGACGCCGTAGAAGAAGAGCTGCATGACGGGCTGGTTCCATGCGAGGATGCGCTCCGCCTTGGTGAAGTCGATCTGCACGTCGGTCGCGGCGCGGTCGAACTTGCGCTTCTCGAAATCTTCGCGCACATAGGATTTGACGACGCGGGCCCCCGCGATGTTCTCCTGGATGCTCTCGTTGAGGTTATCGTATTTCTTGAAAACGCGGTGGAAAAGGGGCATCGCCTTGCGCATGAGAAGGAACAGGATGACGGCAAGGGGCGGAATGACGCCTACGAAGATCCATGCGAGGTCTCCCCCCATCACGAACGCCATCACGACGGAGAAGATCATCATGAGCGGACAGCGGATGGCCGTGTGCACGATCATCATGAACGACATCTGCACATTGCCGACGTCCGTCGTCATACGGGTGACGAGGGAGGGCGTGGAGAATTTATCGATGTTCTCGAAGGAGAACTCCTGCACCTTATAATAGAGATCCTTCCTTACGTTCTTCGCAAAGCCGGCCGAGGCCTTCGCACAAAAAGCCCCCGCCAGTGCGCCGCATGCGAGCGACGCCACCGACATCGCGATGAGGATAAGCCCGAACTGCCCAACGCCGAGGGTGGACCAACTCGAGCCCGGGCCCCAAAGCCCGATGCCCGATTCGATCGCAGTGCCCAGCTGGGCGATGACAAAGGGAATGAGACATTCGAGAATGACTTCCCCCGTCACAAAGATGGGCGAGAGTATCGCGGAAACCGTGTATTCCCGGACACATTTTGCCAAAGTTTTAAGCAACCAATCACCTCCATAGCCGATCAAACATGGTCGAAAACGTACAAAAGAAACGTAAATCTCACACGACAATTTACGTTTCCCCTCTTGATTGTTTCTATATTAACATCTTGATTGAAAAATGTCAAACAAACATGAAAATATATTATATTTTTCACAAAATAAACATAGATGTTAATTTTAGGATAGAAACAAACAATAGAAATGTGAATTTGAAACGAAAAGGAATGCAAAAAGGCGTTTCGGCGGGAACGAACCCCCACCCGCCTCGCTTCGTTCGCCCCTCCCCCTTAAAAAGTTGGGGCTTTTTGCGCCCTTGCCGCCCCTGCAAGCGAAAAAGGCGGAATGCGCAATAAAAAAGCAAAAAACGATCAACGGTCCTTTTTGATCTCTAAAATATCGTCGGCAGAACAGCCGATAAAATTGCAGAGCTTGGAGAGGTTCGCAAGCGTGGGAAGCGTTCTGCCCGAGAGATATTGAGAAAGCGACGACGAATCGATTCCCATCGCCCTTGCGATGTCGATCTTCTTTTTCCCGCTATGTTCGATCTCGAACTTCAAATTTTCACTGATTTTTTCATCTAATGTTTTATCCATACCCAACATTTTATTGGGCAATGCTCAAAATTGCTTGACATCTGGGCGACGCCCAGATTATAATTTAAGCAATGCTAAAATTACATGAGGAGGAAAATGATGAGTATTGAGCAATTAGTCGCCCTGCTTCGGGCGGAACTTGAAGACGATCTCGTCGGAATGATCTCGGCGGAAGGCGACACGCTGACCCTTTCTTTTGCGGACGGTTCAACGCGTAAAATTTCCGTATCATGACCACAAGGCCGCCGCGGGCAAATTGCCCGCGGCGGCCTTGTTCTTCAGACATGGAATGCCCGTTTTTCGTCTATAGGGACTGCTTCCCCTCTCAAGAGAGATTGGTTCTGGGCTCCGTGAGGAGGAGCGGATCGAGCACTTCATCGAGTTTCTGTTCGTCCATGAGCCCTTCGCGGAGGACGATGGAGCGGATGCTCTCCCCCGTTTTGAGCGATTCCTTCGCGATCTCGGCGGCCTTCAGGTACCCGATATAGGGGTTGAGGGCGGTGACGATGCCCACGCTCCTATTGACCCACTCGGCGCAACGCTCGCGGTTGGCGACGATGCCGATGATGCAATTCTCACAGAGGGTCTTCACGGCGCCCGTGAGCGCGCGGATGCTCTCGAAGAGCTGATAGAAGATGACGGGCTCAAAGGCGTTGAGCTCGAGCTGGCCCGCTTCGGCCGCCATGGTCACCGTGACGTCGTGCCCGATGACGAGAAAGGCGACTTGGTTGACGACTTCGGGGATGACGGGGTTGATCTTGCCGGGCATGATGGAGGAGCCGTTCTGCTTGGCGGGCAGGATGATCTCGCCGAGACCCGTCCGCGGGCCGCTCGACATGAGGCGGAGGTCGTTGCACATCTTGGAGAGGTTGACGGCGAGGGCCTTCAAAGTCCCCGAGACGGCGGCAAACCCGTCCACGTTCTGGGTGCCGTCGAAGAGGTCTTCCGCGCGCTTTAATTCTTCCCCCGTGAGAAGGGAAAGTTCCTCCGTAATGTGGTTGAAGTAGGCTTCGCGCGCGTTGATGGCGGTGCCGATGGCCGTCGCGCCCATATTGATGACGCGCATCTCCGAAAGGGAATTTTCGATGCGCTCCTTGGAACGCGAAATGGAGGTCGCGAAGGCGTGGAAGGCCTGCCCGAGGCGCATGGGAACGGCGTCCTGAAGTTGCGTCCTGCCCATCTTGAGGATGCCGTCGAACTCCTTGGCCTTTTTGAGGAGGGCGGCATTGAGGCGGCCGAGCTCCGAGAGAAGTTCGGGCATGAGCGAAAGCACGGTAAGTTTTCCCGCCGTAGGAATGACGTCGTTCGTGGACTGCTCCATATTCACGTCGTCGTTGGGGCTGATGACGGAGTAGTCGCCGAGTTTCCCGCCGAGATGCTCAATGGCGATGTTGGCGATGACTTCGTTCACATTCATGTTGGCGGAAGTGCCCGCCCCGCCCTGCACGGCGTCGATGATGAAGTCTCTCCTGTGCTTGCCGCGCAAGATCTCGTCGCAGGCCGCGATAATGGCGTCTGCCTTTTTGGCATCGAGAAGCCCGTAGGCCTTGTTGACGATGGCCGCCGCCTTCTTGATGAGGACGACGTTCTTCACGAATGAGAAGGTGAGGCGCGTGCCCGTGATCTCGAAATTCTCTTTGGCGCGAAGCGTCTGGATGCCGTAGTAGGCGGCGCTGTCGATGGCAAGTTCCCCGACGGAATCGCTCTCCGTCCTGAATTCCTTTTCCATATGTTCTCCGTAAAATGTCGCGTATATGATGGGACTATGAATATTATAACCCTATGCGCATAAAATTGCAAGCGTTCTCAAGCCATTTCAAGGGAAAGTTCGCCGAAGATTCGCCCTCCCCTCCGCGGCGTTCGGGAGCGCATAAATTTTGCAAACGTGCACAAAATGGAGATGGGAGGTAACAGATATGGAAAAATTCAGAAGCGGCGATACCGTGCCCATGTCCTGCCACTATAAGGCATACGACAAGTTCGGAAAGAGCCACGACGATGAAAAGACCTATCTCGAAAAAGGGACCCGTTTCCCCCCTTTGCAACATGAGGGCGGCTACTGGGTCATGGACCACGAATAAGTCGAGGAGAACGGCTTCCGCGCGAAGCCGTTCTTTTTTATTTTAACGAAAAACGGCCACACCATGTCCGAGGTCATTGGTGTTAGAAGACTGCCTAATCTAGAGGTCGAAAGAGCTCCTCCTTGGGGAGGAGCTGCCACGCTCGCGTGACTGAGGTGGGGAATTCCAATCCGCCTTTTCACTTTATAATAAGGTGATGCTTCAACTACGTTCAGCATGACGAATTTCAGAACGCCCCCCACCCGTCGCGGCAGAGCCGTGACACTCTCCCCCTCGCAAGCGAAGGGTAGGGCTTTCCTCATCAGTCACTTGATCACCCCCATTCAATATTTGACTTTTTCCGAGCGGTGAGATAAAATAGGAAAAGAGAATATGAAGAACAAGAATTCCGACTATATGTCCGCCATCGAGGAATACGGCGGCGACATTCTTCATTCGGACAGGATGCAGTCCGAAAAGCAGTTTATACAGCACGGGACGACTTCCACCTTTTCGCACTCCCTCGCCGTCACGATCATGTGCCTTCGCATTGCCGCCGCCCTGCATATCAAAACGCATGAGCGCGAACTTGTGCGGGGGGCCCTTCTGCACGACTACTGCCTCTACGATTGGCACGAGCCGCACAAGGGACTGCACGCCTTCACCCATCCGAAGATCGCCCTCGAGAACGCAAGGCGGGATTTTGAGGTGGGCAAGATCGAGCAGAATATGATCCTGTCGCACATGTGGCCGCTGGGGAGACTCCCCCACTGCCGCGAAAGTTTTATCTTGTGCCTCGCCGACAAGCTCTGCGCCCTCCGCGAGACCTTCCATAGAAAAAAGAGAGAACGATAAGCAAATGCGGGGCTTGCCCCGCATTTTTTATATTTGAGGAAGTTGTTCATGTTTTACAATGAACCACGGACAACTTATTTACTCTTGTCCAAGCTTATAGAACCAATCGTTTATTGGAGAACCTGAAATATACATAACAAACTGATCGTTCTTGATTTGTACCGTAAATGAAAAACGCCTATGTAAGTCTGAATTATAAAATTCTCCCTTTTTTAATCTTAAATTTTTATCGACTCCATCAAAGGAATAACTTGTTGCAATTAGATATTCGCTTTTAAGAATATCAAATCCCGGATCTTGAGTTTTAGAACCCATATAATATATGCTGTTTTGGGTGATCCATACATTCCAATAGTGCGAAGAACTTGGATCATATTTGCTTTGCCATATTCCCAATAAATCGCTTCTGCTTATATTTCTATTTGGATCATTTGAAATTTCTTCCTCGATTTCAAGAATTTCTATGCCGTCAATCGCATTCAAAAGCACGTTGTAATTTGTGACTAATGTTTTTTGCTTGTCAGTTAATTTATTATAAGAATTATATACCTCGTTGATATATTCTTTCTTGTTCAAAGTAACATCGCCGATCGTTTCAATTTTAGAGACAACAGATTGAGCGGCCTCTCTGTCCTGTTTAGACACACAAGCCCCACTACATATAATAATCGAAATGCAAAGAATAACCAACGAAATAAAGTAAGCAATTCGTTTTACTTTCTGCTTCATATTATTCTCCTAAAAAAGATGCGCCTCGTGGGGAGACGCACGAAAAATGCACCTCTCAATGTTGCTACACATTTAACCCAATTCAAGGCGAGAGAATACACTTTTACCGAGAGTATTCCCTTGAAATTGGGCAATTAAAATGTGTAGCATAATTATTATAGCATTCTATAAAAAATTTATCAAGTTTTCCTCGGTTTATTTTACAAAAAATAAAGGCATATAAACGATAAGAAAGTATTCCGCTTATCGTGTCTGCCTCCACTTCGCTTTCGGCTCGTGCCGACCCTTAGTTTGCCATAGAAGCCTCGCTCGGGGCAATCAGACACTTTCTCACGAGAACCGCTCGAAAGCGTGGTGGATTTTGCCAAAAGGAAATTACGTTGCGGCAGGGGAATCCTTCCGCAACGAGAGGTGGATCCCCTTCGCTACGCTCGGGAGCTTCGTCGAAGGGGAATGCTTTGAGAAAATAATATGCTTATCGTGCCCTTCTCCTCGCGCGAACCACCGAAGAATATCGGGTTTCTTTCTGCCACCTCGACCGTCACGAAAAGGGACACCCGACAGGGTGTCCCTTTTCGTGGTGGGAAGAGGTGGATTCGAACCACCGAAGTCGGAGACGTCAGATTTACAGTCTGATCCATTTGGCCGCTCTGGAATCTTCCCATATATATGAAATTTTACGCGTTATCGGTGGAGCTGGTGACGGGAATTGAACCTGCAACCTGCTGATTACAAATCAGCTGCTCTGCCGATTGAGCTACACCAGCAAAGTGGTGGCTTGGGGTGGAATCGAACCGCCGACATAAGGATTTTCAGTCCTCCGCTCTACCAACTGAGCTACCAAGCCGTGTGCCTTTTAAGGCAGGAGCCCCATTCCTCGGAATGAGGCTCCATTCTTTTGGCGACCCAAAACGGGCTCGAACCGTCGACCTCCAACGTGACAGGCTGGCGCTCTAACCAACTGAGCTATTGGGCCGTGATGCGCTACGAGTTTTGCAGCGAGGGCGGGTAGCCGCCCTGCGCCGCCTATGGTGGGCCTTCACGGATTCGAACCGCGGACCGATCGGTTATGAGCCGACTGCTCTGACCACTGCGCTAAAGGCCCGCGATTTTCATGCGGCTCAACCGCAACGCCTGTTTATCATATTATAAACGGCGAGAAATGTCAAGTGTTTTTTCGTCTCTTTTTGAGAAATTTTTTTCGCGTCTTTCTCCTCTTTTTCTACACAGTCCGCGAAAACCCGCTTTTTGCTTCGTGTTACAATCGTGAAAGAGCAAATTCCGAGGAGGAAACAGGATGAAACTGCAATCAAGCCGCAGGGGGGACAACCTCTATATCTATCTCTCGGGCGAACTCGACGAGCACTCCGTATCGTCCCTCCGTGAGGCGGCCGACCGTCTCATCGACGAGAACGCGGGGCTTTCGCGCGCCGTCTTCAATCTGGCGGGTCTGCGTTTTATGGATTCGACGGGGATCGGCTTTCTCATCGGCAGGTATAAGCGCCTTAAAAAATATAACATGGGCATGTATCTCGAGAGCCCCGAGGCGGGCACCGATAAAATTCTATCGCTCAGCGGCCTCTATTCGCTGATGCCCAAAATTTAGGAGGACGATCATGAACGAGATGATTTTGAAGTTCCCCGCGAGATCGGAGAACGAGATCTTTGCGCGCAACGCGGTCGCGGCGTTTGCCCTTCCCCTCAACCCCTCCCTCTCCGAGCTCTCCGATGTGAAGACCGCCGTCTCGGAGGCGGTGACCAACTGCATCGTGCACGGTTATCGCGGGAGGGACGGCTGGATCACGGTGCATTGCCGTTCGGAGGGCGGGAGGCTGGACGTCGAGGTCGTAGACGAAGGACGGGGCATCCATGACCTTGAGCGGGCCCTCCAGCCCTTCTTCACGACCCTTCCCGGCGAGGAGCGTTCGGGCATGGGGTTCACCATCATGCAGACCTTTATGACGGACTTTTCCGTAGAATCCGAGGAGGGGTCGGGCACCAAGGTGCGCATGAGCAAGGACTTCGGGCAGAAGGCGGAACGGAATGCTGGATGAGGAGGAGACGCATGCGCTTCTGGCGCGTGCCAAGGCGGGCGACGGCGAGGCGAAGGAGCTTCTTCTCACCCATAATACCTCCCTTCTCAAAAGTATTTTAAGGCGTTATCTGGGCAAGGGCGTGGAATACGACGATCTCTTTCAGCTCGCTTCCCTCGGCTTTTTGAAGGCCATCGCGGGCTTCGACGAGAGCTTCGGGGTGCGTTTCTCCACCTACGCCGTGCCCATGATCGCGGGGGAGATCAAGCGGTTTTTGCGCGACGACGGGAGCGTGAAGGTCTCGCGCGCCATGAAAAAGACGGCCCGCGATCTCAACCGCTATATCGAAAACTATTCCGTCGCACACGGGCGGCAACCGACGGTCAGGGAACTCGCCGAAGCCTTCTCCATGGAGGAGGGCGACGTCGCGCTGGCCCTCGGTTCCTCGCGCATGCCCGTCTCCATCTATGAACAGACCGACTACAAAGATGACAAGACGGCCACGCTCGCCGAGCGTCTTCCCGCAAAGGACGGTCAGGAGGAGATGATCGACAGAATGGTCCTGAAGGAGGCCATAGAAAAACTCCCGGAGCGGGAGAGGAAGATCGTCATTTTACGCTATTTCCGCGACATGACGCAGAGCGAAGTTGCAAAGGCGATCGGCGTTTCGCAGGTTCAGATCTCGCGCATCGAGAGCAAGATCATGGAACAGTTTCGCAAGGATCTGAGCGGCTGATCTCGGGCATGGGTGCCTCCAATAACGCCATTGAAAGGCCCACCCCCTTTACTTCCCCCTCCCCAAGGAGGGGGTTTCGTATTGTTTTCATCCCCCCAAGGGGGCGTAATGCTTTCATTCCCCCAAGGGGGCGTATTACTTTCATTCCCCCCAAGAGGTGGATTTCTTAAAAATCCCTTCCAAGGAAGGGATTTTCATTTGCGCCGCGGGAGAGGGCGGGATCATAATATTTCTATTGTAAAAATATCCGCAAAGGAGATCTCGGAAGAGGCGAGAAGAAGCTTTCGCTGCGGGGCGTCGATGCGGCGGAGCTCCCCCTCCTCCGTCACATATTCTCCGCCCGCCTTGTGTTCATCGGGCAAGAAATACGTCACGCGAACGCAGGGATGTTCACGCTCACGCTCCTTCAGAAGGAGGAGTTTTTCGTTGATCGCGGCCTTGCTCTCCTCATCCAAAAGAATACGCGCATGAGTGAGGCGTGCCGTCTCGCCGAGCTCCTCGTCGTACCCCTTGAGGGCGGCAAAGGGAGAGAATTGCGCCGCGCGGGCCTCCCTCGACATGGGCGGATGTTTCTTCGAGGTGTGGTGCGGCAAACCGATCATATCGCTGTAATCTTCAGAATTTTTCATGGAGACCCTCACTTTTTATGGCCGCCGATCTGCCCGTTGCGTTCGATCGTCGTCGCGCCCTCTTCCAGATTCATCCCCTTTACGAGGGCATTCTTGCCGAATTTTTTATGGATGGAGATGACGGCTTCCTGCACACTGTGCTCGCGCGCTTCCTGCTCTTTTTGCTCCGTCTTTTCACGTTCCAACGCTTCGTAATCGGTGAAGAGATCAAGCTGTTTCGGAGGTGTGACCTCGGACATGGTACCCTCCTCTTTGATGTGGTTGGCGACGACGTACATTCTCCGCACGAGCAGATTTCTCTCCACGATGCGGTCGTAGAGTTGCATGACCGCCTCTGTGATCTTCTTCGTCGAAGAGGTGTACCCGCCGAGATTTTGGGAGCCGTGAGCGGGCTTGGGAACGGCGCGCCCATAATGATCGGAGACGATCTCGCCACGGTAGGAATTCCTTATGGCGGGGATCTTGATATTGTCCACGTCGTAGCCGACGGTGAGCACCATCTGATCGGTCTTGAGTCCCTTCTCCACAAGATCCAAAACGAGCTGATCGGTCATCTCCCGCACGACAAGCTTGCCCATCTCAAAGGTATAGGCGACGGATAAAACCTGCCCGGAGCTTAAACTGTTCTCCCGCGGCCTGTAGGCCTTGATCTCGGCGATCGTGCAGGGCTCCCACCCCCAAGCGTGGTCGATGAGCAACTCTGCGTTCACCCCGAAGAGGCGGTAGAGAAGATCTTCGTTATAGAGAGAACAGCGTGCGACATCGCCCATCGTGTGCAAGTTGTTCGCCTCGAGCTTTTCGGCATATCCCCTACCCACCCGCCAGAAATCGGTAAGGGGACGGTGCGACCAAAGTTCCTTGCGGTATGCCGTCTCGTCGAGCTCGGCGATGCGTACGCCGTCTTTATCCGCGGGAATATGCTTCGCCACGATGTCCATTGCGACCTTGGCGAGATAGAGGTTGGTTCCGATGCCAGCCGTCGCCGTGATGCCCGTCTCGGCGAGGACATCCCTTATCATCTTCATCGCGAGCTCGTGCGCGGTGAGGCCGTACGTCGCAAGGTAATCGCTCACGTCGATGAACACCTCGTCGATGGAATAGGCGTGAATATCTTCGGGGGCGACGTACTTCAGATAGATGGAATAGATCTTTTGGCTGTAGGCCATATAGAGGGCCATGCGGGGCGGGGCGATAAAGAAGTCGAGGGCGAGCGAAGGATCGGCCTTAAGCTCCTTCTCGTCGATGGATTTGCCCGTAAATTTGTGCGCGGGCGCACGCTTAAGACGAGCCTTGTTGACCTCGCCTGCGATCTCGACGGCCTCGAAGAGTCTCGCCCTTCCGGGCACGCCATAGCTCTTTAAGGCGGGAGAGACGGCAAGGCAGATGGTCTTCTCCGTGCGGGAAGAATCGGCTACGACGAGGTGCGTCGTCATGGCATCGAGCCCGCGCTCGGCGCATTCGACCGAGGCATAAAAGGATTTGAGATCAATCGCAAGATAGCATTTTTCCACTCCTCGGCCCTCCTTCTTTCTACTCCTATTATACCCTTTTTTGTCACATTGTCAAAGAGATTTTCAGAGAAGATTTTTTAATTTTCTTATTTCGATTTATATCGAAATAAATGATTTTCTTCGTTTTTTTATTGATTTTTCTTAAAAAACAGCCATTTTCAAGGAAACAAGATTTGCGGCTTTGACGCAATCGCCTCGTACGGCGCGGTAGCGCCCGCCGTACCCGCCTCGTAGTTCGGCTGTCGCATTGCAACTCACAGCCCACTGGGCTGTTGGCAGAAATGCAATGCTCCACCTTCAAATCCCTGTCTGTATCCGTTTTCCATATAAAAATGAGACGGACTTTTGTCCGTCTCATTTTTATGGCGCAGAGACGGGGATTTGAACCCCGGGACGATTCACCACCGTCACACGATTTCCAATCGTGCTCCTTAAGCCGCTCAGACATCTCTGCAACACAGCATTTTTATTCTACATGAAAATGCCAAAAATTGCAACCGTTTTCCGAGCGATTTATGAATTTTCGATAAAAAGTTTTTTATGGAAGGGAAGGCTTCCCTCATCAGTCACGCAAAGCGCGACAGCTCCCCCCGCATACGGGGGAAGCCTTTTCATAAGGTGATGCTTCGACAAGCTCAGCATGACGGAATTACAGGACTCCCCCACTCGTCGCAAAAAGTGACACCCTCCCCCTTATTGAGGGGGAGGGCTTCCCTCATCAGTCACGCAAGTGTGATAGCTTCCCCCGCATACGGGGGAAGCCTTTCGGACTTTGTATGAGGGGATCCTTCGACTTCGGCTTCGCCTCCGCTCAGGATGACGCAGTAACCCCAAAGCAAAATTCGCGAAAAAGCGTTACACCATGCTTTCCAAGATGAGTTTATCGGCGACGAGGGCGATGAACTCGCTGTTCGTCGGCTTCTCCGTGCCGATATAGACGCGCGCGCCGAAGATGGCATTCACGGCATCCACCCTTCCCCTGTTCCATGCAACTTCGATGGCGTGGCGAATGGCGCGCTCCACCTTGCTCGCGGTTGTGCCGAACTTTTCCCCGATGATGGGATAGAGCCCTTTCGTCACGTTGTTGATGATATGCGGGTCGTTGACGGCGAGCTTGATCCCTTCGCGCAAATAGTTATATCCCTTGATGTGCGGCGGAATGCCGATGGATATGAAGATATTGGAGATGCGCTCATCCAGAGAGCCCGCTCTCCTTCTTTCATACTTTTCCGCCTTGGGAACGCCCTCCTCGAGCACTTCGGCGGCCCGCTCCTCGACGAGTTCGGCCGATACGGGCTTCATGAGATAATACCTCGCCCCGAGCGCGATCGCGCGGCCAATGATCTTATCGTCGGAGAAGTTTCCGAGCACGATAAAATCCGTCTTCTTGCCGCCGCTCTTGGCCGCCTCCATCACGGTGAAGCCGTCGCAATTCTTGAGAAGAAGGCTCAAAACGACGACGGACGGCGAGGCGCTCTCCAAAAGTTTGATCCCCTCTGCGCCGTCGCCCGTGACGCCGCAGATCTCATAACCCTTCTCGCTGAAGTGTGCCGCAAGCTCCGCGGCAAATGCCTCGTTGCTCTCTAAAATCAATACTTTTTTCATCTTTATCCCCCTCGGTTTTTGTCTGGAAGCACATTATAAAACACAAAATAAGATTTGTAAAGTCATTTTTGAACAAAATTCAAAGTTCTTCGTTAAAAAATTTTTGATTTTTGAACGAAATTTGTCGAACGAGCAAATATGACAAAATTCTCCCTTCTTTTCGGGCATAAAAAACTTCCCGTCTGCGCCGCGGGGCGGAGGCGGGAAGGGGCTTTCTTTTCTCTTCAGCCGACGAGATCGACGTATTCGTCGAAGGTGACGTTCTTATCGAAGACTTTCTTCCCGTCGAGGACAATGATACGGTTGCAGACGGTGTTCATGAGCTCCTGATCGTGCGAGGTGAGGAGCATGCACCCCTTGAAGGCGGTAAGGCCGTTGTTGAGGGAGGTGATGCTCTCGAGGTCGAGGTGGTTGGTAGGCTCGTCGAAGATGAGGAAGTTCCCCCCCTCGAGCATCATTTTGGCGAGCATACAGCGGACCTTTTCGCCCCCCGAAAGCACCTTGGCCTCCTTTAAGGCCTCCTCGCCCGAGAAGAGCATGCGGCCCAGCCAACCGCGGAGGTATTCCTCGTAGTGGTCCTTGGAGAACTGCGAGAGCCACTGCACGAGGGTGAGGTTGCACCCCTCGAAAAATTCGTTGTTGTTCTGCGGGAAGTAACAGGTCTCGATGGTCTTCCCCCATTTGACGACGCCCGCATCGGGTTCCGCCCTGCCCGTGAGGATCTCGTAGAGCATGGTGACGGCCGTCGACTTATCCGAGATGAGACCGATCTTATCGCCCTTTTGCACGGTGAAGGAGACGTCCTCGAAATAGCCCTTCTTCGTAAGGCCCTCGACGGAGAGAATGTCGTTGCCGATCTCCCTTTCAAACTTGAAATCGATGAAGGGATACTTGCGGAGGGAGGGCTTGAAATCGGAGATGGTGAGCTTCTCGAGCTCCTTCTTTCTCGCCGTCGCCTGACGGGATTTGGAGGCATTCGCCGCAAAGCGTGCGATGAACTCCTTCAGTTCGGCCGCCCGCTGTTCGGCCTTCTTGTTGGCGTCGCGCTGTTGGCGGGCCATGAGCTGGGAGGTCTGATACCAGAAATCGTAGTTGCCGAGATACAGATTGATCTTCCCGTAATCGACGTCGCAGATGTGGGTACATACCTTATTTAAGAAGTGGCGGTTGTGCGAGACGATGATGATGGTATTCTCGAAGTCCAAAAGGTAATTCTCGAGCCAACGCGTCGTCTTGAGGTCGAGATTGTTGGTGGGCTCGTCCAGAAGGAGCACGTCGGGGTTGCCGAAGAGAGCCTGCGCGAGGAGCACTTTGACCTTCTGTTTCGCATCGAGCTCACCCATCGTCATATTATGAAATTCGCCGGGGATGTCGAGGGCGTTGAGAAGGGTCTGCGCTTCGCTCTCCGCCTCCCAGCCGCCGAGCTCGGCAAACTCGCTCTCGAGCTCGGAAGCGCGCACGCCGTCCTCCTCGGTGAAATCGGCATGGGCGTAGAGGGCGTCCTTCTCGTCCATGATCTCGACAAGACGCCTGTGCCCGAGCATGACGGTGCGCAGAACGGTCTCGAAATCGTATTTGTTCTGGTTCTGCGCCAGCACGGACATGCGCTCGTTCTTATCAAGGGTGACGTCGCCCTTGTTGGGCTCGATCTCGCCCGAGAGGACCTTCAAAAAGGTGGACTTCCCCGCGCCGTTCGCGCCGATGATGCCATAGCAATTCCCTTTGGTGAATTTTAAGTTGACGTCCTCGAAGAGCTTTTTGCTTCCGTATTGCAGACTGACGCCGTTGACCTGTAACATGATGCCCTCTCTTTTCTGAATTCGGGAAAATTATACCATATTCTGCCCTGCCCGGGCAAGCAAATCACGCGGCAGAAAAAATTTCTTTTGAATGTTCACAAAATGAAGCATTTTGGTTGACACCACGGTCGCTTTTTCCTATAATAAGAGATGACTGACCGAGAGGTACGACCATGACAAAGATCAAAGAAAAGTTGTTTCTCACGGTGAACGCCCTTTTTTTGGCGCTCATCGCCGCGACATGCGCCCTGTATTGCGTTTACGGCACGATTTATGCGAAAGCCGCCGCGAGCGGGGCATTTTTGCTCCTCGCACTGTTCAATACCGTTCTGGCGCTCATCCGCGGAAAGAGCGGCTATCCGCTCTGCAAATATTTACTGCTCGGGGGACTTGCCCTCGCCTTTGCGGGAGACATCGCGCTCGAATACGAATTTATCGCGGGGGTCGCGCTCTTTGCGTTGGGGCATGTCCTCCTGCTCGGCGCCTTCCATGCGTTGAAGCCGCTCGGCTGGCGGGATATTTTGCCCACCCTCTTTCTGATTGCGGGGTCTGTATGCCTGCTCCTATTGCTCCCCGCCTATCGCTTCGGCGACCTCCTTGCGCCCGTGCTCGTTTACGCCGTCGTGATCTCGGCGATGCTCGGGAAGGCGGTGGGCGTATTGCTCGATCGTAAGCTCCGCCTTTCCCTGCGGCTGGGCGTGTTCGGCGGCGCGCTGTTCTTCTTCGCTTCCGACCTCTTTCTGACCTTTGCAAACTTTACCGAGGCCGCGTTTGACTTCTCGCTGCCCTGCCTCGTTACGTACTATCTCGCCACATATCTGCTGGCCGTGACGATCTATCTTGCTTCCGCAACGGGGGAAAGGCGCGAGGCCCTTTCGATGAACGCGTTCGCACGGCTCTATTGCCGCGCCTTCCAGGGGATCTTCCGCCTTGCCATTCCCTTCATGCCCTACCGCAAACCCAAACTGCTCGGAAGTTGCGGGGAAGCCGCCGTCCTCGTCAAAGAAAAGGGCAAACGCCGTCCGCTCATCGTGACGGATGCCGGCGTGAGAGCGCACGGCGTACTCGCGCCCGTGACGGAAGCGCTCGAAAGTGCGGGCATCGCCTATGAGATCTTCGATAAGACGCCCGCCAACCCCACCGTTTCCGCGATCGAAGAGGCGTTCGCGCTCTACCGCGAAAGGGGTTGCGACTGCCTCATGGCGGTGGGCGGGGGCTCGCCCATGGACTGCGCAAAGGGCGTCTGCGCGCGCATCATAAAGCCCAAGAAAACTCTCGTCCGCATGCAAGGCATTCTCAAAGTCATCGGTTCCCAACCCCTCTTCATCGCCGTGCCCACCACGGCGGGAACGGGAAGCGAGGCGACCATCGCCGCCGTCGTCACCGACGACACGACGCATCATAAATTCACCATTCTCTCCTTCTGCCTCGCGCCGAAATACGCACTTTTAGACCCCATTATGACGAAGACGCTTCCGCCCGCCCCCACCGCGGAGACGGGACTGGACGCGCTGACCCATGCCGTGGAGGCGTACATCGGGCGTTCGACGACTTGCATGACGCGCCGCCTCGCCGTGAGCGCCGTGAAGCGCATCGACAAAAATTTGCTCGCCGCATACCGCGACGGAAACGACCTTTCCGCGCGCAAAGAGATGCAACTTGCCGCCTATGAAGCGGGGCTCGCGTTCACCGTCTCTTATGTCGGCTATGTGCATGCCGTGGCGCACTCCTTGGGCGGCGCATACAACTATCCGCACGGCAGGACGAACGCAACGCTCCTGCCCATCGTGCTCCGCATGTACGGAAAATCGGCAGAGCGGCGGCTCGCAAAACTCGCCAAATCGAGCGGCATTTGCGAAAATTCCCTCTCGCGCCAAGACGCGGCCGAGGCCTTTATCGCTTGGGTCGAAGATCTGAACGAACAGACAGGCATTCCAAAATCTCTCGAGATCGCGCAAGAGGACATCCCCGTTCTTGCGAAAAACGCCGCGGCGGAGGCAAATCCGCTCTATCCCGTGCCCCGCCTCATGGACCGCGTTGTGCTCGGGGACATCTATATGGCGGCACGCACGCGGCACAACCTCTCCTCCGAAGATGCGCTCGCGGCGCAAAAGAAATATTTTGCGACGGGGGCGACGCTGGATCTCAAAACGCGCAAACGCTATCTGAAAAAACTGTATGCGGCGCTTTCGGAACGCGAGGACGAACTAAACGACGCGCTCAAAGCCGACCTCGGGAAGAGCGCCTACGAAAGTTATATGTGCGAGGTGGGCATGGTGCGCGCGGAGATCTCCCATCTCCTCAAACATCTCCGCCGCTACGCCAAAGAAAAGCGGGTGAAAACGCCGCTCGCGCAGTTTGCTTCCCGCAGTTTTCAAAAGCCTTCGCCCTACGGGTGCGTGCTCGTGATGAGCCCGTGGAACTACCCCGTTCTCCTCACTTTGGAACCCCTTGCCGACGCCATTGCCGCGGGCAACTGCGTCATCGTGAAGCCCTCCGCTTACTCTCCCGCGACGAGCGACGCGCTCAAAGCGCTTCTTTGCGACGTGTTCCCGCCCGAACTCGTCTATCCCGTGCTCGGCGGCAGGGCGGAGAATGCGGCGCTCCTCGATCTGCCCTTCGACAAGATCTTCTTCACGGGAAGCGTGGCCGTCGGAAAGGAAGTGATGCGGCGCGCCGCGGAAAAGCTCATTCCCGTTACCCTCGAACTCGGCGGCAAGAGCCCCTGCATCGTAGACGAGACGGCAAATATCCCGCTCGCCGCAAAGCGCATCGTCTTCGGCAAATTTTTGAATTGCGGGCAAACGTGCGTCGCGCCCGACTATATCCTCGTGCACCGCGCCGTCGAACAAAGACTCCTCGCCGAACTCAAACGGCAGATCGAAAAACAGTACGGTACGCATCCGCTCGAAAATTCGGACTACGGAAAGATCATCAGCGAAAAGCACTTCCGCCGCATCTCGGCGCTCATCGACCCCGCCAAGGTGTACTGCGGCGGCAAGGCCGACGAAAAGGCGCTCCGCATCGAGCCTACCGTTCTGCAAAACGTGACGCGGGAAGACGGCGTCATGCAGGAGGAGATCTTCGGCCCCGTCCTGCCCGTGCTCGTCTATAACGACGAGGAGGAGATCATCGCGGACATCAACGCGGGCAACTCCCCGCTCGCCCTCTACCTCTTCACCTCGAAGAAAGAGACCGAGCGCAAATTCCTCTCGCGCGTCGCATTCGGCGGCGGGTGCGTGAACGACGTTGTGATCCATATCGCCTCTTCCGATTTGCCGTTCGGCGGCGTGGGCGCGAGCGGCATGGGCGCCTATCACGGCAAAGCGGGCTTCGAGTGTTTCTCGCACACGAAGGGCATCGTGGATAAGAAAACGTGGCTCGATCTGCCCATGCGCTATCAGCCCTATCGCTCTTTCTTCAAAAAACTCGTACGCTTCTTTATGAAATGAACGACGCCACTTTTGGCGTTTATAATGCCCCTCTTTCGGACATGGGTGCCACGGAAGCGCTCATCGCATGGGCGCGGCGCTCGGCATCCTTCGCGCCGCGGGCGGGATACGCGAAATAACGATCTCCCTTCCGAACACCATAAAAAGCCGCTCTGTGCATATGCACAGAGCGGCTTTTTATGGCCCGATCGCCCTATCGACGGTTGGGACGGGATGCGCCTTCCCCCTCTTTGAGCTGTAACAGCTCGTCTGCACTGATGCGGAAGTAGAGGCAAAGCGTGCGGATGGACTGATAATCGGGAAGACGCCCCGCATTGAGCCAACCGCTGATGGTGGTCTTCGGAATACCCGTTTCGCGCGAAAGTTTGGCCTGCGTGATCCCGAATTCCAACAGTAAATTTTGCAAAAGTTCGGAAAATTTCATGATATTATTATAGAATTCATACCTAAAAAGGTATTGACAGTACCTTATTAGGTATGATATACTATGGGCAGTTTTGTACGAAAGGAGCTTCTCTATGCACAAATGCCGACAATGCGGGAGCACGTTTTCGGGAAAGACATGCCCCGCTTGCGGAGAGAAACGGCGCAATGCCTTCCCCGCCTTCCTCTCCTATCTCTTCTTTCTTCCCCACCTTACGCCCGCAAATGAGCGGGAGAGGAAGCGCGACCTTCTCGACTTCCTCACGAGGGTCCTCTTCCTGCTCTTTTCCATCGCCTTTTTCATCGGCCTCGTGATCCCCGCCGTCGAGATCAAACTTTGGAACGGGACCGATCTTTCGCGCGCGAAGAGCTATTCTTACAGCATTCTTTCGCTCATGTCCAAGGCCGCCGCGCTCAAAAAGAGCGCGGGAGCGATGGCGGATGAATTAACGGGCGCATACGGCGTCTCGATCACGTTTTTGTGCCTCTGCCTCGCCGCCTTTCTCTTCTCGGCGTTCTGCCTGATCTGCAAACGGAAGGGCTACCTGCGCAAAGGCACTCTCGCCTTTACCTTGGTGAGGGATGCGCTCTACCTCGTCATGCTGGCGACGACCGTCTATTATCTCTTTGTGGAAGGCGGAGAGGCTCTACTCTTCACCGCCCTCTTGGATGTGCAGAAGACGGGGAACGCGGGCGTGCCCTTGTCCTTCTTCCGCGCCGCATCCCCCTTCCTCGTCGGGTGTACGGCGGCTACGGCGGGCGTGACGCTCATCGCCGACCTTATCCGCTGGCGGCTTCTGACCATCGACGAATACAAAACAACGGGAAAAAAGCGCAAAAAGCTCATGGCGCACGCCTCGGATCTCGACCTCTTTCCGCCCAAAGCAATCGGCGCTCTCCACCGTGCCCTCGACATTCTCCCCTATGTGCTCGTCTGCCTCTTTTTGGCGATCGCGGTCATTCTCTGCTTTGCGCCGAAGAACAGCTTTTTGAACATCCACAGGGCATTGCGTTACATCCTTCGCCTGATCCGCGATAACCCCGAAAGCTCATCCGTTCTCTCCGAATACGGCTATGCGCTCGGGCTCATAAAGAGGGTCTGCAACACGGCGCTTGCCGATATGATTTTGGCCTATCTCCTCTTTGGGGGATCGGTGTGTGTCCTCGTGTTCAAACTGAAGATGAAAAGGGAGCCCCGTTATTTCAAGATGCTCCCCTTCCTTCTCTATGCGCTCGCGCTCTTTTTGGGCCTTGTGACGATGCTCCCCATCGCATCGGTGATGGGAAAGCGCACCTTCTTGCTTGCGGGGGTGATGCCGCCCTGCCTCCTGTTCGTCCTCTCCATCGGCCTCATGCTCCTGAAGAATGCCATCGCGAACACCTTTGATTTTTCCCTCCGCGGCGGCCTTCCGCACGGCTATGAGCGGCAACGCGGGATCTACCACCTCAACTTCATGCGGGGCGTACCCGTCGTCGCCGAATATGCCTTTGCGAGGTGCGAGAGGCTGACTTCGGCCGTGTTTTCCAAAGACGTGAGGCGCGTAGAGATGAGCGCATTTGAGACCTGCACCCTGCTGGGGCGGGCCGTCTTCAATGATGGCCTTCTGGAGATCGGCGACTACGCCTTCCTCGATTGCGTAAATCTTGCCGAAGTCGTCCTGCCCGCCTCCTGCGTCCGCATCGGCGAGTACGCCTTCGCCAACTGCCTCCTCCTCAAGACCATCCGTTTCCAGGGGACCTGCGCGGAGTGGCAGGCCGTGGAAAAGGGAGAGCATTGGGACGACGGGATCGGGGCTTACTGCGTGCGGTGCAAAGACGGGGAGATCGTCTTTAAGGCTTAAACGGAACAACATTCGGCTCTCGGCGCAATGCCGAGAGTTTTTTTCTGCCAAGACGCATGCAAATAGGAGAAATTCAACTAAAATTCTAATTTTTCAACTTCCGGTTGAACGCAAAGCATACCGGCGCGGCGTCATTCATGCTATAATAAAAGTACAAAAAAGAAAAGAGGCGTTAAATTTATGGAAAGAGGCCAACTGATCGCTTATCACAGAAAGCGGCTGAAGCTCACGCAGGCCGAACTCGGCGAAAAGGTGAACGTCACCGCGCAGGCTGTCTCCAAGTGGGAGAAGGGGCTCTCCGAGCCCGACCTCGCCACCATCCAAAAACTCGGGAAGATCTTCGAGATCGACGTGACGGAATTCTTCGCGGAAGAGCCCGCGGAAGTGGCTGTGGGAAGCGGCCCCCATGAGGGAGCATTTGAGGAAGCCGCGCCCGCGATTTCTTCTCATGAAGAGGCCGCGCCCGCGTCCTATCCCATGTCGGGGACTGTCCCTTCGGAGCCGAAGATCATCGTCGGGTACTGCGACCGCTGCAAGCGTCCCATCGACCAGCGTGAAAAGTACACGGTGGAACACCGCGGACGGGGAACGGGAACGCAGTATCTCTACTGTCCGCAATGCAAACATGAGATGGATCTCAGCCATGCGAGTTATGAATACTCCCACTGCAAGAAGATGTTCAAATGGAGCATGCTTTGGGGCGGGATCGCTGGGGGCGCGGTCACCTTGCTCGCGGTCATCCTCGCGATCGTCTTTAAGGAATCGCTTGCCCTTCTCCTTCTCGCCGTCGCGGCGATGGCCTTCGCCTTTACGGCGCAGTGCTTCTGGGGCGGATTTCTCGTCGAGTTCCTCCAATTCTTCCTCCACTCCTTCCGCATGCCGCTACTCATCTTCCACCTCGACCTGAACGGGATCATCTGGTTCATCACGGTGAAACTCTTCCTTATGTTCCTCTCGGGACTTCTCTCCGTTCTGCTGTTTATCCTCGGACTCTTCCTCACCTTCCTCATCAGCATCTTTGTGTTCCCCTTCACGCTCATCGCAAAGCTGCATCAAATGAAAAAGCTCAAGGAAACTTTGGAAGGGGTCAAAGCCGAGAAAGTTTAATATCAAAATAAAGCAGCCGCCGATAAGTTCGGCGGCATTTTTTTATTTGATCTTGCGTCCGCGGCGGCGCTTTGCAATAGAGAATGCGCCGAGGGAGAGGGCGACGCCGAGAAGAAGCATGAGGACAGTGACGACCCAACCCCATACTCCCATCGGGATCGCGCTCCGCGCAAAGGGCGCATAGACGGCGACGATAGAGCCCGTGACAAAGCCGAGAATGGCAAAATAGGTCGAACGGGGATATTTGATGAGGAGACGGCGCATGAGAAGGGACACCGCAAAAAATCCGACGAGCATGCCCGCCCCCGCCGTAAGAAGGACGAGGATGCTCACGAGGGGATGAACTCCCCGCAAAAGGCCCGCGATGACGGAGACGAGGGGCGCATAATAGCCGAAGATGAGAAGGAGCATAGACCCCGAAATGCCCGGAACGACGAGGGCGCATGCGGCGACCGCCCCCACGAGGAAAAGAAGGAGATAGCCGCCGACATCGAGATGATACAAGAACCCCTCTGCATGGCGCGCCGCAGGGAGAAAGGCGAGCGCCGCCGCGGCGAGACAGGGAATGGCAAAGGCGGCCGCATTTTTGGCCGTGGGACGCCCCGGGGCCTTTTCCTTGATGGCGGGAAGCCCTCCGATGGAAAGCCCGACGAACAGGGTGACGGTGGGCACGGGATAATTTTTCACCCCCCATTGGATGGGGAAGAGAAGGGCGGCCGCACCGAGGAGCATGCCGAGCACAACGGGGATCAGGATGCGCATACTGCGCCGAAAATGTTTGAAGATGTCGGCGACGGCGCCGACGAGCCGTTCGTAGACGCCGAGAAAAGCCGCCACCGAGCCGCCCGAAAATCCCGGTACGATGAACGCAACGCCGATCGCGGCCCCGCGCATCATGTCGGCAAGAAAGGAGACGGCTCGCTGCCCGCCTCTGCCCGAAGAAGAATCTTTCATCACGATTATTCTATTGCGGACGGCGGAGAAAAAGCACCTTGCGGCCGCTCAAATTATTTCGATAAATATCTAAATAAAAGAAAATTTCCGCTTTTCGGCGGAAATTCCCGTAAATATGGCAAAAACGGAGCCGAACGGCTCCGTTTTGTGTTGACTGTTCGATCAGACGAGACGAATGTCCATATCGGCCTGAATGATCGCAAGTTTATCGATCTCGGGGATGAGATGGATGATTCCGTCGAGCGAGCCGATGCTATCGTCGAGCTTGACATAGACGGCCTTGTCCCCCACGGTGCAATGCGCAAAGCGCTCCGCGCCGTAATCGAGGATCTCGACGAGTTGCGCCTCGATGCCCTGTTCGGCGATCGTGAGGTCGTAGGGCGTGCATTCAAAGCGATACTTCTTATCGAAGACGCGCTTGATGGTGAGCGCCGCAATGAGCTTCTGCGCGATCTCTTCGGGTGCGGGGAATTCCGCATTCTCGATGTCGAGCGAGAACTTGACGACCTTCTTGCGCTTCGTGACGACGGGCGGTTCTGCAACGGGCGCGCCCTCTTCGGGCGTCTCCTCCGTGACGTTCGCCCTCTTCTGTTCCTTCGCAAGCCTCTTTGCGCGCTCCGCTTCCGTCTCGGGAACGTCCTCGATGACCTTCTTCTTGGTGAACTTCCCGCTGAAGCTGACCGTTTCGGGCATCGGGCTGACGATCTCCACTCCGTCGCGGAGAACGCTGATCTTCTTCATGTCGAGAGAGATGTTGACGGTAGGCGTCGTGACGTCTTCATCGACGACGGCGAAGATGCGGCGGCCGCCGAGCTCCATGGAGAGCAGTTTCTTGCCCAAGACCTCCTCGATGCCGACGACCTGCGCCTCGATCTCTCCGCCGAGCTTGATCGCGTCCGTCGGAATGAGAAGTTCGCCCACGCCGCTCTCGCACTCGATGGCGGGAGGAAGTTCGGCCTTGACGCCGAGGAAGGCGATCTCCCTTCCCTGCACTTCGCAGTCGAGATAGTTGAACTCGGGGATACGGGGCAGGATGGAGACTTCGGTCGCGGCGTCGAAGAGGTGCACATGGTCGAGATCGAGCGCGGCGTCGACGATGTCGCCCGCGGAATATTCGATCTCGGAGATGCTCTTGATGATGATACGGGTCGAGCTCTCGGTGTAGCCGTCGCCCTCCATGTTGATGTCGCCGTAGATGAGCGTCTCGTTGCCGAGCTCTTCCTTGTGCGAGATCTTGACTTTGATGGTCGCATTGGACTTCGCCACCACTTCGGGATCGAGGGAGACGTTCTCCGCACGAAGGCCGATGATGACGTCGGTATCGCCGTTCAGATAGGAAGGGCGGGTCTTATAGAAGTAGGAATAGGGAACGATGACCTTCGCGTCGGTATATTTGAACACGACTTCGACGTTCTCGCCCACCTTCTTGAGGGTCCCCTCGAAGAAGTTCATCTGGGGCGTTCCGATGAAGCCCGCGACGAACTTGTTGCCGGGGTAGTTATAGAGGTTCTTGGGGGTATCGATCTGCTGGACGAAGCCGTCCTTCATGACGACGATACGGGTACCCATCGTCATAGCCTCGATCTGGTCGTGGGTGACGTAGATGAACGTCGTGCCCAATCTCTTGTGGAGCTTGGCGATCTCGCTTCTCATCTGCGTTCTGAGCTTTGCATCGAGGTTGGAGAGCGGCTCGTCGAGAAGCATGACCTTGGGTTCACGGACGATGGCGCGGCCGAGGGAGACGCGCTGGCGCTGGCCGCCCGACATCTCCTTGGGCTTTCTGCCGAGGTATTCGGTAATGCCGAGGATCTCTGCGGCCTCTTTCACGCGGCGGTTGATCTCTTCGCGCGGCATCTTGCGAAGACGGAGGCCGAACGCGATGTTCTCAAAGACGGTCATGTGGGGATAGAGGGCGTAGTTCTGGAAGACCATCGCGATGTCCCTATCCTTGGGCTCGACGTCGTTTACGACGAGATCGCCGATCTTGAGCTCGCCCGCGGTGATGTCCTCAAGGCCCGCGATCATGCGGAGCGTCGTGGATTTCCCGCAACCGGAGGGCCCGACGAACACGATAAATTCTTTATCTGCAATTTCCATCGTGAAATCGTTGACCGCTTTGACGCCGTTCGGATACACTTTATAGATGTGTTTCAAACTTAAATTTGCCATGATTTTTTCCTTCCCTAATGATATTTTTGTTTATTCAAGCGGGCCGCATTAAGCGAAGACCGCGATGGAATATGCAGGGAGCGTTACCGAACTTCCCGAACCCGTTGCCTTCCCAGAGGGGCAAATGGCCTTTTGGAAGGTGCCGGCGGGGGAAGTCGCTTGTTTCTGGCTTCCCGTGAAGTTGATGACGATATGCACCGTCTGACCGTTCCATGTCTTCTTGATCGTGAGCACGCCGCCATTGTTGGATACTTTCGTCGGCGTGCCGCGGATGATGGCGGGGAACGCATTGCGCAGGTTGTTGGCCTCTTTATAATAGTTGAGGATGCTTGCGCTGTCGGCGATCTGTTGCAGAGCGCCCGTGACGTTTGCGTAGTTGGGCGCAACATCGTCTACCTGTATCTTGGGCGGATTGTTGGTATCCCAAAGGAAGCCCATGCGCCTTTGCCCATCCGATTCCGACATTGTGCGTGTTCCGTTCATCGCGATCTCGTCGCCATAATAGGTGAACGTGTTGCCCGTGTACATCGAGAGAAGTCCGTGCGCGAATTTGATCTTGGTCGCATTATGTTTGAAAAGCGCGTCGGCAACGCGGTCAGTATCGTGCTGATCGAGGAAGGGCGCGGGGATCTTGCCGGCGGAACCGCTGATCATGCTCTGCATAGAGGTGAAATAATTATCTGCCGCCGAACTTGCCTGAGAAGCATTATTGACCACCGTATTCACCCAATAGCCGATCGTACCGTCGTGCCAATCGGGGAAATATCCGTCCTCAAACCAGAAGAAGCTATCCGCCTTCGTACCAGAATAGTAGGCATTGGTTCCGTCAGCGCCGTCTTTGCCCGAATACACTTCCCCCACCACATAGATATTGGGGTTATATTTTTGGGCCTCCGTGACGATCCAATCGACGAATGCCTTGTTCTTCGCAGGTTGATCGTTGAAGTAGTTCTTCACGGCGTCGAGGCGCATGCCGTCGATGTGATGATCGCCCACCCAAAGTTTGATGACCTCGGCAAGCTTTTCTTTGACCTTGGGATTATCGAGGTTGAGATCGGGCATACCGCCGTAGTACTGCGAGCACTCGAAATACCAACCATCGCGCTGTTCCCAGTTGCTTGTACCGGGGTTTCTCTTGCTGAAATTGTAGAAGCCGTAGTATTCGTTCGTAGTATCGCCACTCTTCTGTGCGGCAAACGCTTGATTCCACCATGCACAACCGCTGTCCGACGTATGGTTAAAGACCATATCGCAGATGACTTTAATGCCGAGCTCATGCGCCTTCTCTATGAGCTCATCGAAATCGGCAAACGTGCCGTAGGCGGGATAGATCTTCATATAGTCGCGCGCGCCATATCCATACTGCCTGGGCCACGCATCGACGACGGGCGTAAGCCAAATGCCCGTATAGCCCATGCCGCGGATGTAGGGAAGGCGGGAGATGATGCCCTGCAAGTCGCCGACGTTATCGCCGTTGGAATCGCAATACGACTGCACGCCGATCTCGTAGAACGTACCGTATTTATCGTTGACGATGTTCTCTTTCAGAAGGCCGTCCGTCGAGACGAAGTAGTTGCTGTCGCCGAAGGAGTAATCACCCTTGTCGGGATCGTCTTTATCGTCGTCTTTGCCGGGATCGTCTTTATCGTCGTCTTTGCCGGGATCGACGGGGATGCTCCCCATGGGCTCGCCGCCCAGATCGCACTTGCCGTCGCCGTTCAGATCGACGTGCTCGCTGTGGCCCGTGTCGCCGCCTCCGAAGGGCTCGCCGCAATTATCGCAGAGTCCGTCGTCGTTCACATCGACATGGTTGCAAGTATCGCCGCTGTCATCACTCTTCCCGCCGCAGGCGCTCAAAAGGCAGGAGAGCGCCATTACGAGGGCGAATAATAAAGATGCAAAAATTTTCAAATATTTTTTCATGTTTTACCTCTTTAACCCGCTGAATTTAAGCAAGGATCGCAATGCCGTAGGCGGGAAGTTTGAGAGAGGCGCCGCTTCCCGAGACGGACCCGGAGACGCAGATGCCCTGTTTGAGCGAGAGATTGCCGAGGCCCTTCACCGTCTGCACGCTCGAAGCGAAGTTGACGGCGATCGTGATCGTCTCCTCTTTGTAGGTCTTTGTAAAGACGAGGACATTTTCATTCTCGTTTTCAACGCGTTCAAACGTTCCGCGCATGAGGGCGGGGAAGGCGTTGCGCGCATTGTTGCAGAGCTTATAATAGTTCAAGATGCTGTTTTTATCGGCAAGCTGTTCTTCCACGCTCGGGAACGGGTAATACCTCGAGGGATCGCGCGTCGCACCGGGAGGATAGATCCCCACCGTGTCCTTTGCCCAAAGCATACCGACGCGCTTTTCGGGATCGTTGGCAGAACCCGTCATGCCGATCTCGTCGCCATAGTAGGTAAAGTTGCTACCCGTGTAGAGGGAGAGAAGGCCGTAGGCGAACTTGATCCTCACCTCTTCCTTCATCTCAATGCCTGCGATCCTCGCTACGTCGTGATTATCGAGGAAAGGACAGGGCGTGTTGCCTTGCGCTTTGGAAAGCACAGAGGATAACGTATTAAAAAAATCATTGGCCGTGCCTGCAGGGTTGGCATCTCTCAGCATGGCAGAGGAAACCGCTTTGTCCACATAGCCGTTTGAGCCCTGGCATTGGAAATCAAAGAAATTTGCGCCCTTTGCATTTGCAAAGAACGTCTTGATTTCGCCTGAGCCCGCCCAATCCTCGCCGACGATAAATGCCGCACCGTTGGGCTCGTCGGGATGCGCTTCCTTATAGGCGGCGTCCGCCCATTCCTTGATAAGGCCTGTAAATTCCGAGCTCCTTTTTGAGTCACCGTAGTAGAAATAGCGCACGGCGTCGAGACGGAACCCATCGACATTCTCATCTTCGATCCAATACTTGATGATATCCTGGAACTCCGCTCTTACATTCGCGCTGTCGAGGTTGATATCGGGCATGGAATCGGCGAAGCGGGCCTCTGCCCAAATATTTCCGTATTGGCGATACCCATCTTTTTTCGTTTGGGAGAAATTGTAGTAATCGTAATATTGATTTCCCCTGTCGCCGCTGATGAACGCCTGACAAGCCGCCTTGAACCAAGGGTGATTGTTGGACGAATGGTTGAGAACAAGATCGATAATGACCTTGATGCCGAGGCGGTGCGCCTCTTCGACCATGTCTCTAAAATCCTCCAAAGTGCCGAGTGTCGGATTGATGGCTTTATAATCCCTTACGTCGTAGCCATGGTAGCTGTCCGTCGGGTTGATGGGCATGAGCCAAATGCCCGTATAGCCCATATCGCGCACATACGGAAGCTTTTCGGTCACGCCCTTGAGATCGCCGGTCCCGTTTCCGTCGGAGTCGTAAAAAGAGCGAACGAAGATCTCATAGTAATTATCGTACTGATCCTCGATCAAATTCTCCTCGAGAAGTTTATTGGATCCGCCACCGCCGCCCCCGCCGTTCCCGCCGCAGGCCGCAAGCGGGAAGACGAAGGCAAGGGAGAGCATGGCCGCTGCAAAGAATTTCGAGATCTTTTTCATGGTTTACCCCTTGACGGCGCCACCCGTGACGCCCTCCACATAGTACCTCTGCAAAATGAAGAAGAGGATGGTGATGGGCAGGGATACGACGACGCCCGCGGCGCAGAAACGCTGGAACCCGTCGGCCCAGTTGCCGAGGGTTTGCGGTTCCAACATTTTCTTCATACCGACGGCCACGTTCCAATAGTCTCGCGTCGGGCCCGTAATGAGGTATGCAAACATGTAGTCGCCCCAAGGTCCCATGAAGGCCGTAAGGATGGTATAGATGATGATGGGCTTGGAAAGCGGGATGATGACCTTGAAGAAGACCGTCTGACGGCTCGCACCGTCGATCCGCGCCGCCTCGTCCAAAGATTTGGGGATGGTATCGAAGAAGCCCTTACAGATGTAGTAGCCCATGCACGAACTTCCCACATAGATGAGGATCAACCCGAGCATACTTAGCTCCTGCGTGAGCTTGACGAGCTTCAGAAGGAAGTAAATCGCCGTCATCGACATGATGCCGGGGAACATCCCGAGGATGAGCATAACGTTCATGAGGGGTCTTCTCATCTTGAAGCGCATACGGGAGAGCGCATAGCTCGTCGCAAGAACGATGACCGTCTGCACAACAGTAACTACGAGTGCGATCACGAGCGTGTGCCAATACCAATTTACAAAGTTATAGGTTTCCGCCGTTGAAATCAAAGCAACCGTACCCTTTCCGGGTTCTATAAAGTACCCCTTGTTCTGGAAGAGGTGGATGTAGTTATCGAACGTCCACTGCTTCGGGAAGAAATAATCGGCCGCGCCGGTAGAAATCTCGCCACGCAAGGACTGCATGATGAGGAAGACGAAGGGAATGAGCCAAATAACGCTGATTACGATAAGGATAATATATACAACCGCATTGGTCGTACGTTGCACGGCCTTCATGCTGCGCATCTTTTTCTGTTTCGTTGTGCCTTCCATTACATGAAATCCTCCTCGTTCTTAACTGCTTTGGAGCGATTATAGGTGATAAGCGAGACGACTGCCGTAATGATGAACATCAAAATACTGATAACCGAAGCCATGCCGTAAGCCTCGCTCTCGGAGACCAGTTTGAAGAGCCATGTGATAAGAAGGTCGGTCTCGCCTGCGCCGCCCGTTCGTCCGCCGCCTATCATCGGTCCGCCTCCCGATAATAGGTATATAATACCGAAGTTATTGAGATTGCCCGTGAAAGAGGTGATGAGGTAGGGCGTCGTCACATGCCATACATAGGGAAGGGTGATCTTGAAGTACATCTTGAAGGGCCCTGCGCCGTCGATCCTCGCGGATTCGTAGAGGTCGGCAGGGATGTTCATAAGGATACCCGAGACCATGAGCATGGTATATGGGATGCCCACCCACATGTTGACGACGATGACGGTGACCTTCGCCAAAATAGGGTCGCTCAACCACTTGACGGTAGTACCGAGCAATTTGTTGATGATGCCGTCGTCCCCCAACATATTCGACATGAGAAGGAGAGAGACGAACTGCGGAACGGCGATCGTCATGATGAGCACCGTTCTCCAAAGTTTCTTGAGCTTGATCCCCTTCTTGTTGATGAGAAGTGCAACGACCATACCGACGATATAGTTGGAGAAAGTTGCGAGGATCGCCCAGATGACCGTCCAGATAAGGAGCTTCCAAAAGATCCTGGCGAACTCGATATTGCTTCCTGCAAGCTTTCCGCCGAAAATCGCCCTAAAGTTTGCAAATCCCGTCCAAGTAAACAGATTAGGATAAGAATGGGCCTTATCGTAGTTTGTAAACCCAACGAAAATCATGAAGATGATGGGCAGGATCGTGAAAATCGTAAGCCCGATCAGGGGACCGACGAGGAGGGTCTTATGATACTGCGCGTCGGCGAGCGTCTGGAGATCCTCCTTGGTGGTGGCGAGATGTTGATTTGCCTCTTTGTATTGTTGGACGGCATATGCCGCCTTGATGTTGGAATACCATGCGTAGATAAAGGCGATGATGAAGATGATCGTCAGGATGCCGTAAAGAAGGATGAGCATACTGTTATCGCCTTCCGAGGCCGGAACACGGTTGCCGGTGACCTCGTCGATATACGATTCATGGCGCACCTCTGTACCCAGCGAACCGAACATGGAGAGCTGGCCCGCGCCGAAGAAACACATGTAGACGATGAACAATATCTCGAAAACAAGGAATAAAAGCCCGCGCAAAATCTGCTTGTTGGCGAGTTGCGCAAAGCCCATGATCCCGAAGGACGTCCTCGTCTTCCAATCGCCGTGGGCTATCGCATTGTAGAGCGTCAAAAAGAAGCTCTTGATGGCATTCCAGATTTTACGCGCAAGTTTTGGAATTTGCACCGAAAAAATGCCGAGGAACGCTCTGGGAAGCCTCCTGAAGAAGGCGGTGAGATTATGGCCGAATTTCTGCCAGCCGTTCATCCCCAGATATTCCAATTCCGAAGCAGTGATTGCCATAAAAATTCTCCTTATTTTGTATAGAATGGGGCAAAGCGAGCTTTGCCCCATTCTTGTTCGCAACAAGAATTACTCTTCTGCTTCTTCAAACGCATCGCGAAGTTCCTGAACGAAATCCAAAGCGCGAGCATTGAGATCGTCTACGTTTCCGCCTTCGCAATCGGTCGCAAGTCCCGTCATAGCGTCCCAATAGGACTGAGGCTTGGAAAGATCGAGAACGGAGCTATACATGATCTGTTCGTTGATCGCCGATGCGGCTTTGTCGTTCTTCACCTTGTCGAGCGCGGCAACCGTCTTGCTGGCGGGGCAGATGCCGTTATCATCGAACCTCTTCTCCATCGCCCAATCGCTTACAAGGAAAGCGGCGAGTTTATGCGCTTCGTCGAGATTCTTGGAATGGTCGTTGACGCCGAAGCATTTCGCACCTGCGAACGAAGCCCATTTGTAGGTCTTGTTGTCGAGCGAGCTCTTCCAATCGGGAAGACGGGTGGCTTCGTAATGATCGCCGAGGGCAAGCTGGATCTTGCTCGCATTCCACATACCCGTGACGGCGGCGCCGAACTTCCCTGCGGTAAGCATATTGCCGATATAGGTGTTGGTGTCTTCGCCGGTCCCGCCGTTCTTGAAGGTGCCCGTCCAATTCTTGGAGAGATCGATCCACTGTTGCGCGCAATATGCGGCATAGCTGTGCGTGCCGTCGGGGCCCATTTCATCGAGGTTGGTCTCGACCCCGAGATAGTTGCCGCCGTCCATTTGATAGGTCACTTTACCGCCCATACCGTAAGCAAAGGAGAGCGTATACCAACCGTCGGTTGCGGCCATGATGAATTCCTTGCCGGCATCATTGCACTTCTGCAAAACGGTGTCGAGCGATTTCGCATCCTCGGCTGTCATAATGCTACTATCGTAATACATGAAGAAGCCGTTGTCGATAGAAATAGGATACGCATATACTTTGTCATTGACCTTCCCGAAATCCAAAGCATTACCCATGCGCGCTTCGAGATCAGTGACATCGGTAGAAGATACCTGCGAGAGCGCTCCCTTCGCATACAGATTCGCCGTCTGGTCTGCCGCGAATGCAAAGACGTCGGCGCCGATGGTAGGATCCGACGACATGACGGAGTATGCGTCTCCTTCGGAAACGGGCGTAACGGTGATCGAATATTTTTGATCAGGGTTCTGCTTCTTGAACTCTTCGACCATTTGCTTCAAAGAGTTCTGCTGGGCTTCGGGGCCCCAAAGCTTCAATTTGATCGCATCACCTCCGCCGCCGCATCCTGCGAAGCCCACAAGACTCGTGGCTGCGAGAGCGCCACATGCAATTAAAGCTATAAAACGTTTTCTCATCTGAAATCACCTCCATTTTTATTTTTATCATTAAGATAAAAGATGAGAATCTATTTTTCGGGTTTCCCCGTAAAAACCTGTTTTTATGCGCCGAAAGGCGCCTCCTGCCCGCACGGGGCATTCACAGATCCCGTCGGAAAAGCACGGATTTTGTGAAAATTTTGCCGAAATTCGCGGTTTTTTTGTGAGAAGTTCCAACTATTTGTCAATATTATACACCCGCCCGAAGCGAATTGCAAGTGTTTTCAGGAATTTTTTTACTGACTTTGTAAAATCCCTGCGCACAAAGCGCCAACTCCAATTCGCAGGGGAGACGGTGGACGGAAGGTTGATACGCGACTCCCCTCCCATCGCGAGAAGATCCCACATGGGGATGAGCACCGTATTCGCCCGCGAGGCATAAGCGAGGCGGATGACGGAGCGCGTCATCGCGGAAGAAGAGCTCGTATAAACTCTCACGCCGAGCTGTTCCCCCTGCGAGAGGAGATCGCCGACGAAGCGCTCCCTCTCCCAATCTTTGAGATCGTCGATATACTGCCGAAGGGGCATGTTGTCGTGCGTGCCCGTGTAGGCGACGAAGTTCTCCGTGCAGAGTGCTGGCTTATGCTCGTTGCGTGGAGAGCCGTCGAAGGCGAACTCCATGATCTTCATGCCGGGATAGCCGACGAACTTCATGAGCCTCCTCACGCCGTCGTCGATGACGCCGAGGTCCTCTGCGACAATATTATAATTGAGCTTGTCCTTGAAGAGCGCTTCCTTGGGCCCGTCGACCCATTCGCCGATGCGGGCGTTCTTCGCGCCGTAGGGAATGGAATAGTAGCGGTCGAAGCCGCGGAAATGGTCGATGCGGAGGATATCGAAGAGCTTGAGATTATCCTCGATGCGGGCGTTCCACCAGGAGAAACCGTCCTTCTTCATCCCCTCCCAATCGTAGACGGGGTTGCCCCAGAGCTGGCCGTCGTCGGAGAAGGCGTCGGGCGGGCACCCCGCGACCGCGGCGGGTGTCCGATGTTCGTCCACGCGGAAGATCTTATCGCCGTACTTCCACATCTCCACGCTGTCGTAGGCGAGATAGAGCGGGATATCCCCCATGATCTGAATGCCGCACGCATGGGCGTACGCCTGCACGGCATGCCACTGCTCAAGGAAGATATATTGCGTGAAGTGCCAGAAGAGGATCTCCTCGGCCGCCTCCTTTTGGAATGCGGCGACGACCTCTTCATCATAAGTTTTGTATGGCTCGTCCCATTCTATCCATGCCTTATGGCCGAATTTTTCTTTGAGCGCCATAAAGAGGGCGAAATCGGCATATTCTCCCCTCTCTACGAACTTTAAGAACTCCTCCGTGCGCCGAAAACGGGAGAAGGCCTTCTTGAGGATGGCGATCTTGTGATAGAACTGCTTGCCGTAGTCGACGCGGCGGGGATCTCCCTTAAGGTCGGCCTCTCTGATCTCCTTCTTGGTGAGAAGTTTTTGCTCCGCGAGCAGTTCGAGGTCGATAAAATAATAGTTGAGCGCATTGGACGAACAGGATTGGTAGGGACTGTCGCCGTAGTTGGTGGGGTTGAGCGGCAAGACCTGCCACACGCTCTGGCCCGTCTCCCGCATAAAATCGAGGAAGGCAAACGTCTCTTTCCCGAGCGTTCCGATCCCCTCCGCAGACGGCAACGACGAGATGGGCATCAAGATCCCGCACACCCTTTTTTGTTCCATAAAAGCACCCTCCGAAATGGCCTGAAATATGCCTTCAAACCCAAACGTTATTATATCATAAATATTTCGCCTGTCAAGATACATTCTGCAAAAAATTGACAGTTTTTGTGAGAACGCCGCAGGGCTTTCTCCCCTCCCCGAGCGGCGGTAAAAATCATGCCCGCATCTCCCCGACGCGGCCGCGCGGGAAGGCCTTCCCGTATATTTTCGCCTCAATAATGCAATTATGCGCAAATGAACACATAAAATTTATAAAAATACAAATAATTGAGAGAAAATGGAAAAAATTCGCGCAAATCATTTGCATTTCCCGACTGCGCTATGATATGATATAAATATGGTATTAGGCGGGGCATACCCCGCCGCGGAAAAAGTAAACGATGTTTCAGGAGGTAAATATGAAACGTTTCAAACAGATCTCTCTTGCGGCGCTCTCCCTTCTGCTCGCGCTCGGCGTGTGCGGCACGGCGGCCGCCTGCGGAGGCTCCAACGACAAGGACAAAGATAAGACGCTCGATTATTCCGTCACCGTCACCTGCGACGACAGCGCGGTGCTCGGCGGCATCGAAGTCGAACTGACGACGGCCGCGGGCCTTCCCGTCGAGGGCGGCGCGGCGAGATCCCTTACGGGCGGAAAGGCCGTCTTCCATGCCGCTCCCGGGACATACCATGTCGAGCTCTCGGGCGTCCCGGAAGAGGATTACACGTGGGAGGAGGCCACCGTGTCGGAGGCTCACCCCGATGTGACCATCGCTCTCACCCCCGTGGAGAAGGAGCAAAAGGTCTCCTACACCATCACCGTCGTCGACGATAAGGACGAACCCGTCGAGGGCGCGATCGTCCAGATCTGCACCGTCGGCGATACGGGCGGCAGCTGCTACGGCGGGGAAGAGACGACGGATGCGCAGGGCAAGATCGTCATCGAAGCGCCCGCGGCCTCTTACGAAGTGCATATCCTCGGGGGGATCCCCCAAGGGCTCATCTACGAAAACGAAGTCGACGGTCCTAAAAATCTTCTCACGGCAGAAAAAACTTCTATCACCATCAAACTTCTGGCGCCGCCCGACGGCACCCTCGCAAACCCCTACCTCTTCGCCTCCCCCTTCGCGGGCGCGCAGACGGTGAAACTTCCCGCCTATGCGGATGATGAGGGCACTGCTTACGTCTACTACAGCTACACGGCGACGGAGACGGCGATCTATACCCTCACCTATGAAGATTCTTTCATCGTAGACGTGAACATCGCGGCGAACGGCGACCATCTTCATCCCATCGCCCTCTGGAATATCAAGGCGGAGTCCTATCCCTTCCAGCTCAAGGCGGGCACGACGTACAGCTTCCGCTTTGCGGACTTCCGCGCCCAAGCCGTGGGCGGCGATCTGCCCATCACGATCACCGAGACGGAGCTTTCCATTCCCGATAGCTATGCGGGCACGTGGACAGACGTCCCCGAAGCTGAAGGGCCTGTGCACACCGTCGTCCTCACAAAGACGGACGGGGCGTGGACGGTCACCTATAACGGGACGAAGATCGAACTCGGGCTCGCGGATACCAACGGCGGCTATCTCTTCACGCTCGGCGGAAAGGATTACACCATGTCCTTCCCCGAAAACGGCGCATCCCTCCTCCTCGCTTGGGGGAATGGAGAGGATGAGAGCGTCTTCCTCTTCACCGAAGGAAATCACCCCGACCGCTCCCCCGGCACGCAGGGCAACCCCATCCCGCTCACGCAAGATGATCTTACAACGAGGACATGGTCGGAGAATACGACGGTCGAGGGAAAATTCTTCACCGTCACCGTGACCGAGACCAAGATGTATCAGCTCACCGTGACCGCTGTAAGCGCGGAAAACTGCGAGGCCATGATCTCCATCGAAGATGAGACGGGGCACAACGTCCTCTCCGAGTGGATGGGAGCGGTAGACGCAACGGTCAACTTCCGCCTCGACGAAGGGAAAACTTACACCATCAACGTCGGGGTCGCCGATCCCACGGACGAGACGGGCATGACGAGCCCTTCGGGAACGGTCGCCTTCACCCTCGAGGAGGTCACGCTCACCGAGATCCCGCAGGAGATCCTCGATATTGAATGGGTAAGCGATGCGGCGAAGATCGCTCTCACAAAGTACACCGTGACGCTCACCACCTTCTTCCCCCTCACGGGCGATGTGACGGCGGTCTCGACGGAAGACGGCAAGACGACCATCGTGTGGGGCACGGGCGGCTATACCCTCGTCTATGACGCCGCGGCACAGACGCTCACCGCCACCATGGGCTCCAACACCTACACCTTCACCGCCAAAGAAGAGGGCGGGACGATCACCCTTCCCGAAGGCTGGAACGGCACTTACCAGAGAGACGGATATAAGGTCGTCATCGACGGGACCAACATCAAGATCAGTTTCGGGACGTATACCGACGTCACCGTAACGGTCACGGGATATGACGAGGCATCGGGAACGATCTCCTTCACTGCGGACGGCATCACGGGTTCCATTCAAAAGACGCAGTCGTGGGAGGACCCCGCCGATAACATTTCCAACGTCTCCCTCACCGTCAACGGCGAGACACAGCGCAATCTTCCCAAGCAGGCATAAAGCCCTCAAGGCCCGAAAAAAAGAACGGCACAGTTGCCGTTCTTTTTTTCGTGCAGTTTGTTTCAGCCGAGGCTCTCAAAGACGCGGAGGGCGTTTCGATAGGCGATCTTCTCGGCAATGCGCCCGCCGAAGGTTTTCTCCAAATCAAAAAGAAGTTTGGGAACATGGGCGGCGTTCGGAAGATAGGGGTTCGGGGGTGCGCCGTCGAAATCCGAGCCGAGGGCGAGGACGTCTTCCCCGCCGACGCGCAGAATATGCCCCGCATGGGCAATCAGGGCGGCCCGCTGTCCCCCTTCGCTCCCGTCCGCCGAGAGAAAGTTTTGATAGAAGTTGAGCCCCACCACCCCGCCGCAGTTTGCGATCGTGCGGATGCCCTCGTCGGTCAGGTTTCGGGTGTGAAAGTAAACCGCACGGGCATTGGAATGGCTCGCAACGAGAGGGAAGCCCTTCGCCCTGCAAATTTTCGCGGTATCGAAAAGAAGGCGGCAATTTCCGTGCGAGACGTCGGGCAACATTTTGAGCGCGCACATGCGCTCCACGCACGCCCTTCCGAAGGATGTAAGCCCACCCATGTCCGAAGGTGAGGTGTGCGGAAAGCCGATCTCATTGGGGGAGTTCCATGTGAGCGTCATCATGCGCACGCCGCAAGAGAAGAGCCTTTCGAGCTTTTCGATGCTCCCCTCCGCCGCCCCGCCCTCTTCCACCGTGAGAAGGGCATTTATGCTCCCTTCTTTGATGTCGGAGAAGCGTCTGACGGGGCGCAGACCCTCTTTTTCGCACATCGCGTCGAAACGGCGGCAAAGGGCAAGGGCGCGTTCAAAGCGGCGATCCTCTTCCTCGATGAACGCCGCAAAGCATTGAAGGAAACAGCCGCCCGCCCGCAAGAGATCCTTCGTGACCTGAAAGACGCCCTCACGTTTGGTGAGAGCGTCCGAGTGAAGATCGATATATTTCATCCCTTGTAGAAAAGCCGTACGATACAGCCGAGTAATCTCGGCAGTTTGATACAGACGATCATACAACCTCCTCGTTGATGATGACGAGCACATGACCCTTGTTCACGCGGAAGGAAAATTCCCCTTCGTCCGCGGTGAGATTGGAGATACCGCGCGTAGAGCCGTAGCAAAGCCGCAAATCCTTCGGGGCGTACTTGAGCCCCCTCATCTCTATAATATGCGCGTCGCCGCCGAAAGGCAACAGCGAGATCGTCTGCCCCCTCTTACAGGAAAATCCTTGTGCGCCCTCGCCGCAGAGGATAATTTGCACGCCGTTTCCGACGAGGCACGCGGTCGCCGCGCCCGCCTCTTTTGCCTTATAGAGAAGATGAAGATTGCCGAGGAAGTGATCTTCCCTGCCTCCGAATCCGCCGTAGAAGACGAGATCTGTGGCGCCCATGTCCAAGGCACGGCTTACGGCAAGCTCGCCGTCCGTCTCGTCCTTTTCGGCGGGAAATTTTTCCAGTGGCGCGGGGACGGGCGTCTCAAAGAGGGAGTCGAAGTCGCCCAGATTTTCGTCGATCCTGACCTTCCCCTTCGCCCATGAATATGCCCCGTCGCAACAGAGGACGTAGGCGTTTTCGGCGGGAATCTCCCCTTTATAGGGCTCGCCGTTGAGGAGGATGACAAAAAGTTTCCGCTCCCCGCTCATCCGCGCATCCTCGAGATGGTCGCTTTTTTATCCGAAGAGGAAAAGATCGCACTGCCCGCGACGATGACGTTCGCTCCTGCCGCGATGACCTCCTTCACGTTCTCCCCGGTGATGCCGCCGTCCACTTCGATGTCGAAATCGGGGCGGCCGATCTTCACGGCGCGGGCGCGGAGAGCGCGGATCTTTTCGAGACTTTCCGCGATGAATTTCTGCCCGCCCCAGCCGGGGTGGACGCTCATCACGAGCACCATGTCCGCGATCTCCATGGCAGGAAAGAGCGCTTCCGCCCCCGTCTCGGGGTTCAGAACGGCGCATGCCTTCACGCCGCGGCTTTGAATGGTTTGAAGGACCGCGGGGGTGTTTTCGCCGCACGCCTCGACATGGACGGAGATAATATCCGCGCCCGCCTTCACGAAATCTTCGATGTGCGTCTCGGGGTAGAGCGTCATGAGGTGGCAATCGAGGGGAAGGCGCGTGTGCGGGCGGATGGCCCTCACCGTCTGCGCGCCGAAGGTGATGGGCGGCACGAAATTTCCGTCCATGACGTCGCAATGGATCAGGTCGGCGCCGCATCTTTCGAGAAGGGCGACCTCTTCGCCGAGTTTTGAAAAGTCGGCCGATAGAATGGACGGCGCAATTTTGATGTTCATATTGACCTCCTTGTGCCTTCCCCGCTTTGGGGGGAAGGTGACACGGCAGAGCCGTGACGGATGAGGGCTTCCCTCACCACCGCCTATGGCGGAGCCTCCCCCGCAAGCGGGGGAAGCCTTACTTGCATTTTATTCCCCTTTCAAATACCGCGCCCGAAGTTGGCCGCAAGCTCCGCCGATGTCGGAACCCATGCTTCGGCGAAGGGTCGCGGAGATCCCGCGCGATAGAAGGGCCTTCAAAAAGGCCTGTGCGGTACGCTCGTCCGTCCCCGAAAGATCGCGTTCCTTTACGGGGTTCAATCGGATGAGGTTGACGTGGCAGGGCTTACCCTTCAAAAGGTTGGCGAGCGCTTCCGCATGTACCATGTCTGCGTTCTCCCCCTCGATCAGGCTGTATTCAAAGATATAGCGGCGGCCCGTCTTCTCAAAATAATAGGCGCACGCTTCGAGAATTTCGGCGATCGTGTACCTGTTTGCGACGGGCATCGTGCGGCGGCGTTCTTCATCGCTGACGGCGTGCAACGAGACGGTGAGATTGAGGGGAATTCCTTCATCCGCAAACTTTCTCATCTCGGGCACGAGCCCGCAGGTGGAGAGGGAGATGTTGCGCGCGCTCACATGAAGCCCGCCTTCGGCAATGAGATTGCGCAAAAATTTGACGACGTTTTCGTAGTTATCGAAGGGTTCGCCGCTCCCCATGAGGACGACGTTGGTGACCGCCCTCTCCTTGAGCGTTCCCCCTTCCATGCGGTTGACGGCCGCGATTTGGCCTAAAATTTCCCCCGCCGTGAGATCGCGCACGCGCCCATTCAGCGTCGAGGCGCAGAATTTGCACCCCATGCGGCAACCCACCTGCGTGGAGACGCATTGCGTGTTTCCGTACTCATAGTGCATGAGGACGCCCTCGATCAGGTTTCCGTCGGCGAGCTCGAAGAGGAATTTCTTCGTCCCGTCTTTGGAAAGGAATACCTCTTTGATCCTGACGGGCTCGTCTTCGTAACGTTCGAGAAGAAGGTTGCGAAGATCGGACGGCACGGGGAGAGAGGAGATCTTCTTTCCCTGCATGAGCCCCTCGAAGATCTGCTTGGCGCGGAAGGGCCTCCCGCCCGCGTTACATACGAGCGAGGAGAGCTCTTCGAGGCTCAGATCTTGCAAGACCTCCTTCATATCTTCCTCCCGAGTTTTGCAATGTAAAAGCCCGCGCCGAATGCGCGATCGGGCAGAAATTGGACGCCGAAGGTCTTCTTCTCATGCGGAAGCGGGGAGGAGACCTCTTCGGCGGAAAAGTCGGGATGCGCCTTCAAAAACTCCCCGACGGGAACATCGTTCTCCTCGGGAAGGATGGAACAGGTCGCATAGTAGAGCGCGCCGCCCGCCTTCACATAGCGCGAACAATTTGCAAGGATGGCCCTTTGCAACGCCTCGAGCTCGGACATGGCGGCCTCGTTTTTCCTCAAAGGAAGGTCGGGATTCTCCGCGGCAGTGCCGAGACCCGAACAGGGAACGTCGCAAAGCACCGCGTCGAATTTCCCCTCCCATGCGGGGTCGAACGCCGTGGCGTCCTTTTCCATAACTTCGACGTTTTTCACGCCCATGCGGCGGACATAGCTCTCTATCAGGGCGACGCGGTGGGGATGTAGCTCGCACGCCGTGACGCGGGCACATTTCTCGGCGAGAAGGACGCTCTTCCCGCCCGGCGCGGCGCAGGCGTCGAGGAGATTTTCGCAAGGGTCGATCGCTTCGCAGACGGCGACGGAGCCCACCGATTGGAAGGTGTAATCGCCGCGGTCGAACCCCTCGTCCCGCACAAAATTTTTGAAGATCTTCACGTGTTCAAAGGGCGTATCGAGATGTTCGCGTCCGAGATAGCTTTCCATGCCGCGCAAAAATCGCACGCTCACGCCGCGGCTTCTCGCGAGCACGATGTCCCGCACGCGATCGCCGTATTCCTTGCGAAGGGCGTCTATCGCAAAGCGCGGAAAGTTGCTCTCGATCGCAAGCCCTTCGTCCCCTTCGGGAAGCAAAACGTTCTCTTTTTTGAAGGCGCGAAGGCTCGCGTTCACAAAGCCTGCCGCCCCGCCTTTTCCGATGTGCTTCGCGAGCATGACCGCCTCGTTGACGGCAACGGGGGGTACCATGTCCGCATACAGCATGGCGGCAAGGGCAATTTTGAGGATGAGACGAAGGCTCTCCTGCGGCTTCTTCTTCGCAATGCTTGCAAGGCAAAAATCAAGGTAGCCGTCGTGCTCCAAGACGGAGTAGCACAGCTTCACTGTGCGCCCCTTCTCCCCCGCGGGAAGCGCGGAGAGAGCGATCTTCAGATGCGCGCCCTCGCGATAGACCTTCGAGAGGACTTCATACGGTTCGAGGAATATCAAACTTCATCCCCTTTGTAAGTTTTTTGCCGTTCAAGAAGTCGCGGGCTGTCATCCGTCGTCCGCCTGCGGGTTGAAGCTCTAAGATGCGCACTGCGCCCTCGCCGCATGCGACGACAAGGCCCCCTTTGGGGGAAGCATCGATAACCGTTCCCGCAGGGGCGGTTTCGTCGCAGTCCGTCTCCTCGGCAAACCAAAAATTCAGGGTGAGCTCCCCCACGCTCGCGTAGGCGAAGGGAGCGGGCGAAAGACCACGGATGAGGCAGGATACCTCGCGGGCGCTCTTTGAAAAATCCACTTCCGTGCGCTGAACCTTCTTACAGACAAACCCCTCGCCCTGCTTTTGGAGCGGATAGTTTCCCCTTTCGATGAGGGAAAGCGCCTCGATGATGAGCTCCGCGCCGAAGCGGGAGAGACGATCGGAGAGCGTACCGCAGTCGTCGCTATCATAGATGGGACAGCGGTCCGAGAGCAGAATATCCCCCGTGTCGAGCCCGAGCTCGGTCTTCATGATGGTGACGCCCGTCTCGCGGCAACCGTCGATGATGGCGCGGGCAATGGGCGCCGCCCCGCGGTAGGCGGGAAGGAGAGAGGCGTGGATATTCCAAACGCCCAAGGGAAAGAGATCCAAGACTTCCTGCGTGAGGATCTGCCCATAGGCACAGGTGATCATAAGGTCTGCTTTCAGCTCTGCGAGGGCGGAGTATTCAAACCGCAGTTTTACGGGTTGCAGGACGGGAAGGCCGAGCCGCAAGGCCTCTTCTTTGACGGGTGAGGGGGTCAAAACGCCCTTTCTTCCCTGCGGCTTATCGGGCTGGGTAAGGACGGCGGCGACCTCGTATCCCGCACCCATGACCGCGGTAAGGGGTTCCAAAGCGAATTCGGGCGTGCCTGCAAATACGATCTTCATAGCTTTAGTCCTCATCGCGCACATTCGTCGCTTTGTCGATATATAGAATGCCGTCTAAATGGTCGAGTTCATGGCAGATGGCGCGGGCGAAGAAGTCGCGCGCGACGAGGGAGAACTTGTTGCCCTTGCGGTCCTGAAAGATGACCTTCACCTTTGCGGGGCGAACGACGTCGCCCGCCTTGCCGCGGACGGAGAGACAGCCCTCGGGCCCCCGCTGTTCCCCCTTCTGCCACACAAAGACGGGGTTGATGAATTCAAAATATCCCTCATCGACGTTTACAACGACGGCGCGGATGGGAACGCCCACCTGCGGAGCGGCAAGGCCCGCCCCTTCGGCGGCCTCCAAAGTCTCCTTCATGTCGTCGAGAAGGGTGCAGAGCGCGCTGTCGAACCGGCTCACTCTCTCGCATTTTTTGCGGAGGACTGGGTCCCCCACCTGTACGATTTCACGGATCATAGTTTCCTCTTTCAGCTCAAATTGCCGGGGTTCTCCTCGACATAGACGAGCACATTTTTATAGTCGGACGCCGAACATGCGGCATAGATTTCCTGCAAGACCTTACTCCCCCCCGCAAGGCGCATGAGCACCTGATAGCGATATTTGTTCCTGATGCGCTTGATGGGCGCGTGCATGCGGTTGAAGAAGAGAAAATCCTCGGAATGGGCGGCATAGAGCATCTGCAACTTCTTGTAGACCTCGCGAAGCGCCCCGAGGGTCTCCTCCTCGCGGTCTCCCGTGACCATGACGCGGACGATCTTTGCAAACGGCGGGAAACTCATCGCCTCGCGCATGGCGATCTCGTGGGCGTAGAAGCCCGCGTAATCGTAGGAGGCGGCAAAGCGGAGGATATAGTTCTCGGGGTCGTAGGTCTGCAAGACGACTTCGCCCGCCTCGCCGCCCCGTCCGCTCCTTCCCGCGACCTGCGTGACGAGCTGGAAGGTGCGTTCCCCGCTCCTGTAATCGGGGAAATGCAAGCTCATATCCGCATCGAGGATCCCTACCAGCGTGACCTGCGGGAAATCGTGCCCCTTGGCCACCATCTGCGTGCCGACGAGGATGTCGGCCCTGTGCTCCGCAAATTCCTTCAAGATCCTGAAGTGCCCCTCTTTGCCCCCCGTCGTATCCATATCCATGCGCAGAATGCGGGCCGCGGGCAAAAGTTTTTTCAGCTCCGTGACCACCCGCTGGGTGCCCGTTCCGACGTATCCGATATGCTTCCCCCCGCACTGCGGGCAGGCGGAGAGCATCTTATAGCGGGCTCCGCAATAGTGGCATTTGAGGCAATCTTCCTCGCTGTGATAGGTGAGGGAGACGTCGCAATTTTCGCACTTTGCGACATAGCCGCAATCGCGGCAGATGACCGTCTGCGAATAGCCCCTGCGGTTGAGAAAGAGGATGGCCTGATTGCCTTCGCCGAGGCATTTTTGCAGCCTCTCGCGCAGAAGGGAGGAGAAGGCGGAAGGGTTGCCGCGGCGCACCTCGCGCCGCATATCGACGATATGGACCTCGGGCATGGGTCTCGCGTTGATCCTCTCGGGTAGTTCGATGAGTTCAAACTCCCCCGCCTTTGCGCGGCGGTAAGTCTCGACGGAGGGCGTTGCGCTTCCGAGCACCAATTTGCACCCGTTGTAGTCCGCGCGCAGACGCGCGATATCGAAGGTATTATAGCGCGGGGAACTCTCGGAGGAGTAGCTTCCGTCGTGTTCCTCGTCGATGACGATGACGCCCACGTTCTCGACGGGGGCGAAGATGGCGGAACGCGCCCCGATGGCGATGCGGGCCTCACCCTCGCGCAGGCGCACCCATTCGTCGAACCGTTCCCCCGCCGTAAGTCCGCTATGCAGAATGGCGGCCTTGCTCTTGAAGCGGGCGCGGAGCTGGAAGAGCATCTGCGGCGTCAAAGAGATCTCGGGGACGAGAAAGATGGCCGTCTTGCCCTCCTTCAAGGCGTCGGCGATGAGGGAGAGATAGACCTCCGTCTTCCCGCTCCCCGTCACCCCGTGGAGGAGGGAGACCGTTTTATCCGTCGCATGCACCTTTTGCACGGCGAGAAGCTGGCCGTCCGTGAGGGTGCGGGAGGGCGCTTCGCCCGCACTGCCCGTGTAGGGATCGCGGAAGACGCGTCTCTTCTCGGAGAGGATCGCGCCCCTCTCCTCGAGCGCCTTCAGAGCGCCCCCGAACTTCTCCCGCAGAAGGGCGGAATCGGCCTCGCCGTTCTCCTCCAAGAAGGCGACGAGGGCGAGCTGTTGCTTGGCGCGGGGGGGAATGGGAGGCAGATCGGCCGCAAGGCGGCAGAAGGTGCGTCGGCGCGAACTCACTTTCCCCGTCCGCATCTCGGCGGGCAGGAAGAGGCGGAGGGTGAGCGCCATGGGCACGCGGTAGCGCGCGGCGATCTTTTCTGCGAGGAGGAGGGATTCCTCCGTGAGGGCAGGAAATTCCTCCTCTGCGCGCAAGACCCTTTTGAGCTTGGCGGGCGGGACGTCCGTCTTCTCCTTCACGCGCATGACAAATCCCGTCGTCACCCCGTTTCCGAAGGGGACGGCGACGCGCATGCCCGCGCAAATATTTCCGTCGCAGGCATAATCGAAAATTTTATCGACGTCGCTATGGGCGACGTCTACGATGACTTCGGCATACATATTCGACCGTCCGTGAAAAAACGGCCCCGTGAATGCGGGGCTGTTTTTCAGTCTTTGGCGACAATGTACTTGCCGTTCAAGATCTCGTTGCAAGCGAGGACGATCTCTTTCTGCTTGCCGGGAAGTTCCGTCACGCCCGCGGACTGCATCTGCTCTATGATCTGTCTCGTCCGTTTCGCGATGATGACGCACAGTTCATAGCGGGAGATGGGCTCCTCGTTGGTACCGAGTTTTCTGATGAGGGCGTCTACCGAAGGTTCGTTGATCATTTCTTCACCTCAATCCTTGTTGATTTCCTTATCTATGATGGAGAGAAGCTCGCCTGTCGCCCTCTCCAGATCATCGTTGACGACCACATAATCGTAATGGTCGCGTTGGCCGAGTTCATATGCCGCGCGGCTCAGACGGTATGCCGCCGCCTCCGCCGTCGTCTTATCCCTTCCGACGAGCCGCGCCGTGAGTTCCTCCTCCGAAGGCGGGGCGATGAGGATGAGGATCGTCTGTTCGGGAAAGAGCTTTTTGCAGTTCGCGCCGCCCACGACGTCGATCTCCAGAATGACCGATCTCTCCTTGAGCTGTTCCTTCACGAAGGGGAAGGGCGTGCCGTAAAAGTTTCCGAAGTGTTCGTCCGCCTCGAGGAATTCCCCCCTCTCCATGCGGGCGAGGAATTCCTTCCGCGAGATGAAGAAGTATTCCCTGCCGTCCACCTCGCCGGGGCGGGGAGAACGGGTGGTGCAGGAGACCGATTCGATGAGACGGCTATCGAGCGCTAAAAGACGGTTTACGAGCGTGCCCTTGCCGACGCCCGAAGGCCCCGAAATGATAAAAAGCAAATTTCTCATATGTTATTCCAAATTCTGGATCTGTTCGCGGACTTTTTCGATCTCGTTCTTCATGGCGAGGGCGTCCTTCGTGATCGCACGGTCGTTGGATTTCGAGCAGATGGTGTTGCACTCGCGGTTGAATTCCTGAATGAGGAAATCGAGCTTGCGGCCCACCGTCTCCGTCTCTGCGATCTTGCGGAATTCCTCGATATGGGAGGAAAGGCGGGTGAGCTCTTCGTCGATATTGCACTTATCGGCATAGACGGCCGCCTCCGTGAGGATGCGCGCCTCTTCCACCTTGCCGTCGAGATACTCCTTGATGCGAAGAAGCAGTTTTTCGCGGTATTCTTCCGCGACATGGGGCGCACGCAGGGCGATGCTCCCGCGCAAGCGGGCGATCTCGTCGATGCGGGAGAGAAGGTCGCATTTCAGGCGTTCCCCCTCCGCAAGGCGCATCTGCCTGTGTGCCGCGAGGGCGCAAGAGAGGGCGGTTGTGAGGGCGGATATGAGCTCTTCATCGGCCGAAAGGGCCTCTTCGTCTTCGCGCACAACGTCGCTGATGCGCATAAGATAGGAGAGCGTCACATCGTCTGCTACGCCGGGGAAAGCCTCTTTGAGCCGTGATGCGGCCTCGAGATAGGCGCGGGCGAGGTCGAGATCGACGTGCAACGTCTTCTCGCGCACACGGCGGTCGGAGAGGGTGACGAACACATCGATATGGCCGCGGGAAATGCTCTCCCGCACCATGCCGCGGACGAGCTCTTCGAGCCCCAAAAAGATGCGCGGGCACTTTAGGGAGAGGTCCAAAAAGCGGTTGTTTACCGACTTCACCTCGACGGTGAGCTCGATGCCGCCCGCCTTATATTCTCCTTTGCCGTATCCCGTCATGCTCAACATAGCGTTTCTCCCTCTTTCGTTGAATAATTATACCATACGCGCGCGCATAAAGTCAAACGTTTCACCCAAGTTCACAGAGAACATTTTATGTGTTCAACATCTTGAGAAATTCTTCCTCGCCGACGACGGGGATCCCCAAGGACGCCGCCTTTTGGAGCTTGCTGCCCGCCTTCTCGCCTGCGATGACGAGCGTCGTCTTCTGCGAGACGGCGCTTTGGCACACGCCGCCCAGCTCTTCGATGCGTTTTTGGGCCTCCGTCCGCGACATGGTGGTAAGCGTTCCCGTCAAGACGACGCTCTGCCCCGCAAATACGCCGACGGAGATCTTCTCCTTGACGAAGGGCTCTACCCCCGCTTTTTCGAGGCGGGCAAGCTCGGCGCGGTTCTCTTCGTCGGCAAAGTATGCGAGGACGGAGCGGGCCGTCACTTCCCCCACATCCTCCATGGCGAGCAGCTCTTCAAAGGTGAGGGCGGCGACCCTTTCGATACTGCCGAGGTCCGCGAGATCGCGCGCCGCAACGCGCCCGATCCCCTCGATGCCGAGGGCGTATAAAAACCTGTCGAGGGGGATGCGCTTGCTCCTTTCGATGGCGGAAAGGAGGTTTTTGATCTTCTTCTCGCCGAAGCCCTCGAAGGGCTTGCCGAGTTCATCGAGAAAGCTCTCGGGCGTGAGGCGGTAGAGATCGGAAAAGCGGGCCACCTTCCCCCGCTCGAACAGAAATTGCAGGGTGGCCTCGCTCATGCCGTCGACGTCGGCGGCGTTTTTTGAACAGTAGTGGGTGAGTTTTTGCACCACGCGGGGCGGGCAGGCCTCGTTGGGGCAGAAGAGATTGGCCCCCACCTCCTTTACGGCGCTCCCGCAATAGGGGCATACGGCGGGCTTTTCGACGGGCGTCGCCCCATCGACGTGGGAGACCGCCCCCAAGATCTCGGGGATGACCTCGTTGGAACGGCGCACGAGGACGCGGGAGCCCACCTTCACATCCTTCCTCGTGAGGTCGCCGAAGTTGTTCAGGGTGGCGCGGCGGACGGTGGCGCCCGCGAGCTCGACGGGCTCGATCTCCGCAAGGGGGGTGAGTTTGCCCGTCCTGCCCACCTGCCAGAAGACTCTCTTCACGGAAGATTCCGCTTCCTCGGCCTCGAATTTATAGGCGATCGCCCAGCGCGGGAACTTATCGGTGGCACCCATGTCCGCACGGATGGCCTCTTCGTTGACTTTTATAACGGCGCCGTCGGTGAGATAGTCGATGTGTTTTCTCTCCACTTCGATCTCGTCGACGGCCTCTTTCACGGCCTCGGGCGTGGGGCAGATCCTGAAGAAGGGATAGAGTTTGAAACCCTCGCGGCGCAAAAACTTTTGCGCCTCCTCTTGCGAGGGAAGCTCCCCTTCGCTCATATAGTTGACGTCGTAAAACAAGATCTCGGGATCGCGCGTCGCGGTGACCTTGGGGTCGAGGTTGCGGATCGCCCCCGCGGCCGCGTTGCGCGCGTTCTTCAAGGGGTCGTCGGGATGGGCGGCGTTATATTTTTCGAGGGCGGAGAGGCGGATGACGGCCTCCCCCCGCACTTCAAGCACGCCGCGATAGGAGATCTTGAGGGGAAAACTCTTCACGGTGAGGACCTGCGCGGTGACGTCTTCCCCCTCCACGCCGTTGCCGCGGGTGGTGGCGCGGACGAACTCTCCCCCCTCGTAGGTGAGGCAGACGGTGAGGCCGTCGTACTTATACTCCACGGTATAGGTGGCGTCGCCCGCCTTCTTGACGCGGGTGAAGAAGGCGTCGAGCTCGTCCTCCGAGACGGCCTTATCGAGACTGTAGAGGCGGGAGATGTGCGTGTGCCGCTCGAAGCCCTTTACGGGTTCGCCCCCCACCCGACGCGTGGGGGAATCGGCCAGCACCGTCCCCGTCTCGCGCTCGAGCTCTTTGAGTTCGTCGTAGAGGCGGTCGTACTCCCTGTCGGGGACGCTCGGCGCGTCGAGAACATAGTATTCATAGGCCCATCTGTTGAGCGTTTCGATGAGTGCGCGCATGCGCTCGGTATCGTTCATATTCTTCTCCCCTTTCCCTTCGGGAATGGCTTAACTTAAAATTTCAAGCGGCGCAAGGGCGGCCGCGAGGTCCTTGTTCCCCACCGTGAGGAAGTGGACGGTGATGATGAGATTTTTATCCTGCCCGCGCACCGCGATGACCGTCCCCTCGCCGAATCGGGCATGGCGCACCCGCGCCCCGACGGTATATCCCGAAGTATCGCGCCGCGGCGTTTCCGGCGGGGTAACCGCGGACATGGGTGCCCTCGAAAAGCTCATGGGCGGCTTCTTTTCGCCGCCGAAGGTCCCAAAAACATCCTCCTCTTTCCCCTCTGTATAGCTTCCGATGCGCCGCACCGCCGAACTCTGGAAGGTGCGCCCCGAATAAGAGGAAAACCGCCTCGTGCCCGCCTCGTAGCCTCCCTGATAGCGACCATAGCCCGAAGAGGCCTTGGGAAGATCGAGCACGCCCGCGAGCTCCTCCACAAAGCGGGAACGCACGGTGGGCTCCCGCCTGCCGTAGAGATAACGGCTCACCGAGCGGGTGAGGTAGAGCTTTTCGCGTGCCCGCGTGATGGCGACGTACATGAGCCGCCTCTCCTCCTCGAGGCCGTCGCGCTCGTCGATGGCGCGGGAGGTCGGCATGACGTTTTCTTCCAGCCCCACCAAAAAGACACAACGGAACTCGAGCCCTTTGACGGCGTGGATGGTGGCGATGGTCACATAGTCGCCGTCGTCCATCTCGTCGGTATCCGAATAGAGGCTGACCTGCTGGAGATATTCCGAGAGGGAGGCCTCGCCGTTCATGCGCACATATTCGTCGACGGAGTTTTTGAATTCGTCGAGATTGGCGCGTTTTGCGGCGTTCTCGTCCGATTCGCCCGCATACATTTCGTACATGCCCGAAGTCTTGAGAAGATGATCGACGAGGGCGTCGACGGGCAACGTCTGCGAGAGGGCGACGAGCTCTTTGACGTAGCTCCCGAATTCCTTCAGTTTGCCCTTCGCGGCGGCACTTAAGGGGAGCATGTCCGCATCGAGCACCGCATCATAGACGGAGGCATCCTCCCTTTCGGCATAGGAGAGGAGGGCTTCCACCGTCTTATCGCCGATGCCGCGGCGGGGCACGTTGATGACGCGCAGGCAGGCTTCGCTGTCGAAGGGATTGGAGATGAGGCGAAGATAGGCGAGGACGTCTTTGATCTCCTTGCGCTCGAAGAATTTGAAGCCGCCGAAGACTTTATAGGAGATGCCGTATTTGGTGAATTCCTGCTCGAAGGCGCGCGTCAAGGCGTTGATGCGCATAAGGACGGCGAAATCGGAGAGCTTATATCCGCGATAGCGCAGTTCGGAGATGGTCCGCGCGCAGTAGAGGGCCTCGCCCAGCTCCTCGTCGGCCTCGAAATAGACGGGCTTCTCCCCCTTGGGCGCCTCCGTCCAGAGTTTTTTCCCCTTGCGGTGGGAATTGTGGGCGATGGAGGCGTTGGCGAGCTCGAGAATGGCCCCCGTCGAGCGGTAGTTGCGCTCGAGTTTATAGACCTTGGCCGCGGGATAGCTCCTCTCGAAGTGCAGAATATTCTCGATCTGCGCCCCCCGCCAGCCGTAGATGCTCTGGTCGTCGTCGCCGACGGCGAAGATGTTCCCGTGCACGGTCGAAAGCAGTTTGATGATGTCGAACTGCACGGCGTTGGTATCCTGAAATTCGTCGACGTGGATATAGTAAAACCGCCCCGAGAGATAGGAGAGCGCGTCGCCGTCGGCGGAAAGAAGGGCGCGCGTCTCGGTGAGCAGGTCGTCGAAATCGAGGGCGTTGTTCATCTTGAGGTGGGCGTCGTACTTCTGATAGATCTTCATCGACGCCTCGATATTGCGCTCGAAGCGGTATTTCTTCCCATATTCTTCGGGGGAGAGGCCGAGCATCTTGGCGTTGGAGATATGATATTTGGCGGATTTGAGGATGTCCTCATCGTCATAGCCGCATTCCTTGAAGGCCTGTTTGATGACGGCCGCCCGCTCCTGTTCGGAATAGATGGAGAAATTCTCTTTCAGCCCCCTTCGCTCTGCATAGAGACGGAGGATCTTCACGCACATGGAGTGGATGGTGCACACCCACATGCGCCTCGTCTCGGTCACGCGGTCGAGCCGCTCCTTCATCTCCCCCGCCGCCTTGTTCGTGAAGGTGATGGCGAGAATGTTCTCGGGAGAGACGCCCTTCTCCGCGACGAGATATTCGATGCGGGAGATGAGGACGCGCGTCTTCCCGCTCCCCGCTCCCGCAAGCACCAAAACCGCGCCCTCGGTATCGAGGACGGGCAGGCGCTGTTCGCTGTTCAATTCTTCCAAAAGTTCCATACCCCTTTATTATAACATAAAGGTATGTTCTTTTCAAGCGTTGGGCCGCGGTTTTCGGCGGAGAATTTCCCCGAAGATCCTCTGCGCGGCAAACGGGAGGGTCTTCGGTTAAGTCCGCCCTTTGAGCTCGAATTCATACTCCCGCTTGAACCGCTCGAGGGCCGCGAGATACCTCTCGGAGAGCTCTAAATTATAACGTTGCCTCTCGGCATAGGAGAGCGTCGCATAGTAATTTTTATCGGTGAGCCTCCCGATCGCATCCGAAACTTCGCCCTCGGTAAGGAGCATGTTCTTGACTTTTTCGTAAAACTCATCGGAAGCCTCCCCCTTGATGGAGGATGCCACCTTCTCCTGAAAGTACCGCTCGAGCTTGCTTTCGTTGATGCCCTGCTCCTTGGCGTGGGTGCGCTCGGAGGCGAGCTTTTCCTCGCACTCCTTCCAAAAACCCTTCTTCATCCGCCGCTTTGCCTCTTTTGCAAGCGCTTTCAGACTGCGTTCCATAATTATGCTCCTTTCTACCCTATCCGACTTTTTTCGCACAAAAAAATCCGTAACTTCCGTTACGGATCTTCGATTAGTTTCTGCTTCTCTTTCTCGCCGCTTCCGACTTCTTGCGCTTCTTCACAGAGGGCTTCTCGTAGAACTCTTTCTTGCGGAGATCTCCGATGATGCCATCGCGCGAGCACTTTCTCTTAAACCTGCGGAGCGCAGATTCGAGGTTCTCGTTTTCGCCGACCCTGATTGTGGACATATTCAACCCTCCTTCGCCGAAGCACTTATTTCTTATGTATTATAGCAGACTGTCCCCGCGCTTGTCAAATGCTTTTTGCCAGGTTTCGGAAATTTTTTCCTCCCGCAATTTTTCTTTCCCATCATAAAAAAACATGACGCTGTTCACACATTTTTCAGGGCGCGACAAGTTGCATTTTCAGAAAATTATGATATAATGGATATGATATATTTTTGAGAGGATATCATGAGCTATCTTACCCTGAAAAACGTGGGCAAGCGGTATAGCGCGGGGAGCGTTTCGGTAGACGCCTTAAAGGACGTCTCTTTCGATTTGGAAGACGGCGAATTCGTCGTCGTGCTCGGCTCTTCGGGCGCGGGAAAGACCACCCTTTTGAACCTTCTCGGCGGCATGGACGTCGCCACCGAAGGGCAGATCATGGTGGACGGCAAGGAGATCACCGCGCTGAACCGCAAGGGTCTCACAGAATACAGAAGAAACGACGTAGGATTTGTCTTCCAATTCTACAACCTCATGCCCAACCTCACGGCGCTCGAGAACGTGGAGATCGCCATCGAGATCTGCAAAAATGCCCTCGATCCCAAGGAAATTCTGACGCAGGTTGGGCTTGAAGAGCGGATGAACAACTTTCCCGCCCAGCTCTCGGGGGGAGAACAGCAACGCGTCTCCATCGCCCGCGCCGTCGCGAAGAATCCCAAACTGCTCCTCTGCGACGAACCCACGGGCGCGCTCGACTATGAGACGGGCAAAAAAATTCTGAAACTTCTCTACGACCTCTCGCGCGAGCAAAAACGGCTAGTCATCATCGTCACGCACAATGCCGCCCTGAAAGATATGGCGGATAAGGTCATCCATATCAAGAGCGGTGTCATCGAGAATATCGAGGTCAACGAGCATCCTACCCCCATTGAGGAGATCGAGTGGTGAAGACGTACCTGAAAACATTTGCGCGCATGTTCAAACGGCATGCGACCCGCCTCATCTCCGTGTTCCTCATGGTGGTGCTCTCCGTCGGTTTCTCGGCGGGCATCGGCATGTCGACGGACAAGATGAAATATGCGCTCGGCGAGATCTACAAAAAAGATAACGTGAGCGATTTTATCGTGCGCGGGGATGGCGATTTTTCGGATAAGAAAGATGCGCTCGGAGAGCTTGGCTTCGAGGTCGAAACGGGCGGCATGATCGACTTTCTCGCGGGGGAAACGTTCTCCCAAACCAATGAGCAAAACGGCATGTCCGTCGTCTTCAATGTGACGTTCGCGGGAGATGGGCTTGCCGAGGCAGGCGTCGTGCGGGCGTATTTCTACGACAGCGACGAGGCCCTCTTCGGCCAAAACAGCCCGTCTGTACTCGAAGAGAGCACGGAGCCTCTCGAAGAAGGGCTTATCCCGATCTCCGTCGAACGCGCGACCGAACAGCTTTGCGGGTTCCGCCTCGGGGATACCTTCTCCGCCGAAGTCGATACGACGGTCGATACCCCGTTCGGCAAGCTCGAAGATCATAAAAAATATACCTATGTGGTCACGCGCGTCGTCCAAAATCCCATTCATCTCGCGGTGCGCGACGATCCGAGCACGACAAAGGTCGAGGGCAAAGAGGACGAATACGAGGATCTCGGCGCAATATTCTACATAACGGGGCAAAAATTTGACGTTATGGGGCAGAAGGTCGCCTTCCCCGCAAACAGCCTCTATATCTCCTCGCCTGCGCTCAAGGCGCACCTTGGCGACGTCGGGGCGACGATGTTCGACGCGAAATATGAACAGATCTTAAAGACGGAGAAAGCACAGATCGAAGAGCTCTTCGCGGAAGAACTTTCGGGAGAGACGCCGACGACGGCGGTTTTGACCCTCCATGAGAACTTCACCTTTGAATCGTACGACGCCTATATGGATAAGATCGAGATGATCGGCTACGTCCTCATGGTCGTGTTCGTGCTCGTGACCCTCCTCGTGGTGCTCTCGACGATGACCCGCCTTCTCGATGAGGAACGCTCACAGATCGCCTGCCTGATGACGCTCGGCTATTCCCCCGCGAAGATCCTCACGAAGTATCTTCTCTTCGCCCTCGTGGGCACGCTCATCGGCGCCGTCGGGGGGTACTTCGCGGCCATGGGGCTTTCGTACGTCATCTACGTAAACTTTAATTGGAACTTTACGATGCCCGCCTTCCCCGCCCATGTGTCGCTTGCCTTCTTCATGATCGTGGCGAGCGTCATTCTCGTCGCAACGCTTGCGGCGACCGTCATCGCAGGGCTTCGGAAGATGCGCGAGCGCCCCGCCAACCTCCTTCGCCCCAAGTCGCCGAGGCCGGGAAAGAAGGTCATCTTCGAGCGCATTCCCGCCCTGTGGCGGCGCATCCCCTTCAAGATGAAATCGACGCTCCGCAACGTGCTCCGCTTCAAGATGCGCTTTATCATGACGGTCGTATCCGTCATGGCCTCGACCGCCCTCGTCTTCGCGGGGCTCGCCGTGCTCGACTGCTGTATCTTCCAAGACATCGGGACGTTTGCGATGATCGTCGTCGCAATCGTCGTGCTCGTATTCGCCGCCCTTCTGAACGCCGTCGTCATCTACACTTTGACGAATATCAACATCTCGGAGCGGGAACGCGAACTCGCCACCCTGATGGTGCTCGGCTACCACGATAAGGAAGTGACGCTCTACGTCTACCGCGAGATCTATATCACGAGCGCGATCGGGATCGTGCTCGGCATCCCCTTCGGCGTTGTTTTGCTTACCTTCATTTTCAGCCTGCTCTCCTTCGGCACGGTCGCCGGGATCAACGTGTATGTATGGCTCGTCGCGCCCGTGATGTCCCTTCTCTTCACCTTCCTTGCGACCCTTCTCCTCAGGCGGAAGATCGTCAAGATCGACATGAACGCCTCCCTCAAGGCAATGGAATAATTGAGCCAAATATAGATATACGGCAAGGCGGGCGCCATTCGGCGCCCGCCTTGCTTTAAGATTTTATGGAGATTGGATGAACGAAAAAAGGTGTCTTGGCTCCCCCTCGAGGGGGAGCTGTCTGCTTTGCAGACTGAGGGGGTGTCGATTGAAACATGACACCCCTTCCGTCACGCCCGTAGCGTGACACTCACCCCTCGGGAGAGGGCAACGGACTTCGTATGAGGGGATTCTCTCGGGCTACGCCCTCGGAATGACACGAGTACTCGCCCCACCCCCCTACCCCCCTCCTCGGGAGGGGGCATGAATGAGGTGTGTTTAGGCGGTTCAGGATGACGCGGGCGGGTCCTTCTTTTCCTCGGTTTTGGGGTGGCACATGTGGCAGGAGGAGCAACAGCCGCTACAACCTTCGCACGAGCTCTTCCCCTGCATCTTGCGCCGAATGGAAAAGGCGGCGACGGCGACGACAAACCCCGCCGCGGCGATGACGATCAAAATCTCCCACCAAGTCATAGTTTATTCTCCTTGTCGTCCGAGGAGATCGCCGCCTCTTCGAGGGCGTCACCTTCAGACATGGGTGCTTCGTTTTTCTTCAAGGGATGTTTTCTGTTCCAGAACACGATACCCGTGATGCCCGCCGCGACGACGGCCAGAATGGGGAACAAGGTCCACCACCAACTGCCGATGAGATAGATCGCCGCGGAGACGAAGTAGGAAGTTGCGATCCAGAAGAGAAGCGTCCATTTGAACTTCCCCTTGGGGAGTTCCGCCCTTGCCGTGGCGCATGCCGCGAAGCAGGGAATGGTGAGCATATTGAAGGCAATAAACGAGATGAGCGCGGGGATGGTGATGCCCGTCTGCCCCATCAGGAACATGACTTCGTTCACGCCCTCTTCGGTGGCCTCGAAGCCGAACCCGAGCCCCGATGCGATGGTCGCGCAAAGTACCGAGAAGGTCGCGATGACGTTTTCCTTCGCAACGAGCCCCGTGATGGCGGCGACGGCGAACACCCAACCTGCCGTTCTTCCGAGTTGCGAACCGAAGCCGAGCGGCGTGAAGATGGGTTGGATGAGCTTTCCGATGCTCGCGAGGATGCTGTCTGCCATCTGTTCGTCGGCAAGATAGTGCCAATCCCACGAGAAGTGCGAGAGGAACCAGATGACGATGGTCGAGGCGAGGATGATGGTGAACGCCTTCTTCACGAAATGTTTGAGCTTATCCCAAAGGTGGATCATCAGCCCTTTGAAGAGCGGCCGATGGTAGGGCGGAAGCTCCATGATGAAGGGCGGCACTTCGCCGCGCATCGTCGTTGCGCGCATCAGAATGACGGTCGAGAGCGCAACGATCATGCCCAAGAGATACATCGCAAGCACGATGAGATCGACCATGGGGGTGCCTGCCGCTCCCAAGATCCCCCCTGCGACGGCCGTCAGAATGGGCAGTTTTGCCCCGCAGGAGAAGAAGGGAATGACGCGCACCGTACTCGTTCGTTCGTTGTCGTCGGCGAGCGTCCGCGTATTGATCATGGCGGGAATGGAACAGCCGAAGCCCATGATCATGGGCATGAACGCCCTGCCCGAAAGGCCGAAACGGCGGAAGATCCTATCCATGATGAAGGCGATACGCGCCATGTAGCCGGAATCTTCCAGAATGGAGAAGAACATGAAGAGGACGAGGATCTGCGGGATGAAGCTCAAAACAGCGGAGAGCCCTTCCCACACGCCGCTCACGACGAGGCCGCCCACCCAAGCGGGCGCATGCGCACAGGCGGCGTCGAGCCCCATGCCGACGAGCCCCGTAAGCCAGCCCATGATATTCTGTAAGATGACGCCCGGGGAGAAGACTGCGCCGTCGTAGAAGCAGGCGAGAAGCTGTACCCCGACGTTATCGGGATCGAGGCCGAGCTCTCCGAGGGTAGGGAGAGGCTTCCCCGCAAGGTTCGCAATGCCTCCTATGTAGAAGAGATCTTCGGCAAACGTCAGGTGGAAGATGGCGAAGAGGATGACGATGAAGATAGGAATACCCCATATTTTATGCGTCAAAACCTTATCCGCCCTATCCGAACGCGAAAGTTTTTCGCCCGCGCCGCCGCTCTTTTTGTAGGCCGAGGAATAGTTGGCCGCAATGTATTTGTATCTTGCGTCTGCGACGACGGCCTCGAGGTCGCTTCCGAAGGTATCGTCCTCGAAGGTGGATTTGAATTCGTCTACCATTTTGACGAGTTCGGGGTGCATCTTCACTTCGATCTCGTCCATCTCGGCGAGCTTGACGGCGTGGAAGAGCGGGGCCTCCACCTTTGCGCCCTTCAAGGCGATCGTCACATCGCGCACGAGGTGGGCAAGGGGGGAATCGTGCAGAACGCTCACCCCTGCGCGGGGCTCTTTTGCGGCCGAGATCGCCCTGTCCATGAGCTCTTTGATGCCCGAAGAGCGCAATGCGGAAATGGCGACGACGGGCACGCCGATCTTCTTTTCGAGTTCCTTCGCATCGAGCTCGTCGCCGCTCCGCTCGACGGTATCCATCATGTTGAGCGCGATGACGACGGGGACGTCGATCTCCATCAGTTGTGTGGTGAGATAGAGGTTGCGCTCCAGATTGGTCGCATCGACGACGTTGATGACGCAAGCGGGCTTTTCGTCCAGAATAAAGTTACGGGAGATGACCTCCTCGGGGGTGTAGGGAGAGAGCGAATAGATGCCGGGAAGATCGACGATCCTCACGGGTTCTTCCCCCCGTTTATACGTCCCCTCGCGCTTATCCACCGTTACGCCCGGCCAGTTGCCGACGTATGCGGTAGAGCCTGTGAGAAGGTTGAAGAGCGTCGTTTTACCGCAGTTGGGGTTTCCCGCCAAGGCAAACTTCATCATTTCTTCACCTCCATAGTGACGAGCTCGGCCTCCGTCTTGCGAAGGGTGAGCTCATACCCGCGGATGGTGACTTCGAGCGGGTCGCCGAGGGGCGCCTTTTTGCGGAGAAGAATTTCCGCGCCGGGCGTGACGCCCATGTCGAAGAGTCTTCTTCTCAGTCTCCCTTCGCCCGAGACGGTCCTCACGACCCCGCTCTCGCCGATGGAGAACTCGGAAAGCAGTTTTTGCTTTGCCATGTGATTTTTGTATACCTCCAAAATGGTTTTATGATGGGATGATGTATGAAAATTAAGGGGCGGCCGCGGACATGGTACTAATGAACGCGGTCAAAGGCTCGTCACACCGCGCCCTTGCTGTCCTTGAAAGGGAAAGTACCCACTTAGTGGGGGAAAGGGTTAAACCCCTCTGTCGCCAAGATGACATCTCCCCTTGCAGGGGCGACAGGGAAGCAGTGGGTGGTGGTAAACGCGTCATTCTGAGCCGAACAATAATAATGTATGCGGGAAAGCAACTCTCCGAAGAATCCAGAAGTACGAAGTCAGCGTTTTCATTAAGGGGATCCTTCGAGGATACGCTCTCGGTTTTCATTATTATAATGCGGCTCAGGATGACGCATTCCCCGCGTTCCCCTGCGTCTCCCTCATTCCGCAAACTTACGCCACATAGATATGCGTAGCGACATTTCTATCGAGGGCGAGGCGGCCCTCCTTCACGCGGCAGACGGCGCTCCCCCCGCTCGCGGAGAGGACGGTGATCTCCGCCCCCTCGAGGATACCTAAATTAGAGAGGTGCTTCTTCGTCTTCTCATCGAGGGAGATCTTGACGATCTTGACTTCCTGCCCCAAGGGCGCAAGAATGAGCGGCATTTTTTCTCCTTACGTTCGCCCGCTCCGCTCGGGAGTTCGCAATGGCGAACTTGTCTCCATAAAATTTGTTCGCTATTGCTAACTCACTTCCGAAAAATGAGTTCGCATTTGCGAACTACATGATTGATTTTATCATGGAAAAGGAAGACTGTCAACTGTTTTGCGGCATTTTTTGAAATTTTTTTTTGCAAAAAAATAAAGGGGCGGAAGCGTCAATTCCCCACCCCTTTTTCCTTATTATAATAGGTTAAAGTTTTTCCGCTTCTTCTATCCAGAGCGCGGCGGAAGCATCGGAGGGCATGCGAAGGTCGGAGCGGGGCGAGAGCGAGACAGAGCCCACCTTTACGCCGTCGGGCACGCAGTTGCGCTTAAATTGCTGTGCAAAGAACCGCCTGTAGAAGGCGACCAGCCACTTCTTCAGCACCTCGCGGGGATATTTTTCCCCGAACGCCCGCTCGGCAAGATAGAGCGTCTTGGCAGGGCCGTCGCCGCGGCGCATAAATTCATAGAGATAAAAATCATTGAGCTCGTAAGGGCCGATGATGTCCTCCGTCTTCTGCGTAATATTCCCCCCTTCGTCGGGAGGAAGGAGCTCGGGGGAGATCTCGGTGGAAAGGACGCTTTTCAAGACGATCTCTGCTCTTCCGCCCAGCCGCTTTGCCTCGGCGAGAACGAGATGGCGCACGAGCGTCTTGGGGACGGAGCTGTTCACGGCGTACATGCTCATATGGTCGCCGTTGTAGGTGCACCAGCCGAGGGCGAGTTCGCTCAGGTCCCCCGTGCCGACGACGAGGCCGCTCTCCTCATTGCAAATGTCCATCAGGATCATCGTGCGGTAGCGGGCCTGCGCGTTCTCATAGGCGCCGCCCAAATCTTCGGGGTCATGCCCAATATCTTTGAAATGGCGGAGCACGCTCTGCGAGATGGGGATATGGCGGGAAGTGACGCCGAGGGCCTGCATGAGCGCGGTGGCGTTGTTCTTGGTCTTCAAGCTCGTGCCGAAACCGGGCATCGAGACGGCGATGATCTCTTCGCGCCCCCTCTTCAGGAGATCGAAGGCGCGGCAGGCGACCAAAAGGGCGAGCGTGGAATCGAGGCCGCCCGAAATTCCGAGCACCGCATGGCGGACATGGGTATGGGCAATGCGGCGGGCAAGGGCGTGCGCCTGCATATCGAGAATGCTCTCGGCGCGGAGGAAAAGCTCCCCTTCTTCATGCGGGACGAAGGGCGTCGGATCCACTTTGCGGAGGGTGATTTCTGCGTCCGAGAGGAAATTGGCGGGGCATTGGACGTACTCCTCCTGCGCGTCCGCGAGCGGTCCGTCGCAGTTGCGGTAGGAAGTCTTGCGGCGGCGTTCATTCAAAAGGAAGCCGACGTCGATCTCCCCTTCGCACACCTCCCCAGAGAAGGGAGCGGATTCCGCGAGGCACGCGCCATTTTCGTAGATCATGCTGTTTCCCGCAAAGACCATATCCGAGACGCTCTCCCCCTCTCCTGCACCGCAATAGACATAGGCGCAGAGGTTCTTGCCCGAATGCGCCGCGATGAGGGTGTGGCGATAGTCGCGCTTGCCCACGAGTTCGTTGGAGGCGGAAAGATTCACGATGACGCTCGCGCCGTGCTTGCAGTGCGAAATCGAGGGAGAGGTGGGGACCCAAAGGTCCTCGCACAACTCACAGCCCACCTTCACTTCGGGGTGCTTTTCGTCATAGATGAGGACGTTCGGGGATATGGACGCCCAAGCGCCTTGCCAAAGGCGGACTGCCCCTGCCTCCAAAAACTCTCTTCCGCTCGAGAAGTGGCGGAGCTCGTAGAACTCGTTGTGGTTGGGAAAATAGCTCTTCGCGACGAGGGCATGAACTTTGCCGTTCGAGATGGCCGCGGCGCAGTTGTACAGCTTATCCTCATAGGCGATCGGAAGGCCTACGAACACGAGCATGGTATGCCCATTTGTGCTCTCGGTTATGGTTTTGAGGGCAGAAAGACAGCCGTCGAGGAGCGTCTTTTGCAGGAAGAGATCGCCGCAGGTATAGCCCGAGAGGGAGAGCTCGGGGAACACCAGAAGCTCGGTCCCCTTCTCCCTTTGCGCCGCGATGATCTCGACAATCTTTTTTGCATTGTAGGCGGGATCGGCTACCTTCAGATCGGGGCTTGCCGCCGCCGCTTTCAAAAATAAATGTTTCATGATGGTTTCGATAAGTGATGTATAGTACCCGCGAAACGGGGGAAAGGGTTCTAACCCCTCTGTCACTTGCGTGACATCTCCCCTTTCAGGGGCGACAAGGGCTCCCCCACCTGTCGCCAAAGGCGACACCCTCCCCCTCAAAGAGGGGTAGGGCTTCCCCCTTCCCAAGGGGGAGGCTCCGCCGTTAGGCGGTGGTGGGGGTTCGGTTACCGTTAAAACGCGGAGAAGCAAGCAAGGCAAGGAGAAGGGGCTTTTTTGACAGCGTAATCCCGCGCAAAACAAAATTTGTGAACTTATTCCTCGCTACCTGCTACTTCGTCGACGGGAGCCCCCTTGGCCGCCGCCCTGATCTTCGCGATCATCTCGGCCATGAGTTCGGGGTTATCCTTGAGGAACTGCCGCATCTTATCGCGGCCGTTGGCGATCTTGTTATCGTTGTAGCTGAACCACGCGCCGCTCTTCTTGATGACGTCGTACTGCACGCCGAGGTCGATGACGCACCCCTCCTGCGAGACCCCTTCGCCGTACATAATATCGAATTCCGCCTGACGGAAGGGAGGCGCGAGCTTGTTCTTGACGACCTTCGCCCGCGTGCGGTTGCCCGCCGCACCTTCGGTATCCTTGAGAATATCCGTCTTACGGACGTCGATGCGGATGGAGGCATAGAACTTGAGGGCCTTGCCGCCGGGGGTCACTTCGGGATTGCCGAACATGACGCCCACCTTCTCGCGCAACTGGTTGATGAAGATGACGCACGTCTTCGATTTGTTGACGATGGCGGTAAGTTTGCGGAGAGCCTGGCTCATGAGGCGGGCCTGAAGGCCGACGTGGTTATCCCCCATGTCCCCTTCGATCTCCGCCTTGGGGGTGAGCGCCGCCACGGAGTCGATGACGATGATGTCCACCGCCGAGGAGCGGACGAGCGCATCCACAATGTCGAGCGCCTGTTCGCCCGTATCGGGCTGGGAGACATACAGCTCGTTGAGGTTCACGCCGAGTTTCTTCGCATAGACGGGATCGAGGGCGTGCTCTGCATCCACGAAGGCCGCGATGCCGCCCATCTTCTGCGCCTCTGCGACGGCGTGGAGGGCGACCGTCGTCTTGCCGCTCGATTCGGGGCCGTAGATCTCGATCATCCTGCCGCGGGGGAAGCCGCCGATGCCGAGGGCGAGGTCGAGGGAGAGACACCCCGAGGGAATGACCTCGATATCGGTATTGCCCGCGTTCTCGCCGAGCTTCATGATAGAGCCCTTGCCGTATTGCTTTTCGATCTGGGCGAGTACGGCGTCTAACGCCTTGAGTTTGTCTTCGTTCATATGGTATGCTCCTTTGATTTTTTACAGGTTTGTATTTCTCATGCGAGCGCGCTCACTTGATCTCGCGATAGGCGAGAAAGAGGGCGTAGTTGATCGCCGTCTCGGTGATGCTCTCGCGCGTTCCCTTCAGTTGATAGCGGTAGACGTTGACGCGCTCGCGGGTGCCGACGGCGATATAGAAGAGGCCCGCGGGATTTCCCTTCTCGTCGGGATCGGGTCCCGCGACGCCCGTCGTGGCGACGGCGAGATCGCAATGTCCCCCTGCGAGGAGGCCCGCCGCCATCTCGTAGGCGGTCTCATCGGAGACCGTTCCCTTTTGGGCGACCGTCTCCTCCGAAACGTTCAGCCGTTCGATCTTGGCCTGCGCGTGATAGGTGTTCAACCCCTCGAAATAGACGGCGCTCGCCCCCGGAACGCGCACGATGGCGCGGCCCACGCCCCCGCCCGTAAAGCTCTCGGCGACGGAGACAGTCATGCGGCGGAGCTTCAAGGCCTCCACGAGCCGTTCGGCGATCGAGACGTCTTCGATGGCATAGAGATAGTCGGCAAGTTCGCTCGCGAGAATACGCGTCGCCTCGTCGGCCGTCATCTTGGGCGTCGCCCTGTCGTAGATGAGCTCCACCCTCGCCGCTCCGTACTTCTCGCTCGCATGGACGATCAATTTATCTTCCGCGAGCGCGCGGACGGCCGAGATGGCCGCGCGCAGTTTTTCCTGCGGGGCGGAGACGGTGCGGAGGACCATCCTCAAATAGCTGTTTTTTCTGCGCGCGTCGATGCGGGGCACGACCTCGAGCCGCGCTTCCTCCTCTCCGCGCTTCCCCGAAGGGAGGACGGCATAGAGGCAACGGTCTGTCTCGATGATGTACTCTTCCTCAAATTTCTTCTCCGCCGCCGCCTCGATATATTGGCGCGCAGAGGGAAGGAGAGGCGGGTCGCAGACGAGAAAGATGCCATCCATGTCCAAGGAGAGGCGCACGAGAGCCGTTCCGACGGCAGAAGGCGCATCGTAGGGAAGGAGGGTCACTTCGTCCAAAAAGATCCCTCCCGCGAGCAGGGCGTCGGTCACGGAGGAAAAATCCACGATCCCGACGGAGCTCAATTTATTATAAAGTACCACTGCCGCGTATTTCACTTAAACTTCCTCTCCGCCGCGCAAAACTTGTCTGTTTTTCAGGATATAATTTATGCCCGAAAGCACGGTCAGGACGGTCGCCGCAAAGAGGAAAAATACGCCGACTACGGCGACGATCCTCCCGCCCTTGCCGCCCGCAAAGGGCATGCTCGCGAGGATGACGGCGATGGAGACGTCCTGCAAGACCGTCTTGATCTTGCCGAGCTTATCGGCGGCGAGCACGAGATTTCTCCCCGCCGCGATCATGCGGAAGCCGCTCACGATGAGCTCGCGGGCGAGAATGACGGCAACGCAGATGCCCGCGGCGATGAGCCCCCACCCCGAGAGGATGGAGACCTCGAAGATCTGCCCCCGCGTGAGAAGCAAGATGAGCGCCGTCGAGACAAGCACTTTATCGGCAATGGGGTCGAGAAACTTCCCCAAATTGGTGACGAGGTTGCGGCTGCGGGCGATGTGGCCGTCCAAAGCGTCGGTGGAAGCCGCGAGCACGAAGATGATCGCCGCGATGAGGAAATTATACCCCTTGAGCGCGGAGACCTCCAAATAGAAAAAGAGGATAAAGAGCGGGATCATACAGATCCTCAAAAGCGTGATCTTATTGGGCAAATTCATAGCTTTCTCCTTATGTATCGAGATCTTCCCCGCCGTTTTCGGGCATAACATGTCCGAAGAGGTCGTATTCTTCCGCGCGGTCGATGCGGACATGGTACCTTCGTCCCTCTTCCGCCCGCTTCGCCGTGAAAAACACCGAACCGTCTATCTCATAGGCCTGAAAATAGGCCCTTCCCACAAAACAGCTCCTCTCGTAATCGATGCCGTCGCAGATGACTTCGAGCGTGCTCCCCACATAGTTTGCGAGTTTTCTGGCGGAAATTTTCGCCTGCGCCCGATAGAGCTCGCGCACCCGCCGCTTCTTCGTGGAGGGGTGCACCTGCCCTTTGAGCCGATAGGCGGGCGTATCTTCCTCGCGCGAATAGGCGAAAAATCCGCAGTTCTCGAATTGCGCCTCCTCCAAAAAGGCGATCAGGGCTCTGTGCTCTTCCTCCGTCTCGGAGGGGAAGCCCGCGATGAACGTCGTCCTGATCGCGATCCCTTCGATCTCGGCGCGAAGTTTTTTGAGGAGAGAACGGATCTCCTCCTTCCTGCTCCTTCTTCCCATGAGTTTCAGGATGCGGTCCTCGGAGTGCTGGAGGGGAATATCGAGATACTTTATGACCTTGGGGTTCTCCTTTACCTCGCGGATAAGATCGTCCGAGATGACTTCCGGATAACAGTATAGCAGACGAATATGACAGATATTGTCAAGTTCGGAAAGTTTTTTGATGAGTTCGACAAATTGATTTTTGCCGCGGTCCTCGCCGTAGCGCGTCGTATCCTGCGCGATGAGGACGAGCTCGTCCGTCTCCCCGAGCGAGCGCGCCTCTTCGAGAAGGTCCTCCATGGGGTAGGAGACGTACCTCCCCCTTATTTTGGGGATGAGGCAATAGGTGCAGCGGTTGAAACATCCGTCGGCGATCTTGAGATATTTGAGGTGGGGCATGGTCGAGACGAGCCGCCCGTAGAGCTTTCCGTCCCCCGCGCCGACGGCGTTCACCCTGCCCTCCGCATAGGAGCGTTCGAGGGCGGGAAAGAGGGCGGAGACGTCGTTCACGCCGAGAAAGACATCCCCCTCCGTGAGGGCGGGGAAGAGTTCTTTTGCGAATTTTTCGGGAAGACACCCCGTAACGACGATCTTCTCGAGCTTCCCCTTCTTGCGGAAGGAATTCCCCTCCAAAACGGCGGCGATGGATTCATCGCGCGCGGCATTCAGAAAGGCGCATGTGTTGACGATGAGGACCTGCGCCTCGGCAATATCGTCTGTGATGCGGCAACCGTGCCGCGCGATCTCTCCGAGGAGGCGCTCGCCGTCTACGCGGTTCTTATCGCACCCCAAAGAGATCATGCCGAAGACCTTCTTCATCAATCGATGCTCCCGTACTTCGCTTCAAATTCTTCCTTGGTGAGAAGGACGGTGCGCGCCTTCGCCCCTTCAAAGGCGGAGATATAGCCCATCGCCTCCATCCATTCGATGATCTTGCCCGCATGGTTGTAGCCCACGCCGCACTTCCTCTGGATGAGGGAGATGGAGGCCTGCCCTACCTTGATGACGGTGGCAAGCGCGCGGATGTATTGCTTGCTGACGTCGGCGCCGTCGCCGTCGAAGGAACTTCCGCCCCCTCCGCCGCTCTCGCCGTCGCGGTCGATATATTCGGCCGCGCTGTCGTCGAAATAAGCCTCGTTGTTCTCCTTGACGAAGTTGACGACGCGCTGTCTTTCCGTGGGATTCAGGAAGGCGCCCTGCGCGCGGCGGGCCTTCCCGCTCATCTTGATGAGCATATCGCCGTTGCCGAGAAGGTGCTCCGCCCCGCCCTCGTCGAGCATGATGCGGGAGTTGAGTTCGGAATCGACGCTGAGCGAGATGCGCGTGGGAAGATTGGACTTGATGACGCCCGTGATGACCGTCGCATCGGGCCGCTGGGTGGCAAGGACGAGGTGGATGCCCGCCGCCCGCGCCTTTTGGGCGAGCCGCTGGATGCGCTCCTCGATCTCCTTCTTGGCAACGAGCATGAGATCGCCGAACTCATCGACGACGATGACGATCTTGGGAAGGCGCTCTTCCTCCCCCACGAGATTGGCGTTGTATTCGTCGATCTTGCTCACGGCGATACCCGATCTCGTCTTCTCGTTGAAGAGGGTATAGCGGCGTTCCATCTCCTTGATGGCCCAATTCAGGGCCGTGACCGCCCGTTGCGGCTGGGTGATGATCTCGTTGATCATGAGGTGCGGAAGCCCCTCATAGATGGTAAACTCCGTCTGCTTGGGGTCGATGAGGATGAGGCGAAGCTCCTCGGGCGAATATTTATAGAGCATGCTGATGAGCATGGCGTGCATCGTGACCGACTTGCCCGAGCCCGTCATCCCCGCGACGAGGATATGGGTCATCTCGGTGATATTGCCGCATACGCTGCGCCCCTCGATGTCCTTTCCGAGGGCGAAGGTGAGCGCGTCGGGCTTGGAACGGTTGAATTCCTCCGATTGGATGATGGAGCGAAGCCCCACCGTCGCGCGCTGATCCTTGGGGACGGGCACCTCGATGGAGATGCCGCGCACCTCGGGATTGGCATACATATTCACGCCCGAGACTTCGAGGTAGAGGGCGATCTCGTCGGCATAGCGCGTCATCTGGCTGATGGTGCCGCTCTGCGGCATGGCGAGATCGTACCGCGTGACCGAGGGGCCCGCCTTCACGCCGATGATCTGCGTCTCGATCTTATAGTTGCGCAGGGTATCGAGGATGATGCCCGAAGTGCGGCCGATGATCTCGTTGGAGAGTTCCACCCTGTCGTCGTAGGTGTTGAGAAGATCGACGTCGGGCCGTTTATACTTCTTATAGACGTGTTTTTTCTTGGGCGCGGGCGCGGCGGGTTTCTCCCCGAGGCCGCGGACGGCGCGCGTGGGGATCTCCTCGGCGGCGGGCGTCTCCTCTTCGGGAAGGGCGTCGTCGTCGAAGATGTTGGCCGCGGAACGGCCGCGGGAGGCGTCGAAGAGATCGTCTTCTGCGCCGCGGCTCTCGCCGAGTTCCTCGCCGAAGTCCTCCCTCCCCCTCGCGGAAGTGAGATCGTCGGAGGAGCGCTCCCTGCCGCGGCTCTCGCCGAAGCCGTCGCCGAAATCCTCCCTCCCCCTCGCGGAAGTGAGATCGTCGGAGGAGAGCTCCCTGCCGCGCCTCTCGCCGAAGCCGTCGCCGAAATCCTCCCTTCCCCTCGCGGAGGTGAGATCGTCGGAGGGAAGCTCCCTGCCGCGGCTCTCGCCGAAGCCGTCGCCGAAGTCCTCTCTTCCCCTCGCGGGGCCGAAAACGTCGTCCCGTTCTCCGCCCGAAAGATCGTCGCGGCGGCCGAAGGAAGGTTCTTCTCCGTCGGGCGTTCCCCTGCGGGCGAAGGGGTCTGTAAAGGTGTGCGGCATGGGCGGATCTTCCCTCAATCCGGGCTCGGGTCTCGGCTCGGGATCGGGCGCGCGGAAGGAGGGACGGACGGGCTCCTGCTCCTCGGGAAGGATGGGCGCGGGCTCCTCCGAGGCTTCGCCGGAGGCCGAATAATCGGTCTCTACGTCGTGGGAATAATAATCGTGCGGCGCGGGAGTCACCGAGGGTGCGCGGAAGGAGGGCGCGGCGGGATAGTTGAAATCGTCGCCGTCGTCGCCCGTCTCCACGACGCGGCGCGGCATAGGCGGGCGGAGATCTTCCGCCGCATGCGAGAAGGAACCGGAATAGGTCGGCCCGTCTGAGGCGGGCGCATCGTTTTGCCGCGCAGGGATGCCGCGGTCGCGGTTGAAGGAAGAATTCTTATCGTAGATGAGGTTGTTGCGGTAGTTGGCGGCGGGATCGTCGCCGAAGAGGATCTCGCGGCTCGTCCGCCTCTCATCGCGCACGGGTTCGGGCGCATATGCCGCGGGGGGCGCGTAGGGCTGTTCTATGGGCTTGTCCTCGGACATGGGTGTGCGGGAAGGCTCTTCCAGATCGTCGAAGGAGAGGCCCGCATTCTCACGCTCGCGCACTGCCTTCTCCTCTTTGCGCGGCGCGGAAGAGCGCTTGACAAGGCGCGAGAGAGGCGTAAGCATCAAAAGGTAGAAGGCCGCAAGAAGAGCGAGGATGGCAAAGAGGATATATTCCCCCGCGAGGGAGAGGAGATGGCGCACGGGGAAGGCGACGATGCCGAACACCGCGCCGCCGCCCGTACCCGCGGCAAGGCTCTCGCCCGCCGCCGACCAGCAACCCGCGAGATAGCCGCCGTATGATGCGCCATAGAACTTTTCGGCAGTCGCGGCGTGCACGATGAGGAAGACGGCCGCCACGAAAAGAGTTGTACGGATGACCCATTTCCGCGGCAGGAGCTTCTTCCCCGAGACGAGGCGCAAGGAGATATAGAAGAGAAGGACGAGGAGGAAGTAGACGAAATATCCGAACAGCCCCACGAGGAAGGCAGAGATGGCCAACCCGATCTCCCCGAAGACATATTTGCCCGTCACGGCAATGAAAAACAGGATGGCGCTGAAGAGCATGAGCGTCATGCCGACCGTCTCCTTGGTGAGGATCCCCTTTTCTTTCGTCTTTTTGTCGCCGCGGCCGAATCCGTTCACGATAGACCTCCATACCCCTCAAACGGGGTGATGCACATATAATGTCATCTTACAGTATATCATTTCTTTCTGCGAATTTCAACGGTATGGAAGAATATTTTTTGACGAAATCATAAACATTTCCCTTGTCACGCGCGTACGAAAAGGCCGCCCGTTTTGCGGGCGGCCGCCAAGGTCGCTTTTTTATGCCAAAGCGAGGCCGGAAAGGTCGAAGGAAATATCCCCCGCATCCCCTGCGGCGACGGTGAGGAAGAAGCTCTCCCCACCCGAGGTGAGCTCCACCGTCTTCGTCGGGAGGGCGTCGCTCTCGATCTTTTCGGGGCGGAAGACACTTCCCCCCATACACTTGAAGATCGCCTCCTTCTTTGTCCAGAGCGCGCATTTTTTCATGGCATCCGCCCCTTCGCCGCGCGCGATCTCCCCTGCCGTCTGGATCTTTTCTGCGGAGAGACGGGAGAAACGCTCGGCGTCGAGGGCCTCGATATCCACACCGACGGGGACGCGGGCGAGCGCGACGGCGGCGACGCCGCGGCTGTGGGAGAGGGAAAATTCCACCCCTTCCGCCCGCCATTTGCCGCTCTTCTCCCGCGTGATGCGGAGGCCCTCCATTTCAAGGCCGAAGACCTCGCGAAGGGCGCGTTCGAGCAGTTTCCAGACGTAATACTTCTCCGCGCGGACGCGCTCGTTTTTCACGGAAGAGATCTCCTCCGCGCGCTCCGCGGGAAATACTCTTTCCCCCATTGTATCGAAGGGATATTTTGCGGCGAAGACGTAGATCTTTTCGCTCACGGTTTTTTCTCCTCGACCAATTTCAGGCCACCCATGTCCGCGTCGAGCACGATCGTTTTGCCCGCCTCTGGGTTATTTTGAAGAATGTAACGGGCGATGAGATTTTCCACGTTCGTCTGGATGAACCGCTTCAGAGGGCGCGCCCCGAAGACGGGATCGTAGCCGTTATCGGAGACGTAGGCCCTCGCGCGGGCCGTGACCGAGAGCTTCAGGGGCAGGATGCGCCCCGCGAGCTTTTCGAGGAGGAGATCGACGATGCGGTCCACCTCCTCCCGCGAGAGCGGACGGAAGGTGATGATCTCATCGAGCCTGTTCAAAAATTCGGGACGGAAGGCGCGCCGCAAGACCCCCTTCAAGCCCTCGCGCGCCTCATTCGTGAGCTGTCCGTCTTCGATGCCCTCTTCGATGATCTCCGCCCCCAAATTGGAGGTGAGGATGATGACGGTATTCTTGAAATCCACCGTCCGTCCCTGCGAATCGGTGACGCGGCCGTCGTCGAGGATCTGCAAAAGAATGTTGAATACGTCGGGATGGGCCTTCTCCACCTCGTCGAAGAGGACGATGGAATAGGGCCTTCTGCGCACCGCCTCCGTGAGCATGCCCCCCTCCTCGTAGCCCACATAGCCCGGGGGCGCGCCGATGAGACGGGAGACGGAAAACTTCTCCATATACTCGCTCATGTCGATGCGGACGAGGTTCTTTTCGTCGTCAAAGAGGTTCTCGGCGAGCGACTTGCAAAGCTCCGTCTTGCCCACGCCCGTGGGGCCCAAAAAGAGGAAGGAGCCGATGGGGCGGTTGGGGTCGGCGATGCCCGCGCGGGCGCGCAGGATGGCCTCGGCGACCTTCTTTACGGCCTCGTCCTGCCCCACCACGCGGCGATGCAGGTCCTCCTCGAGGCGCAGAAGTTTTGCGCGTTCCCCCTCTTTGAGGCGGGAGACGGGAATGCCCGTCCAACGGGAGACGATCTTCTCGATCTCCTCCTCGGTGACTTCGTTTTGCAAAAGGGCATTTTCGCGGCTTTGCACGCTCTTTTTGGCCTCTTCGAGCTTGCGCTTCAGCTCGGGAAGTTCGCCGTAGCGGAGGCGGGAGGCCTTCTCGAGTTCGCCGCGCATCATCGCCGATTCTATCTCCCCGCCGGCGGCGTCGATCTTCTCTTTGAGTTCCTTCTCGGCGCGGATGGAACGCTTCTCCTCCTCCCATTTCGCCTTCATGGCGTTGAAGCCGTCTTTGCACTCCGCAAGTTCCTTTTTGAGGGCTTCGAGGCGGGCGCGGGAGAGTTCGTCCTGCTCCTTGGAGAGGGCCTTCTCCTCCACTTCGAGCTGAAGAATTTTGCGGTGCATGGCATCCATGTCCGCGGGCATGGAGTCGATCTCGGTGCGAATCATGGCCGCCGCCTCGTCTACAAGGTCGATGGCCTTGTCGGGCAGGAAGCGGTCGGTGATATAGCGGTTGGAAAGGGTCGCCGCGGCGACGAGAGCGTCGTCGTGGATGCGCACGCCGTGGAAGATCTCGAAGCGCTCCTTGAGCCCCCGCAAGATGGAGATCGTATCCTCCACCGTAGGTTCGCCCACGAGGACGGGCTGGAAGCGGCGTTCGAGCGCGGCGTCTTTTTCGATATATTTGCGGTATTCGTCGAGGGTGGTCGCGCCGATGCAGTGCAGTTCGCCGCGGGCGAGAAGGGGTTTTAGGAGGTTGCCGGCGTCCATCGCGCCCTCGCTCTTGCCCGCCCCCACGACGGTGTGCAATTCGTCGATGAAGAGGAGGATCCCCCCCTCGGAATCGGCCACCTCTTTGAGGACGGCCTTCAGGCGTTCTTCAAATTCCCCGCGGTACTTCGCGCCAGCAATGAGGGCGCCCATGTCCAAGGAGAAGAGCGTCTTTCCCTTTAAGCCTTCGGGTACGTCGCCGCGGGAGATGCGCTGGGCTAACCCCTCCGCGATGGCCGTCTTCCCCACGCCCGGTTCGCCGATGAGCACGGGGTTGTTCTTCGTCTTGCGGGAGAGGATGCGGATGACGTTGCGGATCTCCTCATCCCGCCCGATGACGGGCTCGAGCTTATGCTCGCGGGCCCGCTTCGTGAGGTCTGTGCCGTATTTTTCAAGGGCCTCATAGGTCGATTCAGGGTTATCGCTCTTCACGTTCTGGTTGCCGCGGACCTCCTTCATCCCCTTCAAAAAAGCCTCCTTCGTCACGCCGAAGCGTTTGAACAGATTGCCGAGGCCTCCCTCCGCGTTGTCGAAGAGGCACAAGAAGAGATGCTCGACGGAGATATATTCATCCTTCATGCCCTCTGCCAGCCGCTCCGCTTCGGAGAGGATGCGGGTGAAGGCGGCCGTGGGGTAGAGATTGCCCGCCGAGACGTTGGAAACGCGGGGAAGGCGTTCGATCTCTTCGAGGACGGCGCGGGAGAGCCCTTCGCTATCGACGCCCGCGCGGCGCAGTATGCGGGGGCAGAGCCCGTCCGCCTCCAGAAGCGCCAGCGTGAGGTGCAGAGCGGAGAGTTCCGCATTAGCATGCTCGAGGGCGGCGTTTTGCGCGTCCTGCAAAGCCTGTAAGGATTTTTGCGTAAATTTTTGCATATCCATCACATATGCCCTCCTTATCCTGTTTTCATTTAATATTATACCGTGATCTCGCGGAAACTAAACAGTTCAAGTAACGAAAAACCGCCCCGAAGGACGGTGAATGATGATGCATAATGATGTATTTGGAAGCACGCCCCACCCCCCTACCCCCCTTCCACGGAGGGGGCAAGAGGACTTCGTATGAGGGGATTCTCTCGGCACTGCGTGCCTCGGAATGACAGGTAATCTCCCGTTTCCGTTACCGTTAAACCGCGGAGAAGCAAGCGAGACAAGGAGAAGGAGCTTTTTCCGAAGGGAGCGTACTTTTTCGTACGTGGGCAAGAAAAACGTAGCATGACGCAGTATTGCGCAACTTATACGCGGTTCGTTTATTTGATGAACTTGCCATACACTTCGGAGGCGGAGGCAAAGTAAGCAAACGTATCAGGATACTTCCTGATGATGCGCTGGAGTTCGGCGATCTGGCGCTTTCTTATGAGGCAGACGAGCATGCTCTTATCAGAATGCGAATACATGCCCGTCGCATGCACCAAAGTGACGCCGTGGTGCGTCCGCTCCATGATCTCCGCGGCGACCTCTTCGGGATGCGTCGTGATGATCTCGAATTTATAGGCCGTCTGGAAGCCGTGCATGATGACGTCGCACGTCTTGCTCGTCACATATAGGGAGACGAGGGCGAGGAGCACGGGCATGAGATTGACGGCAAAATTATCGGCGAAGGGTTCTCCCCATTCGTAATAGATGAAGAAGGAGGCGATGACAACGACGGCGTCGAAGCCCGAAGTCATCCAGCCCACGCTCAAATAGCGATATTTCTTGTTGACGAGGGAGGCGAGGACGCCCGTTCCCCCCGCCGTGCCGCAGTTGCGGATCATGCCCGCGAGAGGGACGCCGAGAAGGATCCCGCTCGCGACCGCCGCCATGATGCCGTAGGCGAGAGGTTCTGCAAGACTGCCGTCCGTTTGGACGGGCGGGGCGAAGACGGGGAAGCCCTTGATCAGGGGAAAGAGAATGAGGAGACCCGACGAGACGAGCATGGAGGCCGTGGAGACGATGGCTTCACGCTTCCCGAGGAGGAAAAAGGCGAGGAAGAAGAGCGGCACGTTGAAGATGATGAGGAAATACCCCGAGTTGAGTTTGGTCAGGTATTCCAGAAGGACGGAGAGGCCGTTGATGCCGCCCGGGGCGAATTTGTTGGGCGTGACGAAGATGTGAATGGCAAGCGCCCTGATGATCCCCGTATAGAGTACGGGCAGGACGCTATGCACGATGACCGAGCGGAATTTTTGGCCGAAAGTACGCTTTTCCATGGATGTGGTCTCACTCTTATTCGGGCTATGCCCGAAATCCTTCCTATCTTATCACACCGCCCAAAAAAAAGCAACGCAAATCAGCCTCCCCTTCCGCAAAAATTTTCCCGCCTCTTGCGAAGCGGGAAACCTTCATTCTTCGGTTGCGGGCGGAAGATCGCTCGGGAAGGTCACGCGGGCCTTGCCGTAGTTATAGAAGAGTTGCGAACAGGAGATCTTCGTCGCGGGGGCGGAAGGCGCTTCGGGAAGAAGGGGTTCCGTCGCGCGCGGGATGGGCCTGATCTCGATCAGAATGCGCGGAAACCTGCCGTGGCGGGTGAAGTGGACGCGCGGCAGAGGAAGGGGCACGGAGGGGATTTGCTCGCGATGAGGCTCTTCCCGAAGATCTTTGGTCTCCTCCGAAGAGATCCCCTCGAAGAGGCATGCGCTCGGCCTGCCGCCCTTGAATTTGAGGACGAACTTCTCCGTCTTAAGGCCGCCGACGTCCGCGGGCGTCTGCTCGAGAAGGGTGGAGAGATACCCGTCCACCGCTTCCCCGCTCTGCGCGAGGCCGTCTTCGGTCATGGTATAGCCTTTTTCGCTCTCGTTGTAGGAAAATTCAGCATAGCGGTCGCGGGCGAAGGCGGGAATACGGAACCCCCCGAAAAATTCGGCGAACTGCTCGGAGGTATAAGTCTCGTAATCCCATTCCGACCACGCATCCCCCTCTTTCACGCGCCCCCATATCGCTTTTTCGTCCGTAAGGTCGGCATACGACTCCGCCTCGAACACCTTTTTATCCCCCTCTTTTACGCAGATGAGGACATGCGCCCGATCGCCGTCGTTGCAGTAATCAACAGTGGTGACCTCGGACATGGTAGCTTCATTTTCCGTATGAGAGCTCGTCACCGTAGCCCGCATACAATAGTTTTCCTGTGCGGCGAAGGCCTCCGTCCACTTCTCTTCGGCGACCTTCTCCGACTGCAACGCGGCGGGGTCGGCATTTGCGCCCACGCCGCCCTCTCCCCCGCATGCCGCCAAAAGGGCGCATGCCGCGAGGACGGGAACGATCATAACCAACTTTTTCATAGATAAACTCCTTTTACCCGCAGTATGCGCGGCCAAGGAAAAGATATGCAAAAAGGGGACCGCCGAAGCAGTCCCCCTGTTTTCCGATGATCAACCGATGTGCCAGATGAGGTCGGAATAGTCGCGCACCGAGCGGTCGGCGGAGAATTTGCCCGCGGCGCAGAGGTTGAGAAGGCTCTTTTTGAAGAACTCATCGCTCCCATAGTCGCGCAGGAGCGCCTCCTTCACGCGGATATAGTCGGCAAAGTCGTAGCATACAAGGTAGCGATCGGGTTCGTACCCGCCCGTGATGCTCTCATAGAGGCGTTTCAAGACGCCGCGCTCGTCGGAGAACGTCCCGTCGACGAGGGTGTTTAGAATGCGGGAAAGTTCGGGCGTACGGTTGATGATGTCCCAAGGGTTGTAGCTGTGCTTGACGGCGTTCACTTCGTCCACCGTCGCGCCGAAGATATAGTTATTTTCCCTGCCCGCCTCTTCGCAGATCTCGACGTTCGCCCCGTCCATCGTGCCGAGGGTGACGGTGCCGTTGAGCATGAATTTCATGTTCCCCGTGCCGCTCGCCTCCATGCCCGCGGTGGAGATCTGTTCGGAAGCGTCCGCCGCGCAGACGAGCTTTTCGGCATAAGAGACGTCGTAATCCTGTACGAAGACGACACGCATCACTTTGGAGACATCCTCATCGCCGTTCACGAGTTTTGCGATCTCGTTGATGAATTTGATGACGGCCTTCGCCATATAGTAGCCGGGGGCGGCTTTCGCGCCGAAGATGAAGGCGGTGGGCGGGAAGTCTGTTATGCGGCCGTCCTTCACGCCGAAATAGAAGTGCAGGATGGAGAAGGCGTTCAGAAGTTGCCGTTTGTATTCATGCAGACGCTTGATCTGGACATCGAAGATGAAATGCGGCGGGATGTCCACCCCTTCGCGCTCTTTGATATAGGCGGCGAGCTTTTGCTTGTTCTCCCCCTTGATGCGCTTGAAATCGGGCAGGATCTCATCGACGAAGGGACGGAGGGAGGCAAGCTGTTTGAGGTCGGTATGCCAGCCCTCGCCGATCTTGCCGTCGATGACCTTGGCGAGTTCGGGATTGTTGAGGAGAAGCCAACGGCGGGGCGTGATGCCGTTGGTGATGTTGACGAATTTCTCGGGGTACTGTTCGTACCAATTGCGGAAGGTCTCCGTCTTCAGGATATTCGTGTGGATCTCGGCGACGCCGTTGACCTTCGAGGAGACGAAGATCGCGAGGTTGGCCATGTGGACGGTGCCGTCGCGCACGATGAAGAAGCGATCCCGATCGAGCCCTTCGCGCTCCAAACGTTCCTGACAGCCGAGGATCTGCTCGTAGACGGAGGGAAGGAGATCGGAGAGAGCCAAAACGTCCCACCGTTCGAGCGCTTCCGCCATGATGGTGTGGTTGGTAAAGTTGAAAGCGCCGCGGGCGATCTCGAACGCCTCGTCGAAGGAGAGCCCCTCACAGCGCAAAATGCGGATAAGTTCGGGGATGGCGAGCACGGGATGGGTGTCGTTGAGCTGGAAACAATATGCCTCGGGAAGGGTATGAAGGTCTTTCCCCGCCGCCTTGAACTTCCGCACGATGTCCTGCAGGGAGGCGGAGACCATAAAGTACTGCTGGCGGAGGCGGAGGAGCTTGCCCACCATCGTATTGTCGTTGGGATACAGCACGTCGCAGATCTTGGTCGCGTTGAAGTTATCGACGGCCTTGCTGTCCCCCTTCATCGTATCGAAGAGCTCGAAATCGAAGGCGCGGACGGGCTCGCTCGACCACAGGCGGAGGGTGTTGACGACGCCGTTTTTATAGCCGAAGATGGGCATATCGTAGGGCACGGCGAGGATATCCATGTCCGAGAAGCGGACGATACAGGCGTCGCGCTCGACGCGCACCGACCAAGGATCGCCCCAGCGGAGCCAATCGTCCCCTTCCTCCTTCTGATAGCCGTCCTCGAAGACTTGGCGGAAGAGCCCGTAGCGGTAGCGGATGCCGTAGCCGTCGAGGGGAAGGTTCGTGCTCGCGGCGCTCTCGAGATAGCAGGCGGCAAGACGGCCGAGGCCGCCGTTCCCGAGCGCGGCGTCTTCCACCTCTTCAAACTGGGAAAGGTCCTCGCCCACGGATGCGAGCGCCCCCTTCACTTCCTCGAGGATGCCGAGATTTAAGAGGTTGTTGAAAATGGCGCGCCCCATCAAAAATTCGGCGGAAAAATATCCGCAACGCTTCCCGGCCGCCTCCTTCGAGGCCGCCCATGCGGGATAGGCTTCGAGCATGACCGCCTTGGAGACGGCGTTGTAGAGCTCCTTCTTGCCTGCCGATTTTAAGTCGCATTTGAAGTCGGCATGCAGGATCCGCTCGACGTCTTGCAAAAATTCTTTTCGGTTGAATTTCATCGTAAATACTCCGTTGTATGAGTGATGTAGCGGGAAAGTCCCCGTCCAAAAAATATACCAGCAAATTTTACCATAGAGGCGGGGGTTTGTCAATGCCGTTTGGAAAAATTTTTGCCCCCTTCCTTCAAATGGATACCTTGGAAAGAAATTTTTCTCGTCAAAATTCGCCATTTTACGAAATCGGCGCGAATTCTTGTTGATAAATTGATTTGTTTATGATATAATACGCCTTGGTGCGAATGGCACCGTTCAATATGTAATCAAGCAACGGAGGTTGGATTTTTATGAAACAAAGCGAAGCGAGCTGTGGGGGCTGCGCCACCTTGGGAACGCCCGAACAGCAAGCCAAACTCCATGCGGTGATCGACAGCTCGAAAGCGACGCCCGGTTGCCTCATGCACATCTTGCAGGAAGCGCAGGCCATCTACGGGTATCTGCCGATGTCCGTGCAGAAGGTCATCGCGGAAGAACTCGGCATCTCCCTCTCCGAAGTGTACGGGGTCGTGACGTTCTATTCGCAGTTCTCTCTCACCCCCAAGGGGAAGCACCGCATCAGCGTATGCCTCGGCACGGCGTGCTATGTGAAAGGATCGGATAAGATCCTCGCCGAGATCGAAAAGGAACTCGGCATCAAGAGCGGCCAATGCACCGCAGACGGGCTCTTTTCCATCGATACATGCCGTTGTGTCGGCGCGTGCGGCCTTGCGCCCGTCATGATGATCGGCGAAGAAGTCTACGGCCGCCTCACCCCCGATAAGGTGAAGGGCATCCTCGATTCCTATAAGAAGGAGGAAGAAAATTCATGACAATTCAAGAACTCGATAAGATCCGCGCGGGCAAAAAAGAGCTCATCGACGTACGCCGCCTCGTGAAGGAACAGGCGGAAAAGCTCGCCCCGCTTACGGGCTACCGCCATCAGGTGCTCGTCTGCGGCGGTACGGGCTGTACCTCCTCGCACTCCCTTAAAGTCATCGAACAGCTCGAGGCTTCCTTGAAAGAACTCGGCATCGACGACGTGCTCCTCGTGAAGACGGGCTGCTTCGGCCTCTGCGCCTTGGGCCCCATCATGATCGTATATCCCGAGGGCGCCTTCTATGCGCAGATGACCCCCGAACACGCCAAGACGGTGGCCGAGAAACACCTTATAAAGGGCGGAAGCGTCGTAAAGGAACTTCTCTACAAGGGCACCGTGCACGAAGACGGTTCCATCATCCCCTTCGCGGAGACCCCCTTCTATAAGAAGCAAATGCGCATCGCGCTCCGCAACTGCGGCGTGATCGCGGCCGAAGATATCGACGAAGCCATCGCCGCGGGCGACTATATGGCCCTCGAAAAGGTGCTCACCTCCATGACGCCCGACGACGTCGTGAAGGAAGTGCTCGATTCGGGCCTCCGCGGCAGAGGCGGCGCGGGCTTCCCCACGGGCAGAAAGTGGATGTTCGCGAAGGCCTCCGAGGGCGACATCAAATATGTATGCTGTAACGCCGACGAGGGCGACCCCGGCGCGTTCATGGACCGCTCCGTTCTGGAGGGCGACCCCCACTGCGTGCTCGAAGCCATGACCATCGCGGGCTATGCGATCGGCGCGCATCAGGGCTATATCTACGTCCGCGCGGAATATCCCGTCGCCGTCGAACGCCTCAAGATCGCCATCGGGCAGGCGCGGAAATACGGCCTCCTCGGCAAGAACATTTTAGGGCTCGGGTTCGACTTCGACATCGATCTCCGTCTCGGCGCGGGCGCGTTCGTCTGCGGCGAAGAGACCGCGCTCATGACCTCCATCGAAGGCCACCGCGGCGAACCCCGTCCCCGTCCCCCCTTCCCCGCCGTGAAGGGCCTCTTCGGCAAACCCACCATTTTGAATAACGTTGAGACGTGGGCGAACATCAACCCCATCATCGTGAGGGGCGCGAAGTGGTTCTCCTCCATCGGCACGGAGAGGTCGAAGGGCACGAAGGTGTTCGCGCTCGGCGGCAAGATCACCAACGTCGGGCTCGTGGAAGTTCCCATGGGCACGACGCTCCGCGAGATCGTCGAAGAGATCGGCGGCGGCATTCCGAACGGCAAGAAGTTCAAGGCCGCGCAGACGGGCGGCCCCTCGGGCGGCTGTATCCCCGCGGAACTCATCGATACCCCCATCGACTTCGATAACCTCGTCGCCATCGGCTCCATGATGGGTTCTGGCGGGCTTATCGTCCTCGACGAAGATACCTGCATGGTGGATATTTCCAAGTTCTACCTCGAATTCACCGCCGACGAGAGCTGCGGGAAGTGCACCCCCTGCCGCATCGGCACCAAGCGCCTTTTGGAGCTCCTTACCAAGATCACCGAGGGCAAGGGAAGCGAGGAAGATCTCGTCAAGATCGAGGAGATCGCCGAACACATGAAGTCCTCCTCCCTCTGCGCGCTCGGCCAATCGGCTCCCAACCCCATCCTCTCCACCCTCTCCAAGTTCAGGAGCGAATACGAGGATCATATCTATAACCACCACTGCACGGCGGGCGTCTGCAAGGCCCTTCTCACCTATCAGATCGATAGAGAGAAGTGCATCGGATGCGGCATGTGCGCGCGCAACTGCCCCGCTTCCGCCATCACGCGGACGGATTACACTGCCCCCGGCCACAAGCTCGCATCGTTTGCGATCGACCCCGCAAAGTGCATCAAGTGCGGCGTCTGCCTCCAGAACTGCAAGTTCAAGGCCGTCGAGAGAAAGTGAGGTGAAAACAATGGTAAATCTCAAGATCAATAATATTCCCGTAACCTGCCCGGAAGGCTCCACCATTTTGGAAGCCGCGCGCCTTGCGCATATCGAGATCCCCACTCTCTGCTTTTTGAAGAATGTGGCGTGCGTCGGCTCTTGCCGCATGTGCCTCGTCGAAGCGACGGGTGCGCGCGGTCTCGTCGCGGCATGCGTCTATCCCGTTGCCGAGGGCATGGAAGTGCATACCAATACCCCGAAGTGCAGAAAGAGCAGAAAGGTGACTTTGGAACTCCTTCTCTCCAAGCATAAGAAGAAGTGCCTCTCCTGCGAGCGCGCGGGCAACTGCGAGCTCCAGCGGCTCTCCATCGAATACAATGCGGATGAGGACCGTTTCGAGGGCGCAAATCCCTCCTTCCCCATCGACGATTGCAACCCCTCCGTCGTGCGCGACAACGAGAAGTGCATCAACTGCATGCGCTGTGTGGCGGCATGCAAGAAACAGCATGTGGGCGCGATCGGGCCCATCGGAAGGGGCTTCAACGTGCACATCGGGAGCGCGGGCGGCATGACGCTTGCCGAGAGCTCTTGCGTGGGTTGCGGACAGTGCATCGTGGCCTGCCCCGTGGGCGCGCTCACGATCAAATCGGATGAAGCAAGGGTGCAGGCCGCCCTCGAAGACCCCGCAAAGAAGGTCGTCTTCTTCACCGCTCCCTCCGTCCGCGCGACGCTCGGCGAGGCCTTCGGGCTTCCCGTCGGCACAAACGTCGAGGGCAAGATGGTCGCGGCCATCCGCCGTCTCGGCGACTGCGAAGTGTTCAACATGGACGTCACCGCCGACCTCACCATCATGGAGGAGGCCAACGAGCTTTTGGACCGCATCCAAAAGGGCGGAACGCTTCCCATGTTCACCTCTTGTTGTCCCGGCTGGGTGCGCTTCATCGAACAGCACCACCCCGACATGATCCCCCATCTTTCCACCTGCAAATCCCCGCAGGAGATGTTCGGCGGGCTTCTCAAGAGCTATTATTGCGAGACGCACGGCATCGACCCCGAAAACCTCTTCGTCGTCTCCGTCATTCCCTGCACGGCGAAGAAGTACGAATGCGCCCGCCCCGAGATGGGCGGCGAAGTGAACGCGGCGCTCACCACCCGCGAGCTCGCCCACATGATCAAGACGGCGGCCATCAGGTTCTGCGACCTGCCCGACGAGCCCTTCGACGATCCGTTTGCGACCTGCTCGGGCGGCGGCACCATCTTCGGCGCGACGGGCGGCGTGATGGAAGCGGCCCTCCGCGTGGCGGCCAAGAAACTCGACGGCAAGTTCGAGGTGGTCGACTTCCCCGAAGTGCGCGGCACCTCCCCCATCAAAGAGGCGACCTACAATGTCGGCGGAAAGACGGTGCGCGTGGCCGTTGCGAGCGGCCTCGAGAACGCCGAGACGGTCATTCAGTCGATCAAGTCGGGCGAGAAGCAATATGATTTCGTCGAGATCATGGCATGCCCCGGCGGATGCGTCAACGGCGGCGGCCAGCCCTCCCTTCCCGACAGTATCCGCAACAGCGTGGAACTTCGCGACGAGCGTGCAAAGGCCCTCTATACGAGCGACAAGAAGAACACTCTCCGCCGCTCGGACGAGAGCCCCGTCATGGAAGTTCTCTATCGCGACTTCTTCGGCGCGCCCAACAGCCATAAGGCGCACGAGATCCTGCACACTTCCTACAAACCCAATCCCCGCGTCTGATCCAACACTATGCAAAAACGCCGTCCCGTTCGGGGCGGCGTCTTTTTTGATAGAAACAAGCGGACGGCCGTGCTGTGCGCGAGCAGGCTCGGCATATCATTACGACGCCTCTTCTTTGTTCTCGTTGAGAATGACCTGCAAGAGCGACACCGCCTCCTGCACCGTGGGGAAACATGCGCGGTAGATCTGCGAATTCTTCCCCACGCCGAAATTCAAAATCCCCTTGGAAGAGATGATCGGATAGACCGTCTGCGGACGGTCGGCGGACTTCACGCGGATAATGAGACGGAGTTCCTTGCAGATATGGTTGGTCTGCATGCCGAACACGCCCAGCCCGAATCCGCCGATCCCCGCGCCTTCTGCCACCATTGTGCCGTTTTCATAGACTTCGTAGTTGAGAAGATCGGCAAAATCCACCACCCGCCAACTTCCGCTCTCATAGTCGATGAGCGCAAGTTGCCTGCGTTCGCTGTTCACCGCAAGCATCTGTTTGCAATCGTCCGTCTTTTTGAAAGTCGCGCGGTCGCAGAAGTAGAAGATGCGCGTCGGCTCAAACCCGCCCGCCCGAAGTTCGGGCATCACCTTTGCATTGACCGCTCTCTGCCCCTCCGCCCTCTTTTTCAAGTTGAGGCTGAAGCTGATCATAAAGGCGGCCGCGGCGGCCGCAAACAGGCAGAAAAAGACGATGAGCACGATCACATAGGTATCTACGGCCGAATTATAGGAGCTCAACGCTTTATCCATCTCATCGTAGAGGTCTGAAGAAAGTAAATTCGCCATTTTTTCCTCCGTAAGTTTATTTATAGCCCAAATTGTATCATATATAGCCCACATTGTCAAGCGAATTCATGCTACATTTAATGGGAAATATGGATACGTATACTTTAGTAAAGGAGCGGCTGGAAGGGCTTTTATATGAAAAGCGGATGTCGGTGCACCGCCTTTCGCTGGAATCTTCCGTGCCGTCCTCCACCATCAAAAACATTCTATACGGGAAGAGTAAAAACCCGGGTATTGTGACGCTGAAGATGCTCTGCGACGGGTTGGGCGTCACGGTGACGGAATTTTTTGATACCGAAGAATTCCGCAAATTCGATCCCGATCTGTAAAAAATTCCGCGAGGTTCTCGCGGAATTTTTGATAGGAAAGGAAAAGATGCTTCGGGCGGGTCAGTTGGAAAGAGCGGGACGGAAGGGAAACATCGGGTGAAACGCCCCCATGGGATCGCTTGCGCGGAGGGTCTCCTCAAGCAGGGAGACGGCCTCCTCCAACCCCGCGCAACACCGCCTGAAGAGGGCGGATCGGGTCGAGACAAGAAAGCCCCCGCCGATGAGACGATAGGCCGTACGACCGCCCTTGAAAATGACGATAAGAGAGAGCTCCTTGCAGACATGGGTGGGCCCGATTGCGTATGGCCCTGCGGCGAACCCGCCGAACATGCTCCCGCTTGCGATGACCGCGCCGTCCTTGATGACCTCGTAGTCGACGAGATCGCGCCCCTCGGCGATCTGCCAAATCCCCTCCCCATAGTCGATGACCGCGAACTTCGTAAAATTTTCGTCGAAAAAGAGCTTTTGCGCGCATTCCTCCCCCCTATGACAGGCGGCGCGGTCGGGAAGGGATACGGCACGCGCGGGGAAAAAGCCCTCCCTTAAGAAGGCGCGCAAAGCGCGCCCGTTCACCGCCCTCTGCGCCCTTGCCCGCCGCCTTCGGGAGAAAAAGACGCAAGCGGCGAAGGCGGCCGCCGACACCGCGGCGCAAGCGCATATGGCGCATAATACGATCTGATACAGCTCCATTGCGCCCTCCTCTTTCCCCATTATAATCTTACTATTGTAAGAAGTCAATCATATTTTCTTACTTTCGTGAGAAAATAGCGGTATGGACCGTGTGATCGAATTCGGGGAGAGCCTCAAAGAACTGCGAAAGGAGCGCAAAATGGGGCAGACGGAGCTTGCGGCGGCAATCGGCGTGAGCAAGGGGATCGTGAGCCTCTGGGAGAACGGCCTGCGCGAGCCGACGCTCTCCCACCTCATCGCGCTCGCCGATTTTTTTGAAGTTTCGCTCGACTATCTCGCCGGGAGAAATCTCTGAAGGCGCAACGAAGCAGGGCCGTCCGCCGCCGCGCGGGCGGTTTTTTTGCGAGTCCAAAGGAATTTTGTCAAATACCCTCATTCTGATTGCAAATATTCTCAAAATATGGTAAAATAGCATGTGGAGCGTTTTTTATGAAGAAGCATTTGCAAGACCAACTTCATACCGATCCTTCCCCCGCGGACGGGAAAAAGCCGCATATCATGTCGAAAGAGGATTTCCTCGGGGCAGAAGATGAGGCCACCATGTCGGAGGGAGAGGCGCAAGAAAACCTCTCTTCCGATGGGACAAGCGGAAACGATTTCACCGACCTTGCAAAGGAAGCGGCAGAGAAGAAAAAGCAGGAAGAGAAGCGCAAGAAGCGGAATTGGTGGATCAAGACCGCCCTTCTTTTCGCGCTCATCGGCCTTTCCATCTACACGCTCTTCCCCATCACAAAGGGGATCACGGGCGAGAACGCGATGGGATTTATCCCCATGGTGAAGGGCGCGAGCCTTCCCTATTTCTTCGTTCTCCTCGGCGTCGTCCTCCTTTACATCCTCACGGAGAGCTTCCAATATTCCTTCATTCTGAAGACTTCGACGGGCAGATTCCGCTTCAAGAGTTCCGTCAAGGTCGCCCTCCTCGGGAAGTATTACGACGCAGTGACCCCGCTCGGCACGGGCGGACAACCCTTCCAGATCTACTATCTGCACAAAAAGGATATCCCGAAGGGCGTGGCGACGGCCGTACCCATCGTGAAATACACCTTCTCGACCTTTGCGAAGGGCATTTTTTCCATCATCTTCTTCAGCCTCGTCTTCGTCATCTTGCCGCCCGAAGTCTATAAGAACCCCGGGTTTACGGCCATCTATGTGCTCGCCTGGGTCTCGATGTTTTTGAATATGCTCATTCCCGTCATCATGATCTTCGGCTCTCTCTTCCCCAAGGCGGGCAAGAAGCTCATGATCCGCATTATTGCCCTCCTTGCGAAGATGCATATCGTCAAGCGCAAATACACGATGACGAAGAAGTATGTAAACGAGATGAGCGAATACCGCCGTTCCCTCAAGGAGATCTTAAAGCGGTGGTGGATCGTCATCCCCCTTCTCCTCATCGCCCTTGTGACGGCGCTTTTCAACTTCTCCATCCCCTTCTTTACGGTGACGGCGCTCGCCAATACCGCCCCCACAGGGGAACTCTGGGCGCAGATGTTCTGCGGAGGTCTGCTCGCCTACTACTCCGCCTCCCTCCTTCCCACCCCCGGGAATTCGGGCGGGATCGAAGCCACCTCGGGCCTCGTGTTCGCCTCGGTGCTTTCCTTCGTCCCGGGCGGTGAGCACGGCGCAGTGGCCCTCTGGATCGTCATCGCATGGCGCTTCCTCACCTTCTACATCTACATCATTACGGGGATCGGGATGAACATCTTCGACATCATCCGCAGTGCGGTGAGAAACCGCCGCGCGAAAAAACAGGGGCTGTAACTTTTTATTGCGAAAAGCCGCCCGCCACATGCTGTGGCGGGCGGCGATTTTTTTATCTTTTATGCGAGCGGGACGACGGTCGGCGTCGCCCTCCCCTTGTGCAAGACGAGGTAGCAATAACTCGGCTCGCTATAGGAGCCCAAAGCCCCCGGATTGACGCAGAGAACGCCTCCCTCCTCGCGGATGTCCGCACGGTGGGTATGGCCGTAGAGGGCTACGGAGCACCCGAGCTCCTTCGCGCGCGCGGCGAGGCGGGAAAGTTCCCCCTTCACGCCGTATCTGTGGCCGTGGCAACAGAAGACGCGCACGCCCTCTTCCTCGAGGACGAACTCCTCTTCGCCCGAAGAGAAATCGCAATTCCCCTCCGCGACAAACACCTTCCCGGGAAAGGCATGGCGGCATTCGCTCATATCCGATGCGCCGTCGCCGAGGTGGATGATATAGTCGTTTTCGGCGAACAGGGGATAGAGTTTCCGAAGGGCGGCCCTCCTTCCGTGGGAATCGGAGATGACGATAAAAGTCTTCATAATAACGCTTTCAGGGCGGTGAGCGCGCGCCCGCGGTGGGAGACGGCGTTCTTCTCTTCCTCCTTCGCCTCGGCAAAGGTCATGTTGAGGTCGTCAGAGAGAAAGAGCGGATCGTAGCCGAAGCCCCCTTCGCCGCGCTCCGCACCGAGGATGACGCCGAAGGTCTTGCCCTCGGCGGTCAAGGTTCTGCCGTCGGGAAAGACGAGGGCGACCGCACAGCAAAAGTGGGCGCGGCGATCCTTCTTCCCCGCAAGATTTTTGAGAAGGAGAGCGCGGTTCTCCGCATCTCCTCCGCCCGAATAGCGCGCGCTGAAAATGCCGGGCGCGCCGCCGAGGGCGTCGACCGAGAGCCCGCTGTCGTCGGCGAGGGCGGGAAGATGCAGGGCAGAAGAGACGGCCCGCGCCTTGATGAGGGCGTTTTCGAGGAAACTGTTCCCCGTCTCCTCGATCTCGCCGCAAAAGCCCGCTTCCGCGGCGGAAAGGATCTCAAACCCCTGCAAAATTTGCCGTATCTCCTGTAATTTATGGGCGTTGCCCGTGGCCGCGACAAGTTTCATTTCTCCTCCAAGGGAACAAAGCCGAATTTGGCGAGCTCCACAAGCCCACGGTCGGTGAGCTTCAACTCGGGAATGACGGGGAGGGACAAAAATACGAGGGTCATGAAGGGGGAATAGTCCTCCTTCACCCCCATCCGCCGCGCCCGCTCCTGAATGGCGGAGGTGCGTGCGATGACCTCCTCGGCGGGGGCGCTGCTCATGAGGCCCGCAATGTCGAGGGGGAAGACCTCTTCCCCGCCCTCAAAGACGGCCGCCATGCCGCCGCCCGCCCCTGCCAAGAGCGCAACGACCCGCGACATGGCCCCGTCGTCGTCGCCCAAAACGACGAGATTGTGGCTGTCGTGGGCGACGGAGATGCCGATCGCGCCGCCGCGAAGGCCGTAGCCCTTCACAAAGCCCAGCCCGATATTGCCCGTCTCCCTATGCCGCTCGACGACGGCGAGCTTGCAAAGATCCGTCCCCTTCACCTCCACCTTTCCCGCGGGAGGGGTGAAAAATGTCTCCCTCGTGAAGAGGGTGTGAGGCAAGATCTCAAGGGCGCGCATCCTTCCCCCGTGCGAGATCACCGAGAAACTTTCGGCCGTGACGGGCTTGATGCGAACCGTACTCTTGACGGCCGCGGGAAGATACCGCCCCTTTGTATCGAAAAGAGCCCTCCCCTCCCTTGATACGAGGACGCCCCGTTTGAAGGTTGCCCTTACATGGAAGTCTTCGACGTCGTCAACGAGCACCATGTCTGCGATATACCCCGGTGCAACGGCTCCGACGCCCTGCAAGCGATAGCAATCTGCTATGTTCACGGTGGCCATCGGAATGGCAAATTTCGCGGGCACGCCTGCACGGACAAGCCTGCGGAGCGCATCGTCGATATGCCCCCGCTCGGAGAGATCTTTGGCGTTCTTATCGTCGGAGCAGAGCACAAAGCGGCGGAAATTGAACGCATCCACCGCCTTCGCGACGTCGGCAAGGTTCTCCGCCGAAGAGCCGCACCTCGCCTGCACAAACATGCCGCGCGCGATCTTTTCGCGGCACTCCTCGGGGGTAAGCGACTCGTGGTCGGTCAGGATCCCCGCCGTTCTATAGGCGTTGAGGGCGTCCCCCGTAAGGCCGGGCGCATGACCGTCGACGGGTTTACGGAGCATATGCGCCGCCTCGATTTTTTTAAGGACATCCTCCTCCCCGCCGATCACCGCGGGGAAGTTCATCATCTCCCCGAGGCCGAAGAAGAGATCGCGCGCGAGCTCTCTCTCCGTCTCCGCTCCCCCGATGGAGGCGCCGCTCGTCTCGAAGGGCGTCGCGGGGATGCAGGAGGGAAGTTCGAGCATGACGTCGACGGGACAGACGCCGTCCTTCTTCACGCGAAGGAAGGCTTCCTTGAGATATTCCGCCCCTTCCACGCCGCAGACGTTGACGATCTCATGCGGATCAGCGATGACGGCCGTCGTCCCATGCGGCGAACAAAGACCCACCCATGTCTCGGGGGAGAGCATCGAACTCTCGACATGGATATGGGAATCGATGAGCCCGGGAAGGAGTATCTTCCCCTCTCCGTCGTAGGAAGTTGCGCCCTCATAGCCTTTGCCGACGGCGACGATCGTGCCGTTTTTTACGGCAACTTCGCCCTCCTCCATCTCCCCCGTAAACACGTTGAAGATGCGGGCGTTTTTGATGACAAGGTCGCATGGTGTGCGCTTCATCGCGCAATCGATGAGTTGCTTCATATCGCTCCTTTCAAGCAGATCTTATCTCCTGAATTTTACCACAACTGTGCTGTGCTTTCAAGTTCCGCGGCAAAATTTCTGAAAAAAATCCCGCCTCCAAGCGGAGAGCGGGACGCCCGCCCGAAAGGCAGGCCTGACTGCAATTTTTGAAAGATCAATTTGCCGAAGCTGGTCTGGCGGGTTTTGTCTTCACATGATCTGCGATCACAAGGGCAAAGTTTGCGAGCGCAAAGATGAGGATGACGATCTGTGCGGCCGACCCAAAATTCGTCCCCTTGATCCCCAAAGGTCCGATAATTGCGGCGATGAGCCCGAACATTGCCACCGTGTCCGCAAGCCACGTCGCCCTGCGGAACTTTTTCGGTTGAATACGGGGCACAGAAAGCTGTTTGAAATATCGGATGAGTTGCAAAACGCAGAAGAGAATGAGGCAAAGGGTCACGATGACGCCGAAGGCGCATGTGAGCAGCGCCGAACTTCCCACGATCCCGTCAGGCCCCGATGCCCCGTTGAGGTAATCGAGGAAATTCATCTCGACCTTCCCCACCTTCATAAGGGGTTGTCCCGCAAAGGCGAGCACTAAGACGGTGCAAAGCATTCCGCACGCCGTCAAGATGAAGTGCAGAAGCGTTGTTTTATCCGCGAAGGTCTCTTTCGCAACGGGCAAAAAGCGAAGAACGATCATCGCCCCGACCATCGCCCCGCCAATCACAGCGCCTGCGATCGCTCCCGCATTCAAACGGTATCCCATCGGTTCGCCTGCATAGAGGGCGAGAATGGCCACTTGCGTAAAGAGGAAGGCGGCATATGCACCGTAAGCGCTCCCGCACGCCTTGCTGAAATCCTTTGATTTTGTGCCGCGGACAAACGTGACAATGCCGCGGATGAGCACCACGAGAAGGGCGATGAGCATGCCCACGACGGAGACGGTCGCCAGCACATACCGAAGAAGGGTGCCGAGATCGGGTCCCGTCGTTGTTCCCATTAGTTTGATGAGGGTGTCCCACGAAGATCCCGCGGAAAAGTTGAAGAATTCAAAGACGCCGAATCCCTCTCCGTGCCCCGCCGTGAGGCCGCCGAGACAGCCGCAGACGATCGAGATCGCGATAACGACAAGCCCCAAGATGCCCGCAATGAGCGAAAATTTCCCGCTCTTTTGCCCGTTCGCACCGCTCTCCGGTGCGACGCCGATAGTGTTTTCCATACAATAACTCCTCTCTTGTCAATTTCCGCTTCAGCGGAGTTGTCTCTATTATAACTCATTTGAGTTTACTTATCAACTGTTTTGAGTTATTAAAATAACCCATTTTCGTTATAAAATAGCGCAAAAGGGGGAAAATTTTTGCATGATGAACATTCTCGATCGGATAGACGAACTCCGTAAGGCACGCGGGTGGTCGATCAACAATCTTGCCATGGAGGCGATGCTCACGCAGTCCACCGTCAACAATCTCTATTCGCGTAAATCCGAACCTAAACTTTCGACGCTCCGCGCGATCTGCGGCGCATTCGGGATCACCCTCTCCGAGTTTTTTGCAGAGGAGGACGGCGAGGGCGGGACGTGCGCCGAACTTCACCGCCGCATCGACCGTATGACGCCCGCACGGCGCGAGGCCCTGCTCGCCTTTCTCGACGCGATGCGTTAACCTCTTTCTAAAGATAAAAAAGCCCGCCTCACACACGAAGCGGGTTTTTTTCTTTCATTTAATCTTTCTTCAAAGTTTCGCGCGCATGCGCAGGGAGTTGAGGACGGCGAGGAGCATGACGCCGACGTCGCCGAACACTGCCGCCCAGAGCGGAATAAAGCCGAAGACGGAGAGCGCCATGAGCGCGACCTTCACCGCGATGGAGAAGATGATATTCTCGAAGACGATGCGGCGGGTCTTCTTCGCCCCCTTCAGCGCCTTCGGGAGGGAGCGAAGGCCGGAGGAGAGGACAAAATCGCTCGCCTCGATGGCCGCGTCGCTCGAAAGTCCGCCCATGGCCACGGCAACGTCGCTCGCCGCCATGACGGGGGTATCGTTGATGCCGTCCCCCACATAGAGGAGGGGGCCGCCCGCCTTGAGTTCTTCGGCGCGGAGGGGCTTTTCCTCGGGCAGAAGACGGGCGCAGACGCGGTCGACGGGGAGGTCCTTCAAGGCCTCGCGGGCACGTTCCTCCGTATCCCCCGTGAGGACCGCGATCGAAGAGACGCCCTCTTTTTTCAGATCCTCGAGGGCCTCCTTTGCTTCGCTGCGGAGGCGGTCGGCGATCTCGATATGGCCGAGAAGCGTGCCTTCCTCCGCGACATAGACGATGAGGTTGGGGCACGTTTCATCTTCTACGGGGATACCATGTCCGCGCATGAGGCGAGCGCTCCCCACGAGGATCTTCTTGCCATCGACGACGGACGAGATACCCATGCCCGCGATCTCCTCGCAAAATTCAGCCTTCTGGGCATCGATCCCCGCAAAAGCCTCGGCAAGGGGGTGAGAAGAGTTCTTCTCGGCCGCGGCGGCGAGCAAAAGGGTGCGCTCATCTCCGACGACCTTCGCAATGGAGAATTTGCCCTCGGTGAGCGTGCCCGTCTTATCGAAGGCCGCAACCTTTATCTTCGCGAGAAGATCGAGCCCGACTGCTCCCTTCGCAAGAACGCCGCACCGCGCCAGCGTTCCCACGCCGGAAAAGTAGGTGAGGGGGACCGAGATGATGAGCGCGCATGGGCAGGAGATGACGAGGAAATTGAGCGCACGGGCGATCCAGACGGAGAAGTTATACCCCTGAAACAGCGGCGGTATGACGGCGAGAAGGAGGGCGCAGAGCACGACGACGGGCGTATAGATGCGGGCGAAATTTGTGATGAATTTTTCGGGTTTCGCCTTCTTCGCCGAGGAATTTTCCACCATCTCCAAAATCTTCGATACGGCGCTCTCCGAGGAGGGGCGGAGGACTTCGCATGTGATGACGCTCCCCTCGTTCACGCAACCCGAAAGCACTTCGTCCTTCGGGCCGACTTCCCGAAGATAGGCCTCGCCCGTGAGCGACTTGGTATCGAGCGAAGTCGTGCCTTCGAGGATGCGGCAATCGACGGGGATCTTATCCCCCCGCCTTATGAGAACGGTATCGCCCACGGCAAGCTCTTCGGGGGCGACCTCCTCCTGCCCTCCTTCCATGAGCCTGATGGCCGTATCGCTCTTGAGGCTCAAAAGGCGGGAGATGGAGGAGCGGGAAGAGCCGACGGCGATGGCCTGAAGAAGTTCGCCGATCTCATAGAGGAGCATGACGGCGGCGCCCTCCAAATTCTCCCCGATGGCGAATGCGCCCGCCGCGGCGATGGTCATGAGCAGGTTCTCGTCGAGAAGGACCGCGGGATGAAAGCCGCCGCGAAAGATGCGGGGGAAGTTCAGTGCAACCTTCCAAAGGACGCCCCAGCCCGCGGCGAGAGCGGAGGCGAGGAAGAGTGCGAAGCTCACCCAAGGCTGGAGGGAGAGGATGCGCAAAATGAGCGCGGGCAGAAAGAGGGCGGCGCCGACCGAGATGGAGACGATCTCGGGGATATGGCGGTCCTTTTTTTGCGGGGCGTTCCCGTCGATAATCTCCACCTTCTCGAAGCGGGAGATGAGGCCGATCGCCTTCTTCAAAGCCTCCTCCCCCTCATAATCGAGCGTCACCTTCTGGTTGATGAAATCTGCGCTCGCCGCGCGCACCCCCGCAATGGCAGCAAGCTCCTCCGAGAGCTCCGCGGCGCAGTTCGCGCAATCTAAATTCTTGATGCGAATGACTTTGTGCATGATGATTCCCTTATTTAGAATTTTATCGAAATAAGCTATTTTTTGCGTTTTTTATCAAAAAATCTACAATTTACAGTGCAAATGCGCACATGCAAGCTCGAGGACGGCGACGACATGCTCATCGGAGAGCGAGTAGACGATGTTCTGCCCGTCGCGGCGGGACTTGACCATGCCGCACGCCTTCAAAAGGCGGAGCTGGTGGCTCACGGCGCTCTGTGCCCCCCCGACGGCCTCGACGATATGGAAGACGCACATCTCCCCGTGGCGCAGGGCGAATAAGATCTTGAGGCGCGAGGGCTCGGAGATCGCCTTGAAAATGGCGGCGACGCGCCCCACCTCTTCCTCGGGCGGCATGTTCTCGAGCGCCCGCTTGGCGGCCTGTTCATGTTCGGCCTTATGACTGCATTCCATATTTTTCTCCTATATCAATATATGAATAACTGTTCATATATTACTACAAATAAAACCGCTCTGTCAAGCGGTTTTGAAAAATTTCTTATATATTTTTTTGGGAGAGGAAGGTCTTTCCGTCCAAATAGGCGAGCAAAATCCCCCCGCCGAGGGTGAGCTCCTTGGCGACGAGCCTTTGGCGCGTTGCATGGAGCGCCCTGTTCTTTGCGTGGTCGCCGTACTTCTCGTCGCCGACGACGGGGTGGCCGATGAAGGCGAGGTGTGCCCTGATCTGGTGCGTCTTACCCGTGTGAAGGGTAACTTTCAGAAGCGTCGTCTCTCCGCGCTCCTCCAAAACTTCATAAGAGGTCGCGATCCTCTCCCCCCGCCCCGCGGTGTTGATGCGCACGCGCGCATTCTCCCCGTCCTTCTCGAGAAAGGCTTCGAGCGTATCTGCGGGCCTTTCCATCCTCCCGAAGACGAGGGCGAGGTAGTTTTTCTCCACGCGGCGTTCCCGGAAGGCAGAAAGCAGTTCCCCCTCCGCCTCTCTGTTTTTGGCGAAGATCAAAAGGCCCTCGGTGTTGCGGTCGAGGCGGTGGATAAAGTAGCGTTCCCCCTCATCCTCGAGCGCGCGGAAGACGGCCTCCGAAGAGACACCGCTCTCCTTATCTGCGACGAGCACATTTTCGTCTTCATATAAAATTGTATACGCGCGAAGGGCCTCCTCGGCGGGGGTCATGTAGAAGGCGACCTCATCGCCCGAATGAAGCGTGACGTTTTCGCCCACCTTTTTGCCGTTGACGCGCACGTCCTTCCTCTTGAGAAGCCTGCGGAGCGCCATCGACGCCTGCGCGCACGTTGCGTCGGCGAAGGCGTTTAGCGAACATTTTTCCTGCACGAGATACTTTTTCACGATTTTTTCCGATGATCAGCCCCCCGATGAGGGGAGCGAGCGCGAGGGCGATATAGACCGCCCCGCCGATGAGGGAGAAGTAGACGGCATACGAAAGAAGGAGGGCGGAAACCGTCTGCCAAGCGGCATAGAGGAGGGCGCGGCCCTTACCCACTTCCCGCGCGGTGGCGGCGATGGCCGAGACGCAGGGCGAACAGGCGAGGATGAAGACGGCGAACGAAAACGCACTCGCGCCTGAATACGGGAATGTCCCGTAGAGCATGGCGATTGCCCCCGCGACGTTCTCCTTCGCAATGAGCCCCGAGAGGGCGGCATAGGCGATCCGCCAATCCCCCATTCCGACGGGCGCAAACAGCCATTTGAGCCCCCCGCAAACGGTGGCGAGCATGCTCTCTTCCGCGCTGCAAAGCCCGAAGGAAAAGTTGAAGGAAGAGAGAAACCACGAGAGGAGAAAGAAAGCGAGAATGACCGTTGCCACCTTTATTATAAACTGTTTTATCTGAAAGAGCAAGGATTTAAGGACGAAAAGCGGCCGCGGGAGCTGGAGCGGGGCGAGTTCGGCGAGGAAGGGCGCCGTCTTCTTCTTAAAGAACAGGGCAACGAGCATGGAGAGGGCGACGCCGAGGATATATAAAAGAATGACGGCCGCAAAGGGATCTTTGAAGAAGGAGGCGGAGAGGGCGAGATAGACGGGAAGTTTTGCGCTACACGAGATGTATGGCAGGCACAAAATGACCCGTTTTTGCATGTCCTTATCGTCGAGGCCGCGGGTCGTCGTGACGGCCGCGGCCGTACAGCCGAAGCCCATTAGAAGGGAGAAGACCGCCCGCCCCGAGAGGCCGATCTTCGCAAAAAATCCGTCGGTGAGAATGGCGAGGCGGGAAAGAAGCCCGCTCTCCTCCAACAGGATCAAAAAGAGGTGTAAAAGGGCGATCTGAGGAAGAAAGCAAAGAACGCTCCCAAGGCTTTTCAAGATGCCGTCTTTTACGAGGCTTCGCACGATTTTTGAGGGGATACCCTCGGACATGCCCCCAAGATAATCTATGAAGAGCCATTCGATCCCCTCCTTCATGCGGTCTCCCAAGAGGCCCTTCGCGAAGGTGAGAAGGAAGGCGAGAAGGAGGAGGGCGAAAAAGAGAGGAAGGCCGATAAACCCGTTCAAAAGGAGTTTGTCGGCGCGGGAGAGCCCGCCGCGCACGGGGCGGACGATGGCGTAGACATCGGAATTTTTCACGGCGCACGGGGGCGCAGAAAGGAGGGCGGAAAGCCCCTCTTTAAGCCTCTTTTCTTCGGCAAGATAGACGGGAAGGCCGAGCAGGGCGGAGAGGGCGGGCACATCGACCCCTCCCCCGTCGCGCTCGAACCGCCTCTTTTTCGTGAGAACGAGGGCGCACCGCCTCCCCTTCTTTGTGAGCTCGGCCATGAGGGGCACGAACTGCCCGATGCGGCCGCATTCGGCGACGAAGAGAAGGGCGGCCTGCGGGCGGTCTTCGATATATTTGCAGGCGAATTTCTCTTCGAGACTCCCTCCCGCCGCCGTATAGATGCCGGGAAGATCGACGATCTCGGCCCTTCTTCCGCCCAGATCCGTCTCCTTGGATAGGGCATCTACCGTGACGCCGTGATAGTTGCCCACATGCGCATGTGCGCGCGTGAGGCGGTTGAAAAGGGCGCTCTTACCCGCATTGGGATTGCCGACGAGCAGGATCAGATCCGCCATATGCGCACCTTCTTCGCCACCTCTTTTTCCATGGCGATACGGCTGTTTGCGGCCTCGATGAGATACCCATGTCCGAAGAAGGACCTCTTGAGAAGGGTGATCTTCGCCCCGCTGAAGACGCCGAGCGCGACAAGGCGGTCGAAGAGGTCTCCTTCGCATTCCACCTTGAGCACGACGGCCCTCTCGCCCTTTTTGAGATCGGTGATGTCCATATCCATAAAAAATGCGGACCCGACGCAAAATATGCGCGGATCCGCCTTCTTCCTTTGGTCTTATTTCGTCTCGCGGACGGTGCGATTGCCGCGAAGTTTCAAAGCCCCGTTCGTGATGATGGGCGAGATGATGAGCCAAATCGCCGCAAGCGCGATGAGCGAATAGATGATGATCGAACCGATCGCGCGCGGGCCCATGAAGATGGCCGAGACGAGGTTGAAGTTGAAGATGCCGAACATTCCCCAATTGAGCGCCCCGAGGAGCACGAGGATGTAGGCGATGAGATTTGCAATGACCATTGTGTTTCCTCCTGAACCTATCTTGCGCGATATGAAGATCTTTATGCGGAGAGCAGTATTTTTATAATGCGGTGATGCTTCGACAAGTTCAGCATGACGATGGGAATGGTGCTTCGGCTTCGCTACTTCGCGCAGAGCGCGCCTCGACAGCTCCCCCTCAAGGGGTAGCCAAGGGATCGCGTGGTTTTCGTTTACCAAAAAAGTCCGCACGGACTTGCCGCACGGACTCTTTTTGTGTGAAGGCTTATTCAGCCTTGGGTTTTAGCCTTGGGTTAGCCTTGGACGCCTGCCCCCGCGTCTTTCGTTTGCTCTTCGACGGTAATGTTAAATCCGTTTTGTGTATCATTCAATTTGATCGTCACGGTGTAGGTCGCATCCGCAGTCTCCACCGTCCATGTGCCGTCATCGTTCTCGGTGATGGTCATGTCATCGAAGGGATAGACGCGTCCGTCTTGGATATTACCCATGCTGTAAACGAGAATCTCGTTGAGAACCAGACTTTCTCCGTCATCACCTCGGGAGAGCGTATAGAAGAACCCAACTGCGTAAGTTGTCGTGGTATCTCCAAAGTAACCATAATCTCCCTGCGTTGCGGTGAATGCGGTAATAAGACCTGTCTCCTCATCGATTGTGAGGTTGAGGAGCCAAGTAAGCGTGGACTGTTCATTCGGAACGTCCCCCCAAATGATCCACGAGCCGTCATCCGCGAAGATGGCATCATCCGGCTCAAGGTAACCAATGCCGCCGCTGCTCAAACGAAGGTACAAGCCGACATTCATCTCTCCGACTTCCAAGACATTGGAGAACGCATTGACGTAGACGCATGTACTCGTATAAAGTACGAGATTTTGTACACCGTCGGTTCCATCGATCATCTGGTCGAGCGTGACCGCGTAGATGAGAAGGTAAGGCGTACCGCTTCCCTCCGTCCAAGGATCCTCATCCTCCGTAATAAGGAAGAAATCTAATACATATTCGTTGTCATCCGTCCCATCGATCTCAGCCTCATACATAGTGCCGTAGTTCTTGTTGGTCGTCTCTGTCTTGAGTGCATCGAGGTCATCCACAAAGCATCCGAGCTCCTCTCCGTTGAGATCCGTCGCTTCGAGCACAATCCAATACTGATCTTCGCTTACCGCAATATCGCCGAGCGCAAAGTGTCCGTAGTAGATCCCGTTATCGTCGCCCGTGATATCCTCGATCAGATCGGTGTAGAGGAAGGTGCCTATGACGATGACGTCGTTTTCTGTTTCATTGTCGGGATTCCAAGTGAGCTCATAGACAGGGTAGTCAATGCGGTTGGCATCGTAGAGGGTCATCACGAGTTCATAGGTTTCATCATCCAACTCGATCACGAGCTCAAAGCCATCGACCGTGACGTCCTGCCCGCCCTCGTCTTGATAGGTGATGCTTGCGGGTGCGTTGAGCGCCGCCGTGCCGTCGGGGGTGAAGGTGAGGGTGACAGCGAGTTCGATCTCGCCGCTGTGGAAGAGCGCCGTGCCATCGATGGCGATCTCCTCGCCTTCATTCCAACGGTAATAGGTGACTTCGTCTAACACGTAAGTCTGACTGTCTTTGGGAAGTGTGAACTCTTCCTCGACGTAAGCCTCCGTCTCATCCTGTACAAAGACGGTCGCTTTTTCCGCGCCATCCTCTACAACGTAGTAGCCGTAGAGCTCGCCGTCGAGATACAAACCATCCGCGAACACGACGGAACCGAGGAGATCGGTGGAGTAGAAGGTCGCATAGTATGCGGAATTGTCAACGAGACTGAACGTCCTCGCAGCGGTATTATAGCTGACAAAGTATTCGAAATCGCCGTTGTATTCGGAGATGAACAGGTACTTGTCGTTCACCACCGTCGTATAGATATCGTAATAGAAGCCCATCTCATCGATGTAGGAGCCATAGCCGAAGCCGTCCATATAGAGCACCGAGAGACCGGGACCGACAAAGTTCCCCTCCATCTCCTCGTTGCAAAGGACGCAGAGATACTTCATATAGTAGTCATTTGCGATGAGCTGGACTGTCCATGTGATCTCCGTCTCTCCCATCGTGAGCACGACGTCGTAGATATCGTCCTCGTCCGTAAGCGTCCATGTACCTGTGCCGGCCTCTTCGTCATCTGCGTCATAGAGCGTAACGGTGCCGTCCTCATCGAAGATAACGGTGTATCCCTCCATGTCTTTGACGGGAAGATAACTATCGTCCACAACTTCGTAGGATTCTGCAAACTGACTGCTACTACCGCTATCTCCATCCAAAGTGATCGTCTTGCCTTCTACGATGAAGTAGAACTCATCGCCCGTCACTTCCATATCCATGAAGCAGATGTAATCTTCATCTAAAAGGAAATAGTTGCCGCTATATACGTTGCCGTCCGCATCGGTGTATTCTGCCCAATAATAGAACCCGTCGAGTTCGAGTTTGATCCCGCCCTCGCCCGTGAGAGTGCCGTTGAGTCCCTCATCATAGAGATAGAAGTATGCTTCTTCATAGGTGCCGAAGATCCCAAGATCCACATAATTGTAGTAGAGTATGAACTCAAAGCTCTTCGGAACTGCGCTCGCGCCCGTGGCGACGAAGGTGTAGATCGTATCGCCGAATGCGGTCTCTCTGCCCGTGTCCTCATAGGCGCCGACTACCTCGTTGCCTTCCGCATCGGTATAGATCGCGAAACCGGCTCCGTCGACAAAGAGCGTCTCGCCATCGCCGCTGTCACCATATTGATCACTGTATTCATAGGTGTGCGGAGCGTCTTCCGCGACGATATAGGTGTATGTGGGATCGTCGTCGACATTCTCACCTTCGTGGACATGGACTACGAAATAGAAGTGGATATACGCACGCGCCTCGGTATCGAAGGCCTGAAGATCCATATAAATGGTATCTTCGATCCCCTCAACAGAGACGGCGCTGATGCTTCCCTCATAGACGGTGCCGTCCGCCGTGACATACAGGCTACCCATGCCCGTGATACCGACCTCTCTGTACCAAATATAGCCGCCTTTCCCATCTTCGGTCTCTTCGTTGATGAGAATGTACAATTCTTCATCGTCTGCCTCGAAGATATAGTAGACGTCGAGATATCCGTCCGAAGCGGATACAGAGCTCGTGAGGCAGCCGATGGTCTCGAATACAGGATTCCCCGTGTATTTATCGTCCTTCGAGGTCTGCTTGTAGGTATAATAGCTGAGCTCATCGCTGAGCTGCTTTACGGTATAGTAACCGCTTGCAGCATGCATCAACGTCCTGCTGCTTGTTTCGGAATCGACAACAATATTGTAGACTTCCGCGCGCTTTGCGCCTGCGGGGAGATCCGTACCCTTGGCCGCTTCATCATAGAAAAGAATGACAGGGTAGTACAGACCGGCGTTCCCGCTCTGGTTCACTTCGAGCTGTAAATATTCTGTGAAGTTCCCGCCGTCGAAAGGCTTGAGCGAAAGCTGCCCGTCTTTCTCATCGACTTTATAGGTGTACTTCACTTCGCTTCCATCATAGATATCGACAAGCGTGCCGAACACTTCGCTCTCGCGCACCCAATAGGCGTCGGCCGTGACATTCGTACCTTCGGTGATGGTCGCGCCGATGAGCGCGGAATAGCCCGAAAGTTCGATCGTGACATCTTTCCCATCCGCAGTAGTATTGTAGGTCCCGGCATAGGAATCCTTCTCCACATACACCGTTGTCCCGCTTTGAAGGGGAACGATGATGCAATCGATCTCGCCATAGCCCTCTATCTCTGCATGGATCTCGGGCACTTCTTCGCCATAGATCGCAACGATATCGTATTTCCCCTTGTAACCAATGTAGTCGACATAGTCCAAGATGGATGCGCCGCCCACACCGTCGAGCGAGAGATAGATATCATCGTCGATGGAGAAATATCCATCCACGCTCGCGAAGACGCCCATATTGAAGCTTCCTTCCGCAATGTCGTAGAAGGAGAACACGGGCTTGCCTTCGGCTTCGCTGAGAATAAAGGTATAGGCATAATCGTCTGTTTCGAGGATATATTCGCCGCGCGATTCGCCGGGGTAGTAAATGCCCTTATCGACTACGGTCTCGCCTTCTTCGTCATGGGTATAGGTCGCATTGAACGTCCCGTCAAGCACAAGAGTCTCCGTTTCGATGATGGGATCGTCCACATCGCTGAGATAACCGCTGTAATATGTATATGTCCCTTCAAGCGCAGAGCGGGTGTACGCGAAGGAATGGCCGATGACCTTGCCCTCAAGCGGCTCTCCGTCATCGGGCACGAACCTGAATTCATCGCCCGTGTGCACGCCTTCAAATTCCATTCCGCCGCGGACAAGGTAAGCGACATTCTCCTCCGTTCCAGAGAAGAAGATGATGTCGTCGCCGCCGTAGAGGTCGGTATAGCCTTCGATCCATACGCCGTGGAGGACGAGAGCCCCGCTCACGGAGAACTCCTCGCCCGCTTCATAGAGGACTTCGCCCCCCTCTTCCGTTGCCCAACCCAAGAGACGAAGCGTTTCGGGTACGTCGAACGAACTTGCATCGGGCGCGGTCACGGCCATGCCATGGCGCGCGGAGACGATCAGATCGTCCGCCTCGACCTCTGCGCCTGCGGGGAGATCGGGCACAAAACGAAGGGTATAGGTGTTGCGGACGAGATAGACGGAGACCGTCGTCGCCGCGCCGAGCGATGTCACGGTGCGCGCATCCGACTTCTCTTCATCGATCGAATATCCTTCGGGAATGGTGATAAGATCCCCGACGTCGAGGGCCTCCTGATAGATCCCGCTCTTTTTGAGCGTTTGGGGATCGCCGAATTCGCCCTCCGCCTCCCCTTCGGTATAGAGAAGAACGGTGCAATCCGCGGTGTATTTCGCCGTGAGCGTCGTCGCGGTCGCGGGCATGGTATCGCCCTCTTCGATGAGCTCACCCCCTAAATACCAGCCTGCAAAGGTGAGGCCTTCGATGGGCGAAGGCTCCTTATCGGCAAGAAAGGCCGAAAGGTCGTCGCCCTCGGGGAGGGTATACGTCGTCGTCGCCAAGCTCCCGCCGTCGCCCGCGTCGAGCGTGAGGGAAATCGGCTGTTTGCTCTTCCCGCAGGCCGCAAGGACCCCTGCCGCGGCAAGCGCGAAAACGGCGCTCAAAGTGACAGTCAGCCAAATCTTTCTCGTGCGTTTCATGTTTGCATACTCCTTTTTATAAATTTGATATTATGCGAATAAAGTTAATAAATGTGGAAAATTATACGATAATATCATGAAATTATACTTATAATAGCACCCCCCCCCTTCTTTGTCAAGTATTTTGAATGTGAAATGTAAAATTTTTTCAAAATTTTTTTCACAAATTATTTCACAAAATCCGTGCCCCGAAAAAAGACAAAAGAAAAACCCGCGCGGCAATGCCGCGCGGGCCGAAATGTCGGGATCGATCAACCGACGGCTTCCTCCTGGGAGGGAACGGTGAAGGTGCTCGCGCCCGTCGGATCCCAATGGATCACCACATACTCTTCGATGTTTTCATCGTCGTAGCAGTTGAGATAGCAGTTCACGCCCCATTGACTGCACATCACGGAGATGTAGTACTTCCCGTCGTAGGTGGAAGACTCAAAGGTGAGATCGGCCTCGAAGGAGGGGCTGGCCGTACTCGGCGAAGGGGTGAAGGTCATCTTGACGCCTGCATATGTCCCCGTACCCGTGAAGGTCATGGCCGTGCCGTCCCAACGGTAGTAGGTCTCGCCGCCGATCTCGACGGTCGAGGTCGTTTCAGACGGAACATCGATCGTGATGAGCTCATCCGCGAAGATGATGATCTTTCCGTCTTTGACGGTGTAGTTGAACTGCTGGCCTTCCATACTGACGACGCTCTCGCCGATGATAAACGGCATGAGGTCGGAGTTGAAATAGACGATCTCCTTCTCAAGTTCAAGCCCCTGGGTGTAGCTGAAGGTCATGTTCTCTTTGTCGAGGAGAAGGACCATGGTCCAATATTCGGTCATTTCGATGCCGTTCTCAACGTAGGTCTCTGCCCCGCTGATGGAGATGGCGTCCGCTTCGGGATAGAGGTTGTAGATGGAATCGGTGCGCACGCCCGCCGCATCGGCAAAGTGTGCGAGTTTGTTGCCGAGGATGTTCAAAACGCTGCCGTCCTCTGCAAGATAGACGCCTGCGTTCTCTTCGCTGTAGACGGCGCAGTAGAGATCGCCGTAGCCCTCCTCATAGGGCATGACTTCGGTGACGACCGTATCTCCGTCCTTCGTCGTGAGCGTGAGGCGCAAGACGAAGCCGATCATCTCATAGACGCCTTCCGCCAAGGTCTCGGGCTCGAAATCTTCGCCCTCTTCCCACATGGTGACATGGCCGTGGCCGTCGAGGGTGTAGTAGTAGTTGAGGCTCTCGCCCGTATCTTTCACGACTGTATAGTCGCCCTCCAAACCGTCGCGGATGGCAAAAGTGTTGTCGTCATAGACGTCGAAGGTGAAGGTGAACGACGCGAAGAACTCCGTCCTTGCTCCGACGTTGAAATCAAAGGTCGTTTCGAGATCGCTCCATGTCGCTTCATCGAATGTATGGGTGTAGAAGCCCATCACTTCGTCTTCATCGTCGTAATAGGAGGCGCGGAAGCCGTAGCCGTCCGTCTGGATCGAGTTGCCGTTTTCATCGGTATAGAGCGTAGCTTCGCCGTCCTTCAAGCAAATCGCATACTCATAGAGATAGGTACCGCCGAGCGGAGTTTTGATGAGACTGAGGACAAATTCGAGCTCTTGCACTTCTACGCCTTCCTGATTCGTGACGGGCTCGTCGAGCGTGAGAGTATAGATGGGATCGCCGAAGACGGTCTCATCGATCACGGAATACGTCCCTGTGACCTTCGTCGTTTCAAATGTTTCATAATCGGTCACGAGAATGGCCGCACCGCCCTCGCCGTCGAGGAGCAGATCTTCGTAATCGAAGAGGTTGAAAGCGTACGGCTCGTGCATGAGGGGCTTAAAGGTGTTCTCCTCCTCGCCGATCGTATAGGCGAAGTAATAGAAGACGACGTTGCCCGTCTCATCCACCGTCTCAAAGGTGAGATACCTTCTCGTCTCGCCATCTCTGATCGCCCCGCTGTAATCTTCCGCAAGGCTGAAATATTGATCGGTGGTGAAGTACCCTTCGAGGATCTCGCCGTCATCGGTCTCCCAATAGCCCTCTGCCTCGGCGGCAGGAAGCGGGATGAGCCCGCCCCATTCCGATTCCCCATACTGCGTTTCGTAGAAGTGGGGAACGTCTGCGGTGAGGATGGCGAGAGAACCGTCGTTCTCGCTCGTGAAGGCGTCGTATTGGTTTTCGCCGTCCCATACGAGCGCTTCATAGACATGGTATGCGTATATTCCCGAATACATCAGGCGGATGAAGGTGATCTCGGAGGGAGTATCCTCGTCGGTGAAGCCAGGTTTAAGCACCGTGCGGGTGAACTTGGAATACTCGAACCCCTTGTATTCCCCGTCGACGACATAGCCTTCCGCCGCGCAATCAAGATTTCCGTCGTAGATCTCGGCATAGCACCCGAGCGCTTCCTTTCCGCCGTCCGCCGTGTCGACTTCGTAGTCATAGTCGTAGATGACGATCAGGGGCGCATAGATCTGGAGCGTGCCCTCCTCATCCTCCTTCATCATGCACATCTCGACCACATGGTCGGTCTGCAGGAAGATGGGCTGATCATCTTGGTTATAGCCCACGATGAAGGCCATTTCGCCGACCAATGGATCGGTGAATTCGACGACGACCTGAATGCCGCCCGTGAGGATGGAATCGGAGGCATAATAGATCCCCGTATATTCTACTGCCGTCTCGCCCGTTCCGACGGTGAGAACGGCGCTGTCGCCGAACAACCCGAACCCGTCGAGGGAGAGAACGGCCTGTTCGCCCTCCGTCTCCTTCGGATCGAGAATGACGGTGCCGCTGAAGTCATCGAACGTATTAAGATCCTGGATATAGAAGAGCCCGTAGTCGGGATCGATCATGAAGAGATCGACCGTTTCGCCGCCGTTAAAAGACACGGCGATGATATAGAAGCCGTAATCCGCGCCGCCGGCATAGAGGGCGTATTCCCCATAGGCCACTCCCTGCGATTGGGTCAAAGTTGCGGTGGAGACGCCGTTGAGTTCGAGCCGCATTCCGCCCGAATAGATATATCCGCCGTCGAGAATACCGTTGTTGTAGAGCCCCTTCTCGTCGCCGACGATGATGAAGCAATCCTTGCCGCTCGCCTTGCTCGTGGCGAGCATGAGCTCAATTTCCGTTTTGACGCCGATGGAGTTTTCGTACACGAAGATCAAAGAAGGATTGGCGGGATCGGACTCGTAATCGAAGTAGAAAGTGCCTTCGATGGTCCTCGTAACAGGCGTGCCCTCTTCGCTCTCGTCGATGATCTCGATCTTCGCACCGTCGTATCCGTCGGTAAACGTAAACAGGAAGGTGTCATCTTCGACGCGTACGATCTTACCCGTCTCATCGTCGAAGGCGGTGTAGTAGTTGATAAATTTCACATTGTGGCGCGCCTCGCTGTAGAGGACGAAGGTCCCGTCTTGCGTCAGCTTGCCCGTGACCTCCGTCTTGCCGACGGTGACCGTGAAGATGTCTTCCTCGAGCGTACCTTCAAACTCCACGCCCGCGCGTTCCATTATAACTTTTGTAGCGCCCTCTTCGTCTTCCATCAAGAAGATGAGGTCGTCGCCGCCGTAGAGGTCGGTATAGCCTTCGATCCATACGCCGTGAAGGACGAGAGCGCCGATCACGGGGATCTCATCGCCCGCTTCATAGAGGACTTCGCCCCCCTCTTCCGTCGCCCAACCCAAGAGACGAAGCGTTTCGGGTACGTCGAACGAACTTGCATCGGGCGCGGTCACGGCCACGCCATGGCGCGCGGAGACGATCAGATCGTCCGCCTCGACCTCTGCGCCTGCGGGGAGATCGGGCACGAAACGAAGGGTATAGGTGTTGCGGACGAGATAGACGGAGACCGTCGTCGCCGCGCCGAGCGATGTCACGGTGCGTGCATCCGACTTCTCTTCGTCGATCGAATATCCTTCGGGAATGGTGATAAGATCCCCGACGTCGAGGGCCTCCTGATAGATCCCGCTCTTTTTGAGCGTTTGGGGATCGCCGAATTCGCCCTCCGCCTCCCCTTCGGTATAGAGAAGAACGGTGCAATCCGCGGTGTATTTCGCCGTGAGCGTCGTCGCGGTCGCGGGCATGGTATCGCCCTCTTCGATGAGCTCACCCCCTAAATACCAGCCTGCAAAGGTGAGGCCTTCGATGGGCGAAGGCTCCTTATCGGCAAGAAAGGCCGAAAGGTCGTCGCCCTCGGGGAGGGTATACGTCGTCGTCGCCAAGCTCCCGCCGTCGCCCGCGTCGAGCGTGAGGGAAACATCCCCGCCGACGGGCGGTTTATCGGGATCTTTGTTCTTCCCGCAGGCCGCAAGAACCCCTGCCGCGGCAAGCGCGAAAACGGCGCTCAAAGTGACACTCAGCCAAATCTTTTTCGTGCGTTTCATGTTTGGTTACTCCTTCTTATAAATTCGATATTATGCGCATAAAATTTATAAAAACAGACTACTATACGATAATATCATGAAATTATACTTATAATAGCACCCCCCCCCCTGTTTTGTCAACAATTTTGAATATAAAATGAAAAAATATTACAAAAATCCCCTCGGCGCGGAAGAGGAGAATATGAAACGACGCCGCAAACTGCGGCGCCGTTCCGAGGTTTTATGAAGAAAAGTTTTGGGCTTATTTCTTGGCGGGCTTATCGTGCTTCTTCTTCACGCCCTTGAGCTCGCTCAAATCGACCTTCTCGAGGTTCTTCTCGTTGGGTTTGATGACGAGGAGCAGGATGATCGCGATCAAAAGAACTGCGGAGACGGCGAACAGGATGATGGCCGTCGTGTTGTTCTTGATCCAATTGCTCGAGCCGTGGAGAATATCCGATTCGTTGGTGATCTCGATGACCTTATAGGCATGGGCGGCATATCCGGGATAGGTGCCGTCGGTCACGCTGATCTCGACGACGTAGAAGCCGACCGCCTGCGGGGTGAAGGTCAAAGAGGAATCGGGATCCCATGCGTAATCGTTATCGGTATCCTTCCACCTGTCGTCCTTCTGGGAGACGGTGGCGTCGTACTCGCGGATGAGCTCCAAGCGGTCGAAGAGGTCGCCCATCGGGTTCTCCTCGGTGATGAGTTCCTTGATGGCGTCGAACTTCTCCACGAGGGTCTCGTAATCGTAGGCCGACATGCCCTCGGGAAGGTTCGTGTTCTTGAAGCTGTAGAGTTTATATTCTGTATCGTATCCCTCGAGGGCGATGATATCGAAACTCGAGATGCTGTAGTTCTGCTTGTTGTAGCCCGTCGTCTGCTTGCCCGCCTCCTCGATGGAGGGGCCGTTGTAGCCGATCTCGAAGGTGAATTCGGGAATGCCTTCGATGTCGAAGACGTTGGAGGCCGTCACGGTGACGAGCGTCCCGTCTTCATCGTAGTATTCCATGGCGTTGCCCGCCGCATCCTGCGCGATCACGCGGAAGGTGTAGAGGCCCACCTCGTCCACCTCGAAACGGAGGTTGTTGTAGCGGAGGGAGGTCGCCGAAGAGGCGGAAGAACCCTCGGCCGCGCTCGGCTTCTGATAATAGATGTTGAAGCGGAGGTTGCGGTAGTCGGCATAGTCGCTCCCGATGATGGTCTCGAGGGAGGGAAGGTAGAAATACGCCCCGTCGCCCGCGCTGAGCTCCTTCGCGGCGTCGTTGAGCATTCCCTGATAGTCGTTTACGGCCGCATTAAACGCCGCATCGGGCTCGTTTGTCTTTGTATCTTCTTTGGCCGTGAGCCCGACGAAGTGCGGGCCTTCAACTTCGCGGTCTACAAGGATATAATCGAAGTAGTTGCCCTCGGTCTGCTTCTCGTAGTCCGCGATCTTTCCGGTGCAGGCGATCTTCTTTTTGGCATTATCGCCTTCGGTCGCGTTTTCATCGTAATCGGGGTTGTCCATTTCGCCCGTGCAGACGGCTTCCGCATTCTCTTCAATGGCCGTGTTATAGTCCTCTTCGGAGATAACCTTGCCGCAGACGATGCACTTGTAGCCCGTCGTCGTCTCGAAAGTCGAATCGCCCTTGGTGCAAACGGCGGCGTCAACGGCATACCATGTGAGATAAATATCGGTATCGTTGGCGTCGGTGCCGTCGTCCAGCCTGAAGCGGATGGAGACGAACGCCTCCTCCTCATTGGCCGTGGGCATGAAGTAGGTGGAACTCGTGCTGAGCGTGGAATAGTCGCTATCGGAAGGCTTCACATAGTGCGTTGTGGGCTGGGTCCCCTCGGGCGAGCCCTCGGGAAGGGCGTCTTCCTCCGTCTTGAGCATGTAATATTGGCGGGTGACGCTCACGGAGTTATCGCACACGTCGATCGCCTCGTAGGTGAGGCTGAAACGCTGGCCGAGACGGAAGGAGTAGATCTTTTCGTTGATGACGAGGACGGGATCGGCGGTATCTTCGACGAGGCCGTCTTTATTGAGTTCGAGAGATTGGCCGTTGAGCGATCTCATGAGGATGGTCTGCGTCGCATCGTCCTGCCCCTCGGGCATGGTTGCCTTGAACGACATGGGGACCTGCGGGGAACTCGCCGAAGAGCGGTATTCCATGTAGTAGCCGCCGACGTTGGTGAAGGAGCCGATCTCCTCACTATTGAGCAATACGGTGAACTCTCCGGGCACGGCCGCGTTTTCTTTGAGCTCGAAGGTGAGGTCTTCGGACGGCGTTTCGATGGGGTGCGTTTCGACCTCGTCGCCCTCTTCAAAAGAGGAATCGCGGACGGCGACGGTGAGCGACTTCTCCGCGCCCTCCTCCTCGCTCGCATAGGCAAAGTGAAGGGAATTGGTCGTCTGTCCTTCCTTGGTGACGTTCTCCTCCGCGCTCTGGAAGGAGATGTCGAGCGACTCGAATGCGATCTCGCCGAAGGCGAAAGTCATCGTGAAATGCTTTTCCTGACCGGGATTGGCGTGATTGCCCTCCCCGGGATCCCGATACTCCTTGTTCCCCTCTGCGGCTTCGTACCATTTGAGGGCGAGGTCGCGGCGGTATTCGATGGGATCGCCGTCGACGAGGCTGAGGCGCACATAGGTCTTTTCCCCCTCTGCGGCGGCCTCGGAAGCATCTGCCTTGGAATTGCCGATCGCCTCGAAGATGGAGCCGGGGCCATACGTCAGGGCGTATGCCTTGCGGCCCGAAGAGAGCGCCGAAAGCGCAAGCCCCAGCGTAAACACGCACAAAAGGGCGAGCGCGAAAATTGTGATCCAACGAAGTTTTGCCTTACTCATAAACTTACTCCGATCTCGAGCGGGCGTGCGCCCGCGCATGATTTCAAAATTATCTTTTTTTATTCTACACGAATTTTTGGGCTTCGTCAAGCGCAATCGCCCTCTTTCGCGAGATTTTTCATATTTCCATCAAAAATAGGCCTCAAACGGGACGGATGGCCGCCCCGATATCGAAGCGAGCCCACGGCTGTTCCCCATCGGGCGGAGAGGCGATGAACCGCATCCGTTCCCCCTGCACGGGGTGGGTGAAGGAGAGAGAATAGGCCCAGAGCGCAAGTTTGCCCTTCTGCGCCCTGTCCCCGCCGTAGCGGAGATCGCCGAATACGGGGTGGGAGATGCCCGACATCTGCACGCGGATCTGATGGCTCCTGCCCGTGTGCAATTTGATCTCGGCGAGGGAGAGATCGCCCTTGCTCTCGAGAATGCGGTAATCGAGCATGGCGAGCTTGGCGCCGTCGGTGCCCTGCGTGGAGAGATAGACGGTATTGTTGACGGTATTTTTTTTGAGATAATTGATGAGCCTTCCGCTCTCCTCGTTGGGCGTGCCGATGAGGACGGCGAGATAGCGCTTCTCGAAATCCCCCGTCTGCATCTGCGCGGCGAGGCGGGAGGCCGCCTTGCTCGTGCGCGCAAAGACCATCACGCCCCCCGTAGGGCGGTCGAGGCGGTGGACAAGCCCCAAAAAGACGTTGCCCATCTTCCCGTATTTGTCGCGGATGTGCCTCTTGAGGAGGCCGATCATGTTCGGATCGCCCGTTTCATCGGCACAAGATCCCATATTCTGCGGCTTGATCGCGACGATGATGTGATTATCTTCATAGATGATGGTGGGTTGTTCCATGGATGAAAATTCCTCCTGCGCCGCACGGGAGCGGGATGCCCTCCTCTGTGGGAAGGCCGACCTCGTACGCCTCGATTTGTCCCCGCAACCCCTTCAGAGAGAGCGAGAGGATGTTGGATAGAACGGTGGGCTGAAGGCCCGTCGTATAGCTGTTGATGAGAAAGAAGAGCGGCTCTTCGGAAAGCAGTTGTGCGCAGAGCGAGACGAAGGGAAAAAGTTCCGTCTCGATCTTCCACATCTCCCCGCCGGGGCCGCGGCCGTAGGAGGGCGGATCCATCACGATGGCATCGTAGCGGTTGCCCCGCCGAAGCTCGCGGAGGACGAACTTCTTGCAGTCGTCAACGATGTAGCGGATGCCGCTTCGGACGCCCGAAAGACGCGCATTCTCGCCCGCGCGCTCCACCATGCCCTTGGCGGCGTCGACATGGGTGACTTCCGCCCCCGCCTTGGCGAGGGCGACGCTCGCCCCGCCCGTATAGGCAAAGAGGTTGAGCGCCTTGACGGGACGCCCCGCCTCCTTCACGAGGGAAGCCATCCTCTCCCAATTCACGGCCTGTTCGGGAAAGAGCCCCGTATGCTTGAAGCCCATGGGCTTCACCCCGAAGGTGAGATCCCGATAGGAGACGGTCCAACTCTCGGGGACGGCCCTTTTGAATTCCCAGCCGCCGCCCCCCTTCTCGCTCCTGTGATAGACGGCGGAGAGGCCGGGGTAGGCGAAGAGATCGCGTTGCGCATCCCAGATGACCTGCGGATCGGGGCGGAGGAGCACGACGTCCTTCCACCGCTCGAGCTTATAGCCGCCGCCCGTGGCGATCACGGCGAAGTCCTTCCATTGGTCCGCAAGTTTTATCATGTGTCCTATTATAATAGAACGCGCGCGCTTTGTAAAGCAAAACGGGCATGAAACGAAAAATTTTTCATCATATAAAAAACCTTCCCCGATCGGGGGGAAGGCGGTAGAACCGTTCTTGCCGTGCGGATGAGGGGCAACCATACCTGCCCCTGCGACAGCTTTCCCATTCCTCACGGGGAAGCCTTTCCTTATTTGCGGAAGATGAGGACGCTGAAGCTGTGCGGGGGCAGAAGGGCGCTTCGGGGCGCGGCGGGCGCGACGTCGCGGGCGGCCACCGCTTCGGGCGAAGCGGGCGTGTCGCAGGCGGCAAGATCCCCCTCCATGCGGATGACGCGGGTGAGGGAGCCGAACTCGAAATCCCCCTCCACTTCCGCCTCCATGCTCTCTTCGGAGAGGTTGACGAGCTTGACGATGGTGAACCCCTCCCGCTCGGAGGCGGAGACGAGCACCCCCTCCCCTTCGGCTTCGGCCTGCACGATGAGGTCGCCCGTGTAGAGGCTGAAGAGCTTCTGCACATAGTAGCTCGCAGATCCGAAGGCGGCTTCCCCGTCGAACCAGATAAGGGCGGGCGTGCGCTGTGCGAAGCCTATGCGGGCCAAGAGGGGCGCGAAGCTCTTGAGGGGTACCATGTCCACGTTGCGCTCAAGCGATATGAGACATGCCGCCTCCGCAAGCGCTCCCTTCCATGTGCCCGATTCGGGGCCTAGGGAGGCCGCATCGGCCGAGGCGGAGCGCTCGAGGAAGGTCCGCCGGCAGGGCCTCTCCCCCTTGGCTTCGGCAAGAAGTTCTTCGGGTGAAAGGGCGCGGCGGTCCCAGAAGAGGTCGCCTGCGGGCAGGCCCTCTTCGGTGGGCAGGATGAGCCTCACGCCCTCGCAGGCCCGATGGAACCGTTCCGCAAAAGCCGCGACAGCCTCCGGAGATGCGCCGTCTTCCACGGCAAGGCCGCTCACCCCGAAGGGGGCGGGATGGCCGAGCTCGTCGCGCCAGCTCCCCCACATCGTATCCCTTTCGCCGTTGGCAAATTCAATGAGATCGACGGCGTTCTGCACGCAGACCTCGAATTCGGGGTCGGTCAGAGGGACGTCGGGCAACATCACGGTGGGAACGGGCCGTGCGCCCAAATATTCGGCGAGGCGGAAGCACTCGAAATAGCCGAGGCCGAGCGTCTGCCCGTAGAAGGGACTCCCCGCGATCGCCCAAGGGTTGAAGAGCTGTCTCCGCCGTTCGGGCTGGGAGACGGAATCTTTCCACGCATAGGGCGCGAGCGAAGAGCCGGGGATATGGCCGCCCGCAAAACGCAAAAACTTGGGTTTCATCTCCTTGAGCAGTTCCAGAAGATCGCGGCGGAAGACGCCCAAAACGGCGTCCTCTGGCATGAGCGAGAAGTCGTTCGCATGTACCATGCCCGCCTTGCGGAGCACAAAAGCAAATTCTCCCCCCTCGATATCCGTCTTGCTCTTGAGCTTGATCTCATAGCGCGTCCACCTGCCGTTGGGCTTCACCTTGATCCTCTTCACGGCGACGGGAAGGCCGTCCTTCCACACGCCCGCAAAGGCCGCGTCTTTATAATCGTAGGAGCGCACATAGAAGGTCAGCCTGTAGGCGGCGCCTTTGCGAAGGCGCACTCCCCCGTAGGCGGCGTTCTTCATGCCCATGCCGTCGCCGTTTGCGACGACGCGCATATAGTGCGGGTTCTCGGCGAAGAGCGGCCTGTCCGTCTTGAGCTTGAGGGCGACGTCCGCTCCCTTGGGCCACGGCTCCCAGCCGTATGCTCCGCCCGCGGACAGGACGATCCTTCCCCCGTCCGCCCTGACCTCCTTCGCCTCGAAGTTTCGGTTCTCGAGCATTTCGGCATACAGCCCGCCGTCAAAGGCATAGTTGACGTCTTCGAGGGAGACGCCGAAGCCGCTCTGCTTGGCGGGGATCATGCTGTTTTCGCTGATGAAAACTTTCATAAATAACTCCTTTGGTTGTTTCGCAAATTTCTTTCTAACGGATACCGTCCGCGCGGACGCCGCAGGCGTCATCCTGAACTTGTCGAAGGATCTCGCGCGGAGCTCGATATTGCGGGCAAAGAAATTTGCGAGGGGTTAAGTACCGACATCTCTTCGCCCCGTCGGCCGCTGTTCCGCCTTGTTCTCAAGGACATGAAGCGTGCGGTGGCGTGGCAAATGGGGGCGCCCACGGCGGAAATCAATTCCGCCTATGGCAAGTGATTGGGAATGGCTCCCCCACCTGTCGCCCGAAGGCGACACCCTCCCCCTCATAGAGGGGTAGGGCTTCCCCCATCCATGGGGGAGGCTCCGCCGCAGGCGGTGGTGGGGGTTCGATCGCTCCTTTCGCAAATTTCTTTCCATCAGGTACCGTCCGCGCGGACGCCGCAGGCGTCATCCTGAACTTGTCGAAGGATCCCGCGAGGAGCTCCGATATTGTGGGCAAAGAAATTTGCGAGGGGTTCGGACTTCGTATAAGGGGATTCTCTCGGGGCTTCACCCCTCGGAATGACGGCGTGGACCTTGCCCTCGGAATGACGGGAAACGCTCATAGTAAAAATGCGATTATTCCGTCGGTGAACTTATTCTATCGAATGGGCGATGTAATTGATATGGTCGGCCGCACGTTCGAGATTTCCGACGAGGCTGATGAACACGCTCGAATTCTGCGGCTTGCACTTCCCCTCGTTGAGCCGCTTGATGTGGCGGTCGACAAGGTCATTCCGTTCGGCGTCGATCTCGTCTTCCAGACGGTCCACTTCGCCGAGGGCGTTTTTATCGCGGGAGAGAAAGGCCGCGAGCGAGAGGGTGTAGAGCCTCCTCACGTTCTCGAACATTGTGCGGATAAGCCCCAAAAATTCGTCGGTAAATTCAAGCTCCTCCTCGACATATTGGCGGGTATATTTTGTGAAGTTATCGGCAAGTTCGCCGATACGCATGATGTCGCTCAAGACATAGTGGAGGTTGGAGACAGTCTTTTCCTCCTCGATGACGAGGGGGGAAGCGGAGAGACGCACGAGGTTTGCACTGCCGATCTTATTTGCATTGGCAAGCGCGCGGTTGTGCTCCCGCACCTTTTCCGCCGCGCTCACATCCTTCTCCATGAAGGCCGTAAAGGAGATCGCGAGGGTATCCATGGCGTAAGAAAAGGTCTTGCCCGTCTCCTCATAGAGATAGCCGAGGGCGACGGAGGGTTGGCGGAGAAGCCTCTCGTCGGGCTCCATGATGAGTTCTTCTTCGTGCTCCCTCTTCCCGCGGACGCGCACGAGGCGCTCGGCGAGCCACACAAACCCCTTCACGAAGGGCAAAAAGAGGAGGGCGCAGGTGACGTTGAAGAGGGTGTGGAAGAAGGCGATCTGCATGCCTGCGGCCATATCTGCTCCCCCGAGCGTCATCGAGCCCGCGGGGAAGACGCCCTCGAGCACGGTGTGCGCGAAATCCTTCCACAAGACGAGGACGACCATAAAGATGACCGCGCCGAAGAGGTTGAACATAAAGTGGATGAGCGCCGCCCGCTTGGCGTTCGGGGTCGCCCCGAGCGAGGAGATGAGCGCGGTGACGCAGGTACCGATGTTCGATCCGATGATGATATAGAGGGCCGCATTCCCCCCTCCGCCGATCTGAAGCCCCGAGGTCACCATCGTGAGGATGATGGCGTTGACCGCCGTCGAAGACTGCACGAGGGCGGTGATGGCGATGCCGAGGAGGAGCAAAAGGGCGGGATTTCTGATGGCGGTAAGGACGTGCGACACGGCCTCGTATTCGGCCGATCCCCTCTCGAAGGAGAGCGCGCCCGACATGAATTTCAGCCCCACGAAGATGAGCCCGAAGGAGGCGATGATCAGGCCGATCGTCGTCACCTTCTCCTTCTTCGAGAACATCGTCATGAGGACGCCGACCGCGGCGAGCGAGAGGAAGACGACGGTAATATCCGAACCGCCGATAGCGATGACCCATGCGTTGAGCGTGGTGCCGATATTGGCCCCCATGATGATCGCAGTCGCCTGAAACAAGGTCATGATGCCCGCATTCACAAGGCCCACGACCATGACCGTGGTGAAGGCGGAACTCTGCCCGAGCACGGTGACGGCGGCCCCGATGCCTACGCCCGCAAAGCGGCTCTTGGCCGTCTTCGAGAGCATCTTTTTGAGCCGCCCGTGCGCGACTTTCGTCATGTTCTCGGAGAGAAGTTTCATGCCGATGAGGAACGTCCCCATTCCCCCGAAGATCTGCATGACGATTTTAACGATGTCCCACGCTCCCATTTTGCTCCTTCGCGCACAGCCGCTTCACTATTTTATAAATCACAAACAAAATTATTATAACAGGCGGGAGGCGGATTTGTCACGCATTTTTCGCAGGTCGGCGAAATTTATGCTGTTTTCTCAAAAAAGCGTAGGCGCGCCGCAAACGATCGCGGCGCGCCCGAAAGAGGCTTAAATATCTTCTGCGAGGCGGTATTTCACGGCAAAGACTTCCTTGGCCTGCCACGAAACGCCCTTGAGCGGCCTTCCGCGCGTATTTGTCGCGTCGATGGGTACATCTTCGGTACTGATCTCGGACATGGTACCGTCGTCCGTCGTCACGGCGAGCATGTAGGGCACGGTCACATAATCGGCGAAGAGCACGCTCTCGCCCTTCAGCGAGGCGATCTGCACGCCCTTCCGATAGCGGGCGAGCGGGTCGATCTGCGCCGCGATGACGCGCTTCCACCTGCCGCCCGAGACGGCTACGACGATCTCGCCCTCCCCGTCGATCTGTGAGGCGAAGATCACTTCGTCCCCCTCCGAGAGGTTCATTCCCTTCACGCCGCCCGCAATGCGGCCCTGCGCGGGGATATCGTCTTTTTTCGCATTGAGGCACATGCCCCCCTTCGTGACGAAGAAGACGGTGACGCCCTCCTCCTGCCTGTCTTCCTCGACGCTCACGACGGCGTCGCCCTCGCCGAGGCGGATGGCCGCAAAGCAGTTCTTCGAGAGGTTGTATTCGCTCCACGCCGTCTTTTTGAGCATGCCGCGCCGCGTGATAAAGAGGAGATCCCCCTTCTCGGAGGCCTTCAGGGCGGCGACGGGCTTTTCGCCCTTCTTCGCATCGTCGAAGAGATCGGAGAGCGCATAGCCCGCCTCGGTGAACTTCTTCGCGCAGTCCATGCCGAAGATGCGATAACAGTTGCCGAGGTCGGAGAAGACGACGGCGAGCTCATCCGACATGATCTTCACCGTCTTTACGCCGACCGAGCACTTCTTCGTGTTGGGGCCGACGGCCTTGTTCGAGCCCGCGAAATTCTTTTCCGTGACGCATTTGATCTTGCCGTCCGCCGTGATCATGAGAATGGAAGGGACGCCCGGTTCGCGAATATCGGTGCGCTCGACGTCGGCGTCCGCCTCGTTCTCGGCGAGGGTAGATCTGCGCGGAGTGCGGTATTTTTTCTTGATCTCGAGAAGTTCGTCCCTGACCACCTGTAATTGCAGTTTGTTGCTGTTTACGATGGCGGTGAGCTTTTCGATGAGCTCCTTCAAGGCCTTGAGTTCCTCTTCGAGCTTGAACACCTCAAGTTTGGTGAGGCGGGCGAGACGGAGATCGAGAATGGCCTGCGCCTGCCGTTCGGAGAGGGAGAAGCGGGCGCGGAGTTTATCGCGGGCGTCGGAGGTGGACTCCGCCCCCTTGATGATCTTGATCACCTCGTCGATGTTGCGCACGGCGACGATGAGGCCTTCGAGGATATGGCAACGCTCCTTGGCCTGATTGAGGTCGAAGCGGGTGCGGCGCAGGATGACTTCGCGCTGGAAATCGACGTAATGGCGGATGATGTCGAGAAGGCCCATGAGGACGGGCTTCCCGCCCGCGATCGCCACCATGTTGATGCCGAAGGTCACCTCGAGATCGGTGTATTTATAGAGCGTCTTTATGAGCTTGGGAATATCGGTATCCCCCCTCACTTCGACGACGGCGCGCATGCCGACGCGGTCGCTCTCGTCGGTGACGCGCAAGACCCCCGAAAGTTCGGCCTTCTTCTCCTCCCGAAGTTCGGCGATCTTGCGAAGGAGCGCCGACTTGTTCACCTGATAGGGAAGTTCGGTGATGACGATGAGTTTCTTATCCGCCTCCCCCGCTTCCACGCGGATCTTGGCGCGCAGGGTGATGCGGCCCTTGCCCGTTTTGTAGGCCTGAACGAGTTCGTTCGCGATGATATATCCGCCCGTGGGGAAATCGGGCGCGGGGATGTGCTTCATCATCCCCTCGAGGGTGATGCGGGGATTGTCGATGTAGGCGACGACGCCGTCGATGGCCTCCCCCAAATTATGGGGCGGGATGTTGGTCGCAAGCCCCACCGCGATGCCCGAAGCGCCGTTCACGAGAAGGTTGGGAAACCGCCCGGGGAGCATATCGGGCTCTTTTAAGGAATCGTCGAAGTTGAGCGAGAAGGGAACGGTGTTCTTATCGATGTCGCGCAGAAGTTCGAGCGCAAGGGGCTCGAGGCGCGCCTCGGTGTAGCGCATGGCCGCCGCGGGGTCGCCGTCCACCGAGCCGAAATTGCCGTGCCCGTTGACGAGCGTCTTGCCCATGTTGAAGTCCTGCGCCATGCGCACCATGGCGTCGTAGACGGAGCTGTCCCCGTGGGGGTGATACTTGCCCATGCAGTCGCCGACGATGCGCGCCGACTTCTTGTGCGGCTTATCGGGCGTGAGCCCCATCTCGGACATGGTATAGAGAATTCTCCTCTGGACGGGCTTCAGGCCGTCTTCCACGCGGGGAAGGGCTCTATCCAGAATGACGAACTCCGCATAGGGGAGCATCGATTGGGGAAGCACCTCCTCGAGAGGGGTCACATAGAGGTTGCCCGTAGGCTCGATCTTCACTTCAGGCTTCTTCATCGCCGCCCTCCTTCTTGAGCTTTACGCGCTCCATAAAACTATCTTGTTTGTTGAAGTTCGCATTGCGGGCGAGGAATTCCTTCCTCCCATCCACCCGATCGCCCATGAGCGTCGTGATCATGTTCTCGGCGGCAACGGCGTCTTCCAAGGTCACCTGCGTGAGATTGCGCCTTGCGGGGTCGAGGGTCGTCGTCCAGAGCTGTTCGGCGCTCATCTCCCCCAGCCCCTTATAGCGCTGGATGAGATACCCCCTTCCCACCTTCTCGATCTTCTCCTGAAGTTCGTTGTCGTCGTAGGCATATTCCTCCACGCTTCCGTTCTGCTTATAGACCTTATAGAGGGGCGGCATGCCGATATAGACATGCCCCGCCGAGACGAGCGGCCGCATATAGCGGAAGAAGAAGGTGAGGAGGATACAGCGGATATGGAAGCCGTCCTGATCGGCATCGGAGAGGATGATGACCTTGTGATAGTTGAGTTTATCGAGGTTAAAATCACTCCCGATGCCCGCGCCGAGGGCGGAGATGATGGTGCGGATCTCCTCGTTGGCGAGGACTTGGTCGAGGCGCTTTTTTTCGACGTTCAGGGGTTTCCCGCGAAGGGGCAGTATGGATTGGAACTGCCTCACGCGCGCCTGCTTGGCGGTGCCGCCTGCCGAATCCCCCTCGACGATGAAGAGCTCGTTCTGCTCGGGTTTTTTGCCCGAACATGCCGCGAGCTTTCCGACGAGCATCAGCCCGTCGATGCTGTTCTTGGCGCGGGCCGTATCCTTGGCCTGCCGCGCCGCGATGCGCACGCGCGCCGCCCCCTGCGCCTTTTTGATGATCTCCTCGAACGCCTTCTTGCACTTCGGGTCGGCGGCAAGCGTCTTGAGCCCCTCCACCGTGACGCTCTCGACGGGAGACTTGGCCTCGGGGTTGCCGAGCTTGGTCTTGGTCTGCCCCTCAAATTGCACGTTCTTCATCTTGATGGAAAGAACGGCGGTGAGGCCCTCGCGAAAGTCGTCGCCGAGGAAGTTGGCGTCTTTATCCTTCAGGAATTTATTGTCCCGCGCAAAGTCGTTGAGCATGCGGGTGAGGCCGCCGCGGAAGCCGATCTCGTGGAAGCCGCCCTCGGGTGTGGGGATGTTGTTGACGAAGGAAAAGAGGCTCTCGGTGAACTCCGAGGTGTGCTGGATGGCGAACTCGACGAGGATGCCGTCGCGCTCCCCCTTATAATAGAGGGGTTTGGAGTAGAGCTTGTTCTTCCCCTCGTTCAGGAAGTTGGCAAAATCGGAAATGCCTCCCTCATAGCGGAAGGTGGTGGAATAGGGCTGGGTGGCGCCCAAGAGATCGAGCTGGACGTCCTCCTCCGCCCGATCGCCCTTCGCGGCGTCGTACTCGTTCTGGGTGATGCGCTCGTCGGTGAGCGTGATCGAAAGGCCTCGGTTCAAAAAGGCGAGCTCTTCGAGGCGGTGTTCGACGGTCTCGAGGGAAAATTCCACCGTGGAGAAGACGGCCTCGTCGGGCATAAAGTGCACGAAGGTGCCATGTTTTTTTGTGCGTTGTCTGGTGTTGACGAGCGGTCCCTGCGGAACGCCCGCGATGTATTTCTTCTTTGCGCTGTCGTAATAGGAGCGGAATTCCATCTCCCACGTCGTCCCCTCCCGCATGACGCGTACCTTGAGCCATTTGGAGAGCGCATTCGTGACGGACGCGCCCACGCCGTGTAAGCCGCCCGAGAAGGAATAGTTGTGTTCGTCGAATTTGCCGCCCGCATGCAGTTGGGTAAAGACGACCTGCACGCCCGAGACCTTGGTCTTGGGATGGATGTCGGTGGGAATGCCGCGGCCGTTGTCTTCGACAGAGACGCTTCCGTCCTTGTAGATATGCACGTCGATCTTATCCGCGAAGCCGTTCGCGGCCTCGTCGATGGCGTTATCGACGATCTCCCACAGGATATGGTGGAGACCTTTGGGGCCCGTCGAGCCGATATACATGCCCGGGCGCAGGCGGACGGCATCCAGACCTTCGAGGATCGTGATGTCGCTCGCATCATAGTGCCTACTGTCCATAGCTACCTCTGACTGTAAAAATTCTTGTATTTTTGCCGCACGCCGCGGCGAAATTCCTTGTTGACTTTTCCTTGCGGTTGTGATATGCTTCCTTACGGAACGGAACGACCCGTTCGACAAAGGAGATCACTATGGATAAGAACAATCCCTATGCGGGAACAAAGACGGAGAAGAACCTTCTCGAGGCCTTTGCGGGGGAGAGCCAGGCCCGCAATAAGTACACCTATTTTGCTTCCGTCGCCAAGAAGAACGGCTACGAGCAGATCGCAGAGCTCTTTTTGAAGACGGCGGAGAACGAAAAGGAACATGCCAAGCTGTGGTTCAAGGCGCTCGGCGGGATCGGCACGACGGAGGAAAATCTCCTTGCCGCGGCCGAGGGCGAGAACGCCGAATGGACGGATATGTATGAACGCATGGCGCGCGAGGCGGAGGAAGAGGGCTTCACGGCGCTCGCCGCACAATTCCGCGGCGTGGCCGCCATCGAGAAGGCGCACGAGGAACGCTACCGCGCCCTTCTGCGCAACGTCGAGCAAAGAGAGGTGTTCTCGAAGAGCGGCGTCACCGTCTGGGAATGCCGCAACTGCGGGCACATCGTGGTGGGAACAAGCGCCCCCGAGGTCTGCCCCGTCTGCAACCATCCGCAGTCCTTCTTCGAGGTCAAGAAAGAGAACTATTGAGCTTTTTTCATTCGCCGTCCGCCCCGTGCGGACGGTTTTTTTATAAGCTCTTTATGACGGAGAGCGCCTCGCCGAAACTTCTCGCGACGGGATGGGCGCAGGCCGTTCCCTCTTTTTGCATTGCAAGGAGGATGAAGTCAACGCCCGCCCTCTCGGCGCATACCATGTCCGAGGTCAGGCTGTCGCCGATCCACACGGCGCGCTCCTTTTCAAACCCCTCGATATGCGTTCCCACATAGTCGGCGAAGGCTTGGGAGGGCTTGTCCGCGCCCACCTCTTCCGAGATGAAGAGCCCGGAAATATAGGGGGAAAATCCCGCCATTTTGAGGTGTGCGCGCTGGATGGCCGAGCCGCCGTTGGTCACGATATACACCCTTCCCGCCGCGGAGAGCTCCCGCAAAAAGGCGAGCGCGCCCGCGAAGGGATGGCAGACGCGGGGGAAATTTTCCCAATAGGCCTCGGCGGCCGCGTATGGATCGGCCGAAATGCCCGCCTCCCCGAACAGAAGGGCGAACCGCTTGACCTTGAGTTCCTCCCGCGAGATGCCGCCCCGTTCCAAGAGCCGCCAGAGCGCCTCGTTGATCGCATGGAAACGGGCATAGAGCTTCCCGTCCGCCGCGATGCCGAGCGCGCCGAGCGTGCGGGAGAAATTTTCCTCCTCCGCCCGCCCGAAATCGAGCAAGGTATCGTCCATATCGACGAGGAAGACGTCCTTCATCCTACTTCTCCACGATCGCAAGCTCGCTGAGCGCGCGCGTATAGGCAATGTAGCGCTCATTCTCGGACATGCCCCTATCGTAAACTGCCACGCAGGAGAATTCGAGCCCCTTGCTCTCATATACGCTCATCACGTTGATCTTGGTCTTGGAGAGCCTTCCGTCCGAGGAGAGGATGTGGTAGCCCCGCCGATAGAGGTGGGGAAGATACTCTTCCCGCGCGATGAGCGCCTTGAGCCCCTGCTTATCGCGGAAGAAGGAGGCGACATTGCGGGCCGAGGGGATCCTCTTCACCTCTTCGCCGTGCATGCCGATGGGTTGCATATCCACGGGCAAAATTTTGGAGACGTAATCGACGATTTCGTTGGTGTTGCGGTAGTTCCTGTCGAGGGAATAGACGGGCATGCCCAGCCCATCCCAGCCCGAGACCCCGCGGTAGGGGGTGATATTTTGCTTGAGATCGCCGAAGATGTTGAATGCGGCGTCGCCGTTGATGGTCTTCAGAAGGTCGTATTCCGATTGGGAAATATCCTGCCCTTCATCGATGAAGACGAGCCCGTAGCGGGGGGAGAGCTTCCTTCCCGCCGCCGAGAGGACGGCGCAAATGGCATAGCCATCGGAAGGATACACCCCCTTCATGCCAAATTTCTTCTTGTATTTTTTCACCGTCTCGCGGTAGAGCCACCGCGCCACGTCTATAGCCCCCTTGCATTTTCCGAGTTCGGCGGTATATCCCGTAAGGCGAAATACGCCGAAGAATTCGCCCATGAGCGCACATCCCCCACCCATGTCCGCGATCAAGGCGTCGGTTTTTCCGATCTCCTCCAAGAGTTCCTCGCGGCGAGCGATGCGGTCCGCATAGGTATAGGCGCCTCCCTCCCCGCGCCCTGTGCGGTAACGTTTGAGATCGAGGATCTCGCGGGAGACGGCCTCGCCGAGGGCGGCGAGGTCTTCGCGGGCCGCCGAAAAGATCTGTTCCCCGTGTGCGCTCACGAACTGCGCACAGCGGTAAAATTCGGTGAACTGCCTGAAGAATGCGTCGGGCGTGCCCACCCCTTCGCGCAGGACGTAATTCATGAAATCTTCGACCTGCACAAAACATCCCATGAGGTTTCTGAAGGGCTTCGTGAAGTAAAATCCCCCCTCCTTCGACTCCTTCATCTCGCCGAGGACGGCGCGGCGCACCCGCGTAGAGGCGTTCTTGATGCGCCCGAAGCTTTCCCTGCGGGCGGCGCAGAGGGCGAGGATCTGCTCGGAAAGCCCGCGGCACTCCTCCGAGGTGAAGAGACCGTAGACGTCGGTAAAGATCTTCCCAATCCTCTTTTTCACATCCTCCGCAAAGCGGGGAGAATAGAGATAGGAGATATATCCCGGGTCTTCGCGCTCCGCGGCCGCATGGGCGGCGAGGTCGATCCCCTCGTTTTTGAGCACCTGCGCATAGTAGCTCTTCAATGTGACGGTGCGGACGCGCTCGAGCTCGAGGACGCCCGCGAGCTCGTCGATAAAGGCGTTGAAACTATCCGAAGGCGTGATGACGAGCACGCTCTCGGGGCGCAGTTTCTCGTTGTTATACATGAGATAGCTGAGGCGGTGCAGAAGGATCATCGTCTTCCCGCTTCCCGCGCACCCCTGCAAGACGAAGCTCTCGCGCTCGGGGCGGGTGATCGCATCGAATTGCTTCTCTTGAATCGTCTGGATAATGTCGCGGATATGGGTATCCTCTTTGCGTTCCTTCAGGATCCTGCGGAGATAGGGGTCGAAGAGGATCTCCTCATCCCGCCCCGCGATCTCCTCGGGCGTGAGGACGTCCCTCACCGAGAGATATTCGTTCTTGAAATCGAGGACCGCGCCGTTCTTCACGGAGAGGGCGCGGCGGAGCACCGTGCGGTATTCGTATTCGTTGATGGTGAACTGCACGCGGCTCTTCTGGTAGTACCTGACGGCGAGCGGGGCGCGCCAATCGACGATCTCGAGCCCAACATCCCCCTTCTTTCCGATATAGTAGCTGTTGTATCCTTCGGCGCTGTCTACGACGTCCATCCGCGCGAAGTAGGGCTCGGCGAAGAAGCACTTGTAGGCGTTCATCTTCCTCGTCTCTGCCGAGATCTCCGCGTTCTTCTCGATGAGGAATTTATAATCTTCGGCGGAATAATCGTTGGCCTTGCGGATGACATCCGCCTCCGCCTTGAGTTCGTCGATGCGCCGCTTATAGCGGGCGATATACAAGATCTTGAGACAGCGCAGGACGGCGGCCAGATGGTCTTTTTCGTATGCGAATTGCTCTTCCTCGTCGAGGAGGGAGAGATACCATTCCTTATCCGCTTCTTTTTTTGGCTTTATCAGCTCTTTTGCCGTATATTTTTTCATATCTGTCCGAATCAAAGACGTTCCGCAAATTTTGAAAAAAGCCGCCGCATCACTTTTTCCTTCGCTCCCTCTGTTCGGGCGCAGTGAGCTCCAGCGCCGTGTAGAGGACGGGTTGGAGAGCGCCGACTTTGATGGAATAGATGAGCGTCTGCGCGCGGCGGTCCACGCCCACGAGCCCGGCCTCCTTCAAGACGGCAAGGTGATGCGAAACGGTCGCCGCCGAAAGAAGAAATTGATCGGCGATCTCCCCCGCAGTGTGCGGGCGGCCCTTGAGGAGTTTTAAGATCTCCCTTCTCGTCTCATCCGCGAGCGCTTTCCATGGATCCCTTCGCATCGCTTCGTCCTCCGTATTTTGATTATTATCTAATTAGATTGCAGTCTAAATAATAGCAGAAGCGGCATTTTTTGTCAAGATTTTGCAAAAAAATAATCAAAAAATATTTCCTTTCCCTTTTTTAACAAAAAAAGAGAACGCTCCTTTTGGGGCGTTCCCGATCCGAGGCGGACCTGTAAGCCGGGTTCTGTCGTGCGCGGCCATTTATCTACGCCTGCCGTCGCCGGCAGGCTGAAGCGTTATTGACGGACTTTTTCGGACGGGCAGCCCTATTTGAAAAAGCCCCAAACTTGCATCGGACGGGGTTTACATGGCACGGGGCGTTACCGTCCCGTCGGTGAGCTTTTGCCTCGCCTTTCCACCTGTGCCCGCCGCCTCTCCCTTTCGGCATTCCTTTTACGAATCATCTACCGGGGATAAGAGCTGGGCGGGCAGTCTATTTCTGTTGCACTTTCCTTGAAGTCGCCTTCACCTGACGTTATCAGGCGTCCTGCCCTGCGATGCCCGGACTTTCCTCATCGTACTTTCGTACGCCGCGGCCGCGTAGTCCGCTCGGATCGCAACCATTATAGCACAAATTTCAAAAAAACTCTTGTTTTTCGTATGCGTTCTGATAAAATAGTTATGAAAAGAATTTCCACGGGGGCAACCATGAAAAAAACCAAGATCGTCTGTACGCTCGGGCCCGCTTCGGCCACGGAAGAGATCATCTCCCGCATGGCGGACGCGGGAATGAACGTCGCGCGGGTCAACTTCTCGCACGGCACCCACGAGACGCATGCGCGCACCATCGCGATGGTGAAGGCCGTCCGCGCCCGCAAGAATATCCCCCTCCCCGTCATGCTCGATACAAAGGGGCCTGAACTGCGCATCCGCACCTTCCGCGAGGGCAAAGTCCGCCTCGGGGCGGGCGATCGTTTCATCTTCACCTCCGAGGATATTGTCGGGGATGAAACCCGCGTCTCCGTCTCTTATAAGAACATCTGCGAGGCGATGGAGCCCAGCGATAAAATTCTGCTCAACAACGGGCTCATGGCCTTTGAGGTGCTCGAGGTGAAAAAGCCGAACGTCGTGTGCCGCGTTCTGACAGGCGGGGAACTCACCGACCGCAAGAGCATGTTCTTCCCCGAAAAGGACCTCGACCTTATCTACCTTTCGGAGCAGGATAAGGCCGATATTCTCTTCGGCGCAGAGCAGGGCGTGGACTTTATCGCATGTTCCTTCGTCTCCCGCGCGCAGGATATTTCAGACGTGAGAAACTTCTTGGAGGAACACGGCTACACCGGCATCGACCTCATCGCAAAGATCGAAAACCGCTCGGGCGTCAACAACCTCGAAGAGATCCTGAAGGTCTCCGACGGCGTGATGATCGGCCGCGGCGACATGGGCGTGGAGATCCCCTACGAGGAACTGCCCGACATCCAGAAGAATATCATCAGCGCCTGCCGCATCGCGGGCAAGCGGTGCATCACGGCGACGGAGATGCTCGAGAGCATGATCCACAATCCCCGCCCCACCCGCGCGGAGATCTCCGACGTCGCGAACGCCGTTTACGACGGTTCGAGCGCGATCATGCTCTCAGGCGAGACTGCCGCGGGGGAATATCCCGTGGAGGCTGTCGCGGCGATGGCGAAGATCGCCGTACAGGCGGAGAGCAAGGAGGAATTCATCCAGCGCGTCGAGGAGGAGAAATATCTCATCCGCGGCCTCTCTGACGCCCTCTCCCATTCCGCATGCCTCCTCGCACACGACGTGAAGGCCAAGGCCATCGTCGTGTGCACCCGCACGGGGGAGACGGCGAAGATGGTCTCCCGCTTCCGCCCCATGATCGACATCGTCGGCATGACGACGGACGAAAAGAGCTACCGAAAGCTCGCCCTCTCGTGGGGCGTTCTGCCCATGCTCTCCGAGGAATACAGTTCGGTGGACGTCTTGTTCCACTTTGCAAAGCGGGCGGCCATTGAGAGCGGGCTCGTGCAAAAGGGCGACGTGATCGTCATCACCGGCGGGACGCCCAACGGCAAGAGCGGCAACTCCTCCCTCATCAATATTGAGAGCATTTGAGGGAAAATGAGAAAAGAGCGAGAGAAGAGAAAAAGACGGGAAGAGCAAGGCCGCCGCGAACATCGTTCGCGGCGGCCTCATTTTTTCTTTCAGACAAATTTTGCGGACACCATGTCCGCGGTCAGTCCTTCAAAACGTTCCTCATCTTATCGACGGCGTCCGTCCGTGAAGAGGCGCCGAGCTTTTCGTAGATGGTGGAGATGTAGTTGCGCGCAGTGCCGTCGGTGAGCTTGAGCGCCGAGGCGATCTGCTTGTTGGTGAAGCCCTCGAGGATCATGACGGCGATCTCCACTTCGCGTTCGGAGAACCCGAATTTTCGCCTTAAGCGGATCTCCCTGTCGTTTGAAACGAGGCGCGCCGCACTCGCGATGCGCTTTGCGACCTTGGCGGGAAGGATGGTATCCCCCGCGTGGGCGTTTTTGACGGCCTCGATGAGGGCGGGCGCGGAGATGTCCTTCAGAAGATACCCGCTCGCGCCGTTGTTGATGGCGTTCAGGATATAGTCGCTGTCGTCGAAGGTGGTGAGCACCAACACCTTCGTATCGGGATGGCGGCTCTTGATCTCCTGCGTGGCGATCACGCCGTTCATGTTGGGCATGCGGATGTCCATAAGGACGACGTCGGGGACGAGCTTGTCCACCGCCTCGACGGCCTTGATCCCGTCTTGGGCGATGCCCACGACCTTGATCTCGGGGCAGGAGTTGAGCACACTCTTGATCCCGTCGGCGAGGATCGCCTGATCGTCTGCTATCAAAACTTTGATCATAGATATTCTCCCTTGTGTTTATGCGTCCCCGTCGAGAGGAAGCGTTAAATGGATCTCGAATCCTTCGCCGGGCTCCGTCTCGAACCAGACCGTACCTCCGAGCGATTTCGCCCGACGCGTCATGCCCGAGAGGCCGAACCCCTCCTTGAGATTGGAGATCTTCATGCCCCTGCCGTTATCCGAGAGGAGCATGTCTATCCTTCCGTCCTCTTTTTTGAGTTCAAACCAGAATGCGGTGGCGTTCCCGTGGCGAAGCCCGTTGGAGATGCCCTCCTTGAGGGTGTTCATGAGGAAGCGGCGCTTGGAATCGCAGAGGTCCACGTCGTCGATGTCGTAGCGGATGGCGATCCCCGTGCCGTCCGTCGATTCGTGCACGATCTCGAGAAGCTGGCTCTTGAGCGTGACCCCGCCGTCCTGTCCCGAGAGGAGATGCACGCTCTCGCGCAGTTCCTCCAACGCGTGCTTGGCCTGCAGGTTGGCCGCCGCGATCTTGCGCTTGGCATCGGCAGGGTCGCGGTCGATGACGAGGCGCGCCGCCTCCGTCTGCATGATGACGGTGGTGATGGAATGCCCTGCGGTATCGTGGATGTCCTTCGCGATGCGTTGCCGCTCCTCGAGCGCCGTAAGCTCCTGTAATTCGAGATAGGCCGCGTTGAGCTTGGTATTGGTCTCGTTGAGCTCTTCGTTCTTGGCGGTCAGTTCGCGGTTCTTCTTATAGAAGAAGATGGCGAAGTTGATGACGAGGAAGTGAATGACGATGAGCATAAGATCGCTCACCATGCTCGAGAGGACGGCGAGGAAATCATATTCCCCGGGCGCAGAGCGCAAAAATTCAGAAAGTGCGAAGGTGCTGAATAAGACGACGATGCACGCCACGCACATGAAGATGCTTCCGCCGAGACGGTTCTGGCTCAGATAGTACTCCGTCAGGATGATGAGATACATCGTCGTGATGAGCGTGCCGCTCGAGAAGATCGCGAGGACGAGAAGGCAGAGGACGTCGACGACGTAGAAGGCGATCTTGCTCTTGAAGGACTGCACCGCCCAGAGTTTTACGATATTCTCCACGACGAAGAGGAGAGTGACGGGGAGGGTGATATACCACGCGGGCACTCCGAAGAGGGGCTCGATGCTCCCCGCAATGAGAAAGGCCGAGGCGATGAGGAGCGCCCCGAGAATGAAGAATTTTGCGTATTTATGGAAGACGTTCAGTTTATCGAGCGCTTCTTTGGTCGTCGTCGGCTCGCGGAAGTTGAATTTCATTCCCCATTTCCTCCGACAAATTGATCAATACAAGTCTTTTTTATGGCCTCCAGCCTTCCGCTCAAAAAGTAGCTGAAGGGACCGGTCGTGCCGATGATGATATGGTCGTCGAGCGTTGCGCCGTGCATCATGCAGAGCATGTGCATCTGGGCGGTAAAGCGGTCGTCCGCGGCGGACGGGTCGGAGGTCGCGGCGGGATGGTTGTGCGCCACGACGACGCTGTGCGGACGCTGGGTGGCCACGAGATGGCCCACTTCGTCGGGCGGGATGGTCACCTTATCGGGCATGAAGGAGGTGAACCGCTTGGTGAAGCGCACGCGGTGCGAGGGATCGAGGCAGTAGATCTCGACGAATTCCTCCGCGCTCCCGTCGAAACGGGAACCGATAAAATCCGAAAAGGAGCGCACGTTGAAGACTTTCGGCGCATCATGGTCTTTGGGCGCGATGCGGCCGCGGAGCTGGGAGAGGGCCAAAAGATAGGTCGCGGTCCCCTCGCCGACGCCCTCCACTTCGAGGAGTTCTTCGCGGGAAGCGGAGAGCACGCCCCCGAGGCTTCCGAATGCCGAAATGAGGGAATGCGCGAGGGGGTTGGTATTCCGGCGCGGGATGGCATAGAAGAGCAAGATCTCCAAGAGTTCATGGTCTTGAAGCCCCGTTGCATCTTCTCTGAGGTGCGCAAACATGCGTTGTCTGTGTCCTTCGTGCATCGCTTTGCCCCGAACTGTTTCCTGTATTATAACAAGACTGTGAAAGAAAAACAAGCGTGCGCGCGTATTTCCCTCTTTCAAACGCCTGTTTATGATGAGATTATACGCCAAATCCCGCCCCATGTCAAGAAGCATTTGCGAATTCTTCAAAATTGGGCGCGGTTAGAGGCAGAAAAAAGGATAGCGAACGGGAAGCTCCGCACGGGGGCATGTTCGCTATCCGAAGATCCGCCGTCTGTGCGGCCCGCTTATCCCCGCGCCCCTATATACGAGGCGATGCGCGCCTGCACGTTCTCCTCGAGGTTCTTATAGAAGAATTGATAATCGTAGTAATGGTAGACCCCCGCGCCGACCAAGCCGTCCAGCGTGTTGTTATAGACGGCGGGGTCGATGTCTGTGGACGGGACTTTCAGCGTACCGCGCTCCAAATCGATATACGCCCCCGTGAGGTGTTCCCTCTCCTCCAGCAAATTCCCGCTGATGTCGAAGAAGCATGCCCCCTCGTTCAAGTCTTTCTCCGCCCGCGTGCCGTCCGTCGTCCAATTCAGCGGGTTGATGCAGAGGGCCTTTGTGCCCGCAGGGACGGTAAGCGAGCCCGTCACATCTTCCGCCTCGGTGTTGAAGGAGATGATGACGCCCGTATCGGTTTCGCCCTCGGCAAATTTCAAGCCGCTTTCCGTAAGTTCTTCCTGCGTAATGCGCCATCCGATGGCATAGCACGCGACGAGAAGGTCCTTTCTTACATCCGTCTCCGCATTGCCGAAGAATTCCTTCATGAGGCGGATGCAGTGGTCCGCGCCCTGCGAAAAGCCCGCGAGGATGACGGGGCGTCCCCCGTTCCAATGCTCCATGTAGTAGAGGAAGGCATTGCGCACGTCTTGATAGGCATAAGAGAGATATTCCTCGAGCGTTGCGCCGTCCAACTTATAATCGTAGAGCACCGCCTGACGGTAGTAGGGAGCGAAGAAGCGGGCTTTGTCGTCGTAGATGCCCTTCTCCATGTCGATTGCGCCCTTGAAATACCGCCGCGCGCTCGTATAGGAGAAGTTCAGGATCTCCTGCCCCGCCTTGCCCGTGACGGAGGAGGGAGCGATGAAGAACACGTCCGCGTCCTTATCCGTATCTCCCGTCTCGGCGTACGCCCAGTTGAAGGGAAGCGAATAGTCGAGCGTCGTCGCAACTTCGGCGACATGGGGCACGGGTACAAGCGCATCGAGATCGGTGAAATAGACTTTCCACTCGTTCAGGGTCTGTCCGTCCGCGCCCAATTCTTTGACCGTAAAGGTATTGTCCTCGTTCTTTTCGATCTTTGTGAGCGGAGGATAGTAGATCGTTCCGTCCTTTACATACCCGAATTCATAGATCATGTTCGGGGTATAAATGTCCACTTCGTTCGAGAGAAGGAATGCGCCGAAGGCATACGGAAAATCTTTTGAAAGATCGGGCGTAAAATCAAAGACAAACCCCGCATAGGCTTCGTGGATTTTAGTGATCTCCCCGTCCGCGTCGAGATCGACGTAGAACGCAAGCCCGACCTCCACATCCTTGAAAAACATACAGTCATGCCCGCCGTTCTCCCCCTTCCACGTCGTGTAGTATTCTTGCCGTGCAACGATGCGCGTGGGGTCGTTATAGTTGTAAGGAGTATAAAACTTGCTGCCTTTTTCAAGGCCGAAAAGTTTGGCGGAATAGAGAAGCGTCGACTTCGTAATGGCAAATGTTTCCCAGTGGTCCTTATCGTAGCCGTCATTCACAGGGATAGGATCGGTCTTCCAGTCGAGCGTCTCGGGGATATATTTGATACTTTGCACGAGCAGAGCGGGCGCGCCGTTCTTTTCCGTAAGATACAGTTCGATGCTATAGCCGCCGTCCCCGGGAATAAAGTTGTACATGTCATAAAATTCGCCGTATACGGGATCCACATAAAAGGGCACATCCAGAATATCGGGATTATAGACGTTGAGGCACTTCGTCTGCGTACGCGGAATTTCCCCGAATTGGATCCACCACATCTCATGGCTGATCTGCACCCCGTCAAGCCCGAAATACCCGTGGTAGACGGTATTCATCGCCCCCTCGTAGTCTTTGATCTCATCGTCGGCGATAAATTCGCCGTGGATCGTCACGGAGCTCTCCGTGCCCTCGGACGACCAAGTGAGCTCGACGTCATATTCGTGCCCCGCTTCGTCGCGGAGGACATAGCCATTCCCCCCTTCGGCGAGCGTAAATCCGCCCTTTACCGCCGCATTTCCCGCCCCGTCTTGATAAATGAGCGTGGCGGAAGCGCCGTCTGCGCTTCCCTCTATGGGCGTAAAGCGGAGGGTGATATCCTCGTCGAAATCGTGGTCTTTGCGTTCGGAGTCCTCGTCAAAGACGATCCGCCCCTCGACGGCAACTTCCTCCGCCGCCTCTACTTTGCAGAGGGTCTTCCACGCTTCCTTGTCGAGTCCGAGCGAGACGTTCCACGCCTCCCCGTCCGCATACACCGTAAATTCTCCGTCGGCATGTTTTACGATGAGGGGCTCTTTGAAGTATTCCGTTTCGCCGCTATCTCCCACTCTGCCCAAGTTAAAGAGCATCGTAAATACGATCTCCTCCGGGCTCGGGACGATATAAAAGGCGTCGTAGCCCCATGTCTTTTCCGTATTCCGGTACCATACGCGGCAACCCATCTGCGCCGTTTCGGGCAGGATATTCCCCTCCGCGTCCAATTCAAAATAAAATTCTTCGCTGGCATTCTGCTCACCGGGTTCTGTAAAGCGGTAGAGCATCCAATCGGTCGTGCCGTTATTGCCGTAAGTTAACGCAAGCTGGGGATAGAACCTCGCATAGCGTTTTCCGTCCGTCCCCACAAATGCGTCCTTCTCAAACAGGGTCAGCACCTCGTCCCCCACTGCACTCCCTTCTATCAAATTGGAGGTGTAGATCCGTGTTCCGTTTTTGAGGTAGAAGTCGCCGAAATAATGATGAAAATCAATGGTTTCTGCGTCCGCGGAGAAAAACTGTACGTCGTAAATGAGCGCTTCCCGATCGCCGTCTTTCTCGGCGACGTAGTAATAGAGAAGGAAACTGTTCCCGTCGTCGCATTCATGGCCGACCCAAGTGGTCCCCCTTTCAGGCGTTCCGTCCCATGCTTGGTCGAGGATCTCCGCGTAGTCGAGATAAAACCGAAGATAGGGGCTCTCATAATGCCGCATATCCTCCAGATAGAAGTACCACGTTTTTCCGCTGACGTCGAGCCCTCCCGCGCCGAAATAGCCCTCTTCGATGTAGTGGCGGGAGCCCTCTTCGTGTCCCTCGTAATCCTCGAGCGTATCGGTGACAATGAACTCGCCGTGCAGAGTGACGAAGTCGTCTTTGGGATTTGCGCACCCCCAAGCAAGGTCGAGCGCATAGTTTCTGCCGCTCTCATCTTTGAGCGCATATCCGCTCTCGCCGCGTGTGAGCGTAAACCCGTCCACCGTCACGGTCTCGTCTTCATCGTTGACATAAGAAACCGTGGCGGGAACGCCCTCTACGTCCGTCCCGTTCGGCGTGAAGGAGAGGGTAATATCGCGGGTATATTCGTCGTAATCGTCCTCTTCAAATATGATCTGCCCCGAAACGGAGACCGCATCGTTCGGTTTTTTCTCTCCGCCCCCGCAGGCGGCGAGCGAAATGCCGCAAACAAGCAGCGCCGATCCGCAACATACGAGAAGCATGCGTTTGATAAATTTCGTCATTTTTTTCTCCTGTGCCGTGCAAAATTTCGTCGCGCGGCCTATATGTTCACATGATACACCAATTTTTGAAAGATTGCAAATAAATAAAATTATTTCACGAAATAAATGACATTTTTCACCGTTCTTTCACGGCGGACAGCGCGTTTCTATCTTGATTTGCAGAGAGCTTCAGAAGCGTTTGATATAAAACTCTTGACATCGTTTTCGGTCTTTGCTAAAATAGGAAGGCAAAAAAAAATGCGACGTTTGCCGCTGTGGAGAACTTCCCATGAATTATCTTGAAGAAGCGGTAGGTAGTATTGCGGAGAGCATCCGTTTTGATTCCTCTCTGCAAAAAAAATTACGCGGCGCGCCCTTCGGTAAGGGCGCGGCGGATTGTCTGGAACATTTCCTTTCCCTCGCGGAAAAACTCGGCTTCGAGACCAAAAACTACGAAGGTTATGCGGGCGAAGTCCTCTTCGGAGAGGGGGAAGAATTTGCCGTCCTCTGCCATCTCGACGTCGTCCCCGCCGGATCGGGTTGGGAGAAAGACCCCTTCGGCGGCATCGTAGAAGACGGGAAGATCTGGGGGCGCGGCGCCATGGACGATAAGGGCCCCGCCGTTTGCGTCCTCTATGCGATGAAGGCCTTGAAGGACGAGGGGTTTGTCCCCAAAAAGAGGATCAAGCTCATCGTCGGATGCAACGAGGAAGACGGCTGGGCGTGCATCGAGCACTATAACGAAGTCGCCCACATGCCGAAGACGGGTTTCTCCCCCGATGCGGATTTCCCCGTCATCTATGCGGAAAAGGGCATCTTGCACGTAAGGCTTCACTTCCCCGTGATCGAGCCCCCTTTCCTGCGCATGCAGGGCGGCACGGGCGCAAATATGGTGTGCGATCTGTGCGAAGCCGTTCCCCGCGTCTTCGACGAAAAACGCGCGCAGTCGCTCGGGCTCGCCTGCGAGGGCCGTAAGCTCGTCTCCCGCGGGAAGAGCGCGCACGGCTCTACCCCCGAAAAGGGCGTGAACGCCATCCTGCCCGTTCTCAAATATTTTGAAGGGGAATCGGAGGCCGTCCGCAAGATCGTCGCCTACCTCTTCGACGACGCATTCGGATTGAAAAAACTTTCCGACGAGACGGGCCCCCTCACCCTTTCCCCCAACAAGATCGTCTACCGCAAGGGCGAACTGCAAGTGATCTGCGATATACGTTATCCTGCCACCATGTCCGCGAATGCGGTGCACGAAAAGCTCCGCAAGATGGGCGTCCCCTATGAGACGTTGCATCATCAGAAGCCCCTTCTCGTCGAGAAAAACGATCCGCTCGTGACCACCCTTCTCGGCGTCTATGAGCGGTGCACGGGCAAAAAGGCAGAGCCCGTCGCCATCGGCGGAGGCACCTATGCGCGGGCGCTTGCCCACGGCGTCGCATTCGGCCCGGAGATGGAGGGCGACGAAGCCGTCATCCACCAGCCCAACGAGTATATCACCGTCGAGCGCGTGAAACTTCTCCTGGAGATCTACCGCGAAGCCATCCGCGAACTGACAAAATAAAAGGACAGCGCAAAACCGCCCCGGGCGATCCCGAGGCGGTTTTTATTTACATGAAAGAGGACGAACTTTTTGAGATCACACTTTTACGATCGTGAGGGTCGCCTTGTCGCCGTTGACGTCGAGCTCCTTCGTGAAGCCCTCATGCGTACCCTCTTCCACCTTTTCGGCGAGGACGTCTTCGGCAAACGCCCCCTTAAGGAGGGCTTTCCGCGCCCTTCCTTCCGCGGCATGGTATATGGCGATGCGGTCTGTCACTTCAAAACCCGCCTCTTTCCGCATAGATTGGATCTTGGAGACGAGCTCGCGTTCGCAGCCCTCGTCGAGCAGTTCTTCGGTGAGTTCTGTGTTGAGGGCGACGGTGATGCCGTAGCCCTGCGCCGTGGCATAGCCGTGCGCAGACGAGGTGAAGATCTGGAGATCTTCCTCGAACAGCTCGACTTCGCCGTCGAGATCGACGGTGTAAGGCCCGCCCGCCTTGACGCAGGCGACCACCTCCGCCGCGTTGCATTTCTGCAAGAATTCGGTGATAAGGCGCAGTTTTTTGCCGTATTTCGGGCCGAGCGTCCGAAGTTGCGGCTTTAAGGTATAGGAGACGAGCTCCTCTCCGCCGTCGATGAGGCGGAGGTTTTTCACATTGAGTTCGTCGAGGGTGACCGTCTCAAGTTCGCCCTCGATGCCGAGCTTCTTATCGGAGGCGACGAGCATCTCCGAGAGGGGCTGGCGGTTCTTGATGTTGCCCGCGTTGCGCGCGCTCCGCCCAAGCTCGACGATATGCAGAACGTCCTCCATGCCCGCCTCCAAGACGGGATCGACCCGTACCATGTCCGCAACAGGATAGTCGCAAAGGTGCACGGAGATGGGCGCTTCGGGAAAGAAGGCGGGTACTAAATTCTGATACATCATCTCCGCCATGAAGGGCATATAGGGCGCGATGAGCTTCGATAGCGTCGTGAGGACGGTGTAGAGCGTGGTATAGGCCGCCGCCTTGTCCTCCGTCATCTCAGGCCCCCAATAGCGGTCGCGCCCCCTTCTCACGTACCAATTCGAGAGTTCATCCGCATAGTCCTGGATGGCGCGGGCGCTGTCGGTGATGTTGTAGGCGGAAAGCATGCCGTCCACTTCCTTCACGAGGGTGTTGAGTTTGGAGAGCGCCCACCTGTCCATGAGCGAGAGGCGGCACTTCTTCAGATCGAATTTCGAGGGATCGTACCCGTCGATCTCGGCATAGAGCGTGAAGAAGGCGTAGGTGTTCCAAAGCGTCCCCTGAAACTTCCTCTGGCTCTCGGAGACGGCTTCCGCCCCGAAGCGCGAGGGAAGCCACGGCGCGCTGTTGGTATAGAAATACCACCTCACGGCGTCGGCGCCCTGCTTCGAGAGCACCGTCCACGGATCGACAACGTTGCCCTTGTGCTTGCTCATCTTGATGCCGTTCTTATCGGCGACGAGCCCCAAGCTGATGCAGTTTTTGAAGGGCGCGCGATCGAAGAGGATGGTGGAGATGACGAGCAGAACATAGAACCAACCCCTCGTCTGGTCGACGGCCTCCGAGATGAAGTCGGCGGGGAAGGTCTCCTCGAAGAGGTCCTTGTTCTCAAAGGGATAGTGGTACTGCGCGAAGGGCATGGAACCCGAATCGAACCAACAGTCGATGACCTCGGGGGTGCGCTTCATCTTCCCGCCGCATTTCGGGCAGGTGCAGAAGAGCCTGTCCACATACGGACGGTGCAGTTCGGTATCCTCGGGCGCGCCCGTCTTCTCGTGAAGTTCCTTTCTGGAACCGATGACCTCGATCTCTCCGCAATCCTCGCAAACCCACACGGGGAGCGGCGTGCCCCAATAGCGGTCGCGGGAGAGCCCCCAATCGATGACGTTTTCGAGGAAGTTCCCCATTCTCCCCTCTTTGATGCTCTCGGGCATCCAATTCACGGAGCGGTTGGCGGCGATAAGTCTTTCCTTGACCTTTGTGACCTCGATGAACCAGCTCGAGCGGGCATAATATAAGAGGGGCGTATCGCACCGCCAGCAGTGGGGATAGCTGTGCTCGTAGGGGAGCTTTTTGAAGAGCAGCCCCCGCTCCTTGAGCATATCGAGAATGACTTTATCCGCCTGCTTTGCAAAGAGCCCGTCGAGCTCGGGCGAGCGTGCGTCGAAGCATCCCCTCTCGTTCACGAGCTGGACGACGGGGAGATGATATTTCTTCCCGACGCGGTAGTCGTCTTCGCCGAAAGCGGGCGCGATATGCACGACGCCCGTGCCGTCGGTGAGCGTGACATAGCCGTCGCAGACGACGAAATAGGCCTTCTCCTTGAAGCTCCCCTTCGCATAGGCGAAAAGGGGCTCATACAATGTGCCCTCGTATTCTCTCCCCTTGCGGCGTTCGACCACCTCGAAGTTCTCGAAGAACTTGCCCGCGAGCGCCTCGGCGAGAATGTAATGCGTGCCGTCTTCCGCCGCGATCTCGACGTAATCTTCATCGGGATTCATGCAGAGGGCGACGTTGGAGGGAAGGGTCCAAGGCGTCGTCGTCCAAGCGAGGATATACGCATTCTCCCTGCCAACGAGCTTGAAACGGGCGATCGCGGAGGTCTCCTTCACATCCTTATAGCCCTGCGCGACCTCGTGCGACGAAAGGGCCGTGCCGCAACGGGGACAATAGGGGACGATCTTGTGCCCCTTATACAAAAGCCCCTTCTTGTGCATCTCTTTGAGCGCCCACCATACCGATTCGATATAGTCGTTGTGATAGGTGACATAGGGGTGCTCCATATCCACCCAATAGCCGACGGCTTCCGACATCTTCTCCCATTCGCTCTGATACTTCCAGACTGATTCCTTGCACTTTTGGTTGAAGGGTTCGATGCCGTATGTCTCGATCTGCTTCTTTCCGTCGAGCCCGAGCAGTTTCTCCACCTCGAGTTCGACGGGAAGCCCGTGGGTATCCCAGCCCGCCTTGCGCAGGACATGCTCCCCCTTCATCGTGTGATAGCGGGGAATGAGGTCCTTGATGGACCGCGTTAAAACATGGCCGATATGCGGCTTGCCGTTGGCCGTGGGAGGGCCGTCGAAGAAGGAAAATTCCTTCCCGCCCTCGTTCTTTTCGATGGACTTTCCGAAGATGCGGTTTTCCTTCCAAAAGGCCGCGATCTCTTTTTCCCGCTCCACAAAATCGAGCGACGTATCTACCTTTTTATACATAAGAACTCCTTATTCACGGGGCGTTTGTTTTCAGCCGAAGATCCCCTTGCGCGGGCGGATTTCCTTCACGGTGAAGCCCGCATCGGCGACGCATGCAAAGAGTGCTTCGTCTTCAAGGTCGGTCTCGACGAACACGACCCCCTTTTTGAAGTTCGCCTTCGCGCTTGTAACGCCCTCCAAGAGCAAAAGTTTGCGCTCCGCCCGCTCGGCACACTTCTTGCAACAGAGATCTTCGATCTCGATGACTTTTTTCATACTTCCAAAATTATAGCAAAAAAGCGGGTCGGTGTAAAGTTATTTCCGCCCGCAGAAAAAAGTTTTGCATAGCCTTTACGCTTCTTTGCGTTCCCGCACCGTATGGCGTATGTTGGAAAAATCGAATTTCCACTTTCCGCCGAACTTTCCGAAGCGGTTCCAGAGCCACAGAAGATAGCCGAGCACGGTGAAGATCAGGACGAGCACAAGGACCCACAGGCATGCGCCGCCATAGCCGAGCTCGCGCACATTGAGGAAGAAGTAGGGATATTCAAAATTCTCGATCGTCGCGCCCAAGATGAAGATATAGGCGACGTAGAGAAGGGGCAAGATGAGGCTGTAAAGGGGGGCGAACACCGATATGACGCCCTTCTTCTCGAACAATATGTAATCGAGGACGAAGAGGAGCGGCGCGAGGCAGTGATACGACATGTTCCCCACATCCAGCCAATAGCTCGCATGCGCGGGACTGTTGAGAAGGAAGATCACGACGAGGAAGGTGACGAGGATCATGACGGTCGTCATGAATTTGAAGGTCCGAAGCACCCTGTTGTATCCCTCGCGCTCCCCCTTCAGCACGCGGACGGCCGTTGCCACGGTGACCGCCACGGAGACGACAAACACCACATAGTTGGAGAGGTTGGTATAGTATTTGAGGATCTCCCAACTCATGGGCCGCCCGCCCTGCCCCGCATAGAAGATGCGCAGAGAGAGCAGGCACGCGAGGAAGGAGACGCAACACAAAATGATACGGTAGATCAGCTGGACGACAAGATTTTTTCTCATATCGGGCCTCAAAATGTTTCCTTTGTGCATAAAATTATAGCGTATCATTTTTTGTTTGTAAAGAAAAATCACAATGTGAATTAAAAATTTTTCGGAAAAGAAAGCATTTCTTAAAATAACGTTGCCTTTTGCGCGGAAAATTGATATAATATGTTACAGTTTCGGAGGCGATCTATGCGCGTTCTTGCCATCAACGATATTTCGTGCGTGGGAAAGTGTTCTTTGACGGTGGCCCTGCCCGTGCTTTCGGCATGCGGGGCGACGGTGGACATTCTCCCCACCGCCCTCCTCTCCACCCATACGGGAGGATTTACGGGCTACACCTTCCTCGGCCTCGACGATGAGATGAGGAAGATCTGCGACCATTGGGAATCGCTCGGGCTGAAGTACGACGTCATTTTGAGCGGCTATCTCGGAAGCCGCGCCCAGATCGAGTTCGTGAAAGAAGTCAAAAACCGCTTCCTGAAAAGCGGCGGCGTCTTTATCGTCGACCCCGTGTTGGGGGATAATTTTAAGTTCTATCGCGGCTTTGATGAGGGGTTCGCCGCGGACATGGGTACCCTCTGTGCGCTCGCCGACTACATTTTGCCCAACGATACCGAGGCCTATCTTCTCACGGGAGAGCGGGACGCAAAGAAGGCGCTTGCAAAACTTGCCGCCCTCTGCCCCCACCCCGTTATAACGGGCGCGGAGGAGGAAGACGGGTATTTTTTATACTACTTCGACGGCGGCAAAAGGCGCATGCCCCTCAAGAAGGTGGAGGGCTCTTTCCATGGCGCGGGAGACGTGTTCGCCTCGGCGTTCGCGGGGTGCATCGGCGGCGGAATGTCCCTCGAAGAGGCCTTGAAGCTTACCGTTGAATTCTGCTATCGCTCCATCCTTCGCACGGCCCGCGAAGTGCCCGATAAAAAGTACGGCATGAATTACGAGAAGGAATTGCATATTCTGACGGAGAAATTTTGTTAACGGCGTCATTTTGAGGGGGGGCAAGGGCTTGTCGCCCCCGTAGGGGGAGATGTCACAAAGTGACAGAGGGGTTAACCCTTTCCCCCGCCAAGGCGGGTACTTTCCCTTTCAGGGACAGCAAGATAGCCCCCACCACCGCCTACGGCGGAGCCGCCCCCTTCAAAGGGGGCAGCTCTAAACCTCATCCGCCTTATTCATATTGTTGCCACCCTTCGACTTCGCTCAGGGTGACGAATTAAATACCAAAGGAGAAAAAATGGATAAACTGAAACTGAAAAACGAATTTCTCACCGTTGCGCAAAGGATCTGCGAGGGCGTGCTCGGCGGCATGATGATCTCCCTCGGCGGCGCCGTATACCTCGCCTGCCGCTTCGGCCTCACAGACGGGCAGGATGTCCCCTTCTACGGGCAATATATCGGCGCATTTCTCTTCTCCATGGCCCTCCTCGCCATCTGTATGCGCGGATATGCCCTCTATACGGGCAAGATCGGCCTCGTCCCCCAAAAACATTCCAAAAAAGATATTTCCATTCTCCTTCTCTCCCTTCTCGGAAATCTCATCGGAACGGTCGCCTTCGGATACCTTATCGGGTTCATCTTCCCCCATCTCAAAGAATCAGCGGCCGTGCTTTGCGGCACGGGAGCGGGCGGCAAGCTCGCACAGGGATACGGCTTTGCGCTCCTTCGCGCCATTCTCTGCGGAATTCTCGTCTATCTCGCCATCGACCTTTTCACCAATAACAAGACCCCTCTCGGCATTTTGATGTGCATCCCCGCCTTCATTTTGAGCGGCTATGAACACTCCATTGCAGACATGTTCTACTTTGCGGCCTCGGGCATTGCCTCATGGGAAGCCTTCGGATACCTTATGATGATCATCCTCGGCAACTCCATCGGCGCGCTCATCATTCCCCTTCTCCGCATGATCAAGCCGAAGGAAGAGTGAGGAAAAGCCTTCTCCCATCCATGGGAGAAGGTAGCACGGCTACTTTTGCCGTGACGAATGAGGGACAGCCTTGTCGCCCCTAATAGGGGAGATGTTGCGCGAGAGCGTGACTGAAGTGGAGCATGGATACCTGCCCCCGTTTACGGGGGCGGGTGGCGAACGAAGTGAGACAGGTGGGGGCTCTTTCACATTCAACCCCCACCACCGCCTACGGCGGAGCCGCCCCCTTCAAAGGGGGTAGCTCTAACCCTCATTCGTTGCCGAAGGCGACACCTTCCCCCCTTGGGGGAAAGGCTACAAACACCATAAAACAAGGCCCCTGCCGAAGCAGGGGTCTTTGATTTGTTGTTGAAAATGGCTTACGAGATCGCAACGTCGACGATCATGCCCGTGCCACTGCCCGTCGTGGTGACGGTAATGGTGTGCTCGCCCGTGTATCCCGTAATGTCGGCAAGCTCGTTCACGTTGTTCCCGACCGTGTAGTATTTCTGCGTGCTCGCGTTGTAGATCTTGAATTTATCGCTTGCCGCAAGCGTCACAGTCACGGTATAAGTTCCGTCGCTCCCTGTAAGCGGGATCCAAGCAGATTTGGTGCTGTTGGACGGCCACTTATTGCTCATGCCCTTGCTCGCAACCGTACCGATGATATAGAAGTCGGAAGTAAGGACTTTATCCTGCAGTTGGGCGACCCTATTAAGAACGATCCCGCCCGAGACGTCGCGAACCGAGTTATCCGTTGCGGAACCCGAAACCGTGATGGTGTAGGTGCCGGAACTACCGTCAAGCACAAATATGTTGCCATCGCCATCGTAGGAGAAGCCCACCATCTCATTGCCGGCCTGGTTGTCGGAGCCGATGTAGCCGATGCTATATTGATCCCATTCATCGTTGCTCCATTTCAGATCGGTCGAGCCCGCATAGTTATAGACGAGCTTGAAGTAGTCGCCATTGTAAAGGTCGAGGGTGATGGAAAGATTGCCGCTCCCGTCGTCTTTAAGCTTCATCGCCGTCTCGAAGTTATCCCAATCGACGCCCGAAAGGGTACCGGAACCCGTACCGACGACATACCAACCGATGGAGCCGTCCGAGGTGTGATTACCGGGGGTAGGCGTAGGGGTGGGATCGGGATCGGGATCAGGATCGGGATCGGGGGTCGTAGAGCCCGATTTATAATGGCAAACTTCGCACTCGCCGTTTACCATGGTGTGATCGGCATAGTCCTTGATCACGCCCGGATGGCAGGTCGCCTCATGCCAATGGCCCTTATCGTTCTTTTCCCACTTCGTTTCGTCGTAGACATGAACATGTTCTTTGTCGTCGTCGCTCGTGTTGTTTTTGCCACCGCCGCAGGCCGCAATGCCGATGGCCGCCGTTGCCGCGATCGCCATAGAGACGAAGATCGCGAGCAATTTCTTTGCTTTCATAGTTACATTCCTCCAGAAAAATTTTTTTAGAACGCACACATGTGCGCTTGTTTCTAATGTTGTAATTTTGTCATTCCGAACCCGCTCTGCGGGTGAGTGAATCCCCTCATACGGAGTCCGTGTTTTCATGAAGGGGATCCTCTCGCCCCTACGGGGCTCGGGATGAGGTAATTAAGAAGCGGACTGCGTCGCTTTCAATTCGTCATTCTGCCCCGCTTTCAATTCGTCATTCCGAGCGTAGTCGAGGAATCACCTTATTCACAATGCGGTGATGCTTCGACACGCCTCGTTCCTCGGCGGCTCAGCATGACGCGTAATTAAGAAGCGGACTGCGTCGACGAAGGCGACACCTTCCCCCCGAGGGGGGAAGGCTTTTTCGCTTTCAAAGTTCGCTCGTTATGCGCCGAGATAAGCCTTATCGACGACGGGGAGCATCGCATAGAGCGCAACGGTCGAAATGTCGTCCTTCGTGGTGGACCACTGCCCGTTGCCAGCACCGCTGATGTAGTACTCCGTTCCCGTGATCGTGATCTGCGGGCCGGAATCGGCCACGGGATCGGTGCCGGTCGTATTCCCGATCGTCACTCTCTGCGTATCGTTGGCCCCGTTGAAGACGATCACGCTGACTCCCTTGCCTTGAACTTGGCTCGCATAAGCCTTAAAGGAATACTTATACCAATTCGCGCCGATCTCGGAAGCATTTTGCATCACGGGGGCGGAGCTCCATTCACCGGGCGTCACAAAGGCACCCCATGTCCAGATCCTTACATCGCTCCAACCCTTTGTATTGTAGAAGTAGAAGGTATAGGTGAGTTCCTGCACAGTCCCTTCGGCGGCAAGAGCGGCTTCCTTCGTCGCGTGAACGCTGTCGTCCTTGGCGATCCAAGCCTCGTTGCCCGTGATCCCCGAAATGTCAATGTCACCGGTCTGGTCTGCGCCGCTCTCTTTCCCATCGTTGAAGATGATTTTGAGATCGGCCTTCTTTGCAGGATCGAAAGTATAGGTGATCTTCACCCAACCGTCGTCCTCGCTCTCCGTAGCAGTCCCGGGCCATGTGCCGAGGAACTTCGTTTCGGTCGACGTATCCCAGCTGTATGCGCAGACGTTGCTCCAACTCTTCACGTTGTGATAGTGAATGGTAATTTGCTGTGTCCAGGTATCATGGCTTCCGCCACCGCCGACATCGCCTTGGCCGTCGATTGTCGCATCGACATGCGGAGGTTGAACTTCGCCGTCCCAAGTCGTTCCGACATAGAAGTCGAAGTGGTAATCTCCGCCGACGAGGATGCCGATGTTCCCGTTGCCGTTCTCGTCGAAGACTTCCTTCGCCCATGTGTCCTTATTATCGCCCCAAACAGAGTCGTAACGATAGTAGTTCTCGCCGCCGTCGGTGAAGAGGATCTGATCGTCCGCGCTCAACGTGACGTCGTAGGTGTAGTGCGCACCGTCGTGTGTCCATGCACTATCCTTCGTCATGGCCTCTTGCGTCCAGTCGTTGAAGGTGCCCATGATGTAGATGTCGCCCGTAGGCGTATCGCCGCCGCCACCGCCGCCAAAATCTGTTCCGGTGACTCTGCCGTCGAAGTGCGGGTTCTCGGGACCGGTCGTTTGGTCAACAGTGCCGAAATAGAAGTCGAAGGTGTAGGAATTATCTTCTTTGACAACGAAGTTGGCACTAAATTCGCCCGCTTCGCTTTGATCGAAGGTCTCATTCCCGCTTTGAAGTCCACCGTAGTTGCAATAAGACCTCGTGTTGCCGTCTTCATCCGGACTGTCTGCCTTGCTGAGATTCTCATAGAGGTAGAACTCGGTGCCGCCTGTAAGGTCGATCACAAGGGAGTAATGTCTCCCGTCATATATCCATGCGGAATCCAAGGTAAATCCCACTTCCGTTTGCGTGCCCCAACCGTCTGTGGTGTAGACGAGCACGACGTCGCTCGAAGGGGTTTCGCTACCACCGCCGCCGATGTCACCACCGCCGCCGATGTCACCACCGCCGCCGACATCTCCACCGCCACCGACGTCACCGCCACCGCCGACATCACCGCCACCGCCGACGTCGGGGTTGGTCGAACCCAGTTTATAATGGCAAATTTTGCACTCGCCGCCTTCCATGGTGTGATCGGCATAATCGCCGAGGGCAAAATCATGCCCGCAGGTTGCGGGGTGCCAATGACCTTTTTCGCTCATCGACCATTTTGTCTCGTCGAATTTGTGCGTATGACTGCCTTCGCTGTTGTTATTCTTTCCGCATGCCGCGAGCCCGGCAACTGCCGTCGCCGCGATCGCCATGGAAAGAATGGCCGCAAGCAATTTTTTCGCTTTCATTGTTACATTCCTCCTTATAAATTTAGGACGCACCTTCTGTGCGTTGTTTGCGTTTGTGTGATCCGAGGCGATAAGGGCTTCTCTATTCGTCATCCTGCCCCGCTTTCAATTCGTCATCCTGCCCCGCTTTCAATTCGTCATTCCGAGCGTAGTCGAGGAATCACCTTATTCATAATGCGGTGATGCTTCGACACGCCTCGTTCCTCGGCGGCTCAGCATGACGTAATCAAAAAACGGACTGCGTTGCCGAAGGCGACACCTTCCCCCCGAAGGGGGAAGGCTTTTCGCTCACAAAGTTTGCTTGTTATGCTCCAAGGTAGTAGCTCTTCACGTCGTAAACGGGAAGCATGGCCTCAAGAGCAACGGTGGTTCCAAGTGCACCTTCTTTGGAGGTGAAGTACTGCTGATCCTTGCTACCATTGAAATAATACGTCTTCTCTTTAATGGTCAACGGATTTTTCTTGGTCTTATCATAGTCGCCAATCGTGATACGCTTAGTTTCGGTGCTGTCGTTGGTTTGGGATATGATAATGTTGATAGTCTTACCCGTCAAATCAGAGTAGCTGTTATAAGTGTACTTGTACCAATCTGTACCCACTTCCGGAGCGGCAACCATGATTTCAGATCCCCAGGTACCTGTTGAGATCGCTCCCCAAGAATGGAAGAGGATCTGTGTCCACTTCTTCGAGTTGTAGAAATAGAAGGTGTAAGCAATCGTCTGTGCGTTCGCTTCAGCCTCTTCCGCCTCTTGCTTGCTCGTGAACACAGCATCGTTCTTGTTGATCCAAACTTCAGTCGCCGTTATCTCAGTATCGTTTGTTTGATTTGTCCCGTCGTTAAAGATAATCTTAAGATCATTGGCTCCTATGTGCCCCTTTGCTACATTGAATTTGTAGGAGATCCAATTATCGTCCTCTTTCGTTACGGAGACAGATGTCTTCCCAGGCCATGCACCGAAAACTTCAACCTTACTCGGCTTCTCATACCAAACATAGACGTTGAACTTGGTGAAGTTATACTTTGTGTTGTGATAGTGGACGGTAATCTCATCCTGCGTTGAAGGGTCGGGCGTGGGATCGACGGTCTGACCTTCCTTGGTAATAGAAGGCGTATCGCCGTTGAACTTGATGAGGTAGGTACCCGCCACTTTTGCTTTAAAGTTACCGCTCTCGGGCGAAGTGAAATCCGTCCCGAATAAGCTTTCGTTAAATCCGTATTCCGGATCCCAAGTGATCTCTGCCGTAAGCGCACCGTTATATTTGGCAAACTTGAATAGATCGCTCGTAGTAAGGGTGACTTTAAGGCCGTCCGCGCCGATGTAGCCTTCTTTTACGAAGGTAGACCAGTTGATCGTTTTAATCGAAGAGATAGCACCCACAATATACCAACCCACCTCAAGGTCGACCTTCTCGGTCACACCCTTGACTTCGGTTTGGATAGTAACAGTCGTGCCGCTGATCTTGAAGGTGTATTCGCCATTGCAATCAGTTCTCACGACGAAATTCCCGTCGTTATCTTTAGAGAACCACTTCGCGGCGCTTTCGACCCAACCGATCGTACGCTCATCTTCCCACGTGACACTCGTTACGCTACCGCCGTTGAATTTGTTGAACTTAAACTTATCGCCGACAGAAAGATTGATTTTGAGACCGCTCGTGCCGACAAAACCATCTGCTACATAGTTATCCCAATTGATTTTGGAGTTTGCCACGGTACCGACAAGATACCAACCCGCTTCAAGTTTGGGTGCGGGGGTAGGCTCTTCGCCCTCCTTCTTTGCGTCGAAGTGAGCTTGTTCGGGGCCCGTCGTTTCGTCGACTGTTCCGACATAGAAGTCAAAGACGTAGGTGTCCGCCGTGACTACGATAAAGTTCGGTTTGCCCAATCCGCCCTCTTCGGAATTAAAGATCTCGTTGCCGCTCCAAAGGCCGCCGTAGTTGCAATAAACGGCCTCTTCCGCACTCAACGTCTCATAGAGATAGAACACCGCATTGGCGGGAAGTTCGACTGTAAGCGTGAAGTGTTGTCCTTCGTGCTGCCAATCGGTATCTTCGTTAAAGTTCACCTTCTTTTGCTTGGTTTCCCAATCGCCGTCCTCTGCGTAGACAAGGACAACTTCTTTCGTAGGCGTGGGCTCGGGTTCGCCCTCAAGTTTCACGTCGATATGGATGGGCTCATCTGCCCCTTCCGCGTTCTTCGTGCCGATATAAATATCGAAGATATAGGTGCCGTCTTTGGTGGCTTCGAGGTTGTCATATCCACCCTCTGTCACCTTGACGAGCCCGTTATTCGTCCAAAAAGCGCCGATCTTGAAGCTCGAATAGTCGGTCTCTTCGCCCGTTTGGAGATAGAAGTAGAAGACGTCGCCGGCTTTGAGTTCGACCTCGAGATGATAGTGCTTACCCTGTTCGAGATCGTCGACCTCATCAACGGCCCGGGCTTCCACGTCTGCGGCATCCTTCTTGAAATACAAGACTGACGTCTCAACGGGTTTCGTGGCTTCGCACTTGGTGCACTTGTTGTCTTCGCCCCAAATGTGCTTTTCGTTCGTCACATTGTGCTCGGGTTTGCCGCAGGAGGCAGTCCCCGTGTGGGTGCCGTCGTTGTTATCTTTCCAGCTGAACGTGTGGTCGCAAGTATCTTCCCCGCCTTGCTTGGTGATGGAAAGGACGCCTTCGGCCGTGATCTTGATGAGATAGGTGTCGTCTGCCAAAACCTGGAAGTTGTCGCTCGTTTCGCTTTCCCTCTTGCAGACAGAAGAGAACGCATCGGTGTAGCCGATGACACGGCCCGGAGTTTCCCAATCGATCGAGGCGTCTTTCGCCGTGACGTATTTGGCGAACTTGAATTTATCGGTCGTCTTGAGGGCGATCGTGAGACCCTCGTCTTCGGGGATGAAGCGGGTCTTCACATAAGTATCCCAGTTCGTGCTGTTCGAGACTTCGCCGACGATGTACCAACCCTCTTCAAGGTCGGGTGCATCATTGTCTTCGGGGACTTCCGTCTCAACGGTGAGCACGCCGTCCGCATCGATCTTGAAGGTGTATTCGCCTACGCATTTTGCACTCTTAACGGAGATGTTGCCACCGCCCGCATTCATGAAGTGTCCTTCGAGTTTTGCGGTGAAGGTGTTATAGTTGATTTCATCGTCCCATTTGAACGTCTCATCTTCGCCGCCCGCGAACTTGGAGAATTTGAAGTTATCGGCCGCCGTGAGGGTGACAGTGAGACCGTCGCCGACAAAACCGGCTTTCGCGTATTTCCCGCTCGTCCAAGTAAGGCCGAGGTTCGCAATGTCGCCGACGATATACCAACCGGCCTCAAGCGTGGTCTCAACGGGTTTATCCGCGCCGCAACGGGTGCACTTGTCGCCTGTGCCATAGTCGTGGGGTTCCGTCTTGTCGTGGGTACGATCATCGCAGGAAGCAGTGCTCGTGCAAGTTCCGTTCCCGTTGTCGTGCCAAGTGCCCCACGTATCGTTCTTGTGGTCGTA
>CANQFB010000005.1 GCA_947598205.1 uncultured Clostridia bacterium
TCCTTGGGGAGGGGGAATTGAAGGGGGTGGGGTGTCCCAATGCGTCATTCCGAGCGTAGTCGAGGAATCACATTATTCTTATAGTGCGGTGATACTTCGACAGGCTCAGTATGACGTGATTGGAGAACGCCCCGCTATAATTACGTCATGTTGAGCGAAGTCGAAACATCACATTATTTTTATAATAAGGTGATACTTCGACAGGCTCAGTATGACGTGATTGGAGAAGTTCCTCGGCGGCTCAGTATGACGTGATTGGAGAACGTCCCCACCTCAGTCACGCTCACGCGCGACAGCTCCTCCCCAAGGAGGCGCTTTTTGGGGAGAACACGGAAAAGGAAGAGCCCGAGGGGAATTCCCTCGGGCTCTTGTTTGGTGCTTTTGTTGTGGGACAAGTAAATTAAGTGGTGCTGGAGCTATAAGTGTGGCTTGAGATTTGTACCTTTGATCCAGATGCTTTTATGGTTAAGGTGAACGTCCCTATTGTGTTGATGTGTTTATTCTGAGACACACTCCATTCAGCACACCAATAGTTACCATCCTGATAATAGACACCCCAGTCAATCGAATCCAATGTGTTTGTATCGAATGAGTACGTTGCTTTGACCACTTTTACTTCACCTGCATGACAGCCACTATCACAACTGCTATCTCCATATTGCGAGCTGGTTGTTACCTTTACAATACGAGTGTAGGTTGTGCTTATGGATGTGGACACGAAAACAGGAGATTGTGTACTACCCCACGTTCCATTGCTTGTCATCGATCCGACAATCCAATAACCCGAAACAGATGCTTCACTCGTCTTTGTGAACTTGATCGTGTACTGCCGTTCAGAGGTCGTAGTGCTGTCTTTGCAGAGCGTTGTCAACGTGATATTGTAGTAGCCGCTCGCGTTAACCGTCGCCCTTCCTGTGGTACTCGAACTGACATCGAACACGCTTGTATTACCAGTATAGAGAGCTTTTGCCGCAACCGCAAGCGTTCCCGTCTGATTGATCGCAGTGCCATAGCGTATATCGATCGTGTCGCCGTAGATCAACAGGACTTTAGAAAGCGTGTAAGTGTTGGCCGTCGTACTGGTGCCTTTCGTGAACTGACCTGCCGTGAAAGTCTTATTGTTGGAGGTGTTCACCGCGCCGCCGCCGAAACCGGTAATGTAATACGTTCTTGAGTCGCTTATCAGATTGTATTTCCCATAAAGATTCAAGATCGTCGGGCTACTACCAAGTTTAGCCGAGGTCGTAAATTTGTTCCCGGTGCATGCCGCGGATTGATACCAGCCGTCGAAAGTAAACCCATACTTCTCCGATATTTCGGGGACATTGAGCGTTTCGCCCTCATAATAGGTCTCTACTTCTCCGTGAACTTGATTGTCAACATGCCATGTTACGGTTATTTCAGTAAGTGCTTCGTATTGAGCTGTAATCGTAACATTGTCACTTAAATTGATCGTATCTTGAGGATCACCCGTCTTGGGCTGGCCGCCTTCCTCCCAACTCCAATTCACAAACTTGTAGCCGCGTTCAGCCGCAGGAGCCGCGGGAAGGGTCACCGCAAAGTTATCGTCATCGATCGTGACAGTCTTTGCAGGATAATCCTCTTCGTTGACGGTATCTGCCGCGTGATCGCCAATCGAGAAGGTCGCGGTATATTCAATGGTCTCCCACTGTGCTTCGATCACGTAGTTATCGTTCGGGATAACGACATCGGTCGCACCTGAATCGTAATTCGTTTCGCCCACCTTCCAACCGAGGAAGTTATGGCCTGCCCATTCGGGACGCGTATCCGTAAGCGTGACCCTATAGTCGTCATTCGAGGAAGCAGTGCCACCTTCGGGAGCAACACCTTCAGGACCGTTCAGATCATATGTGTACTTGTAGAACTGTTCCTCTTGCGGTTTCACTTCCCAGTGCATGGTGAAAGTGATTACGGTATCATGTTCGGGAAGAAGCTCCTCCGTCAGCGTGAACTTGCCGTTACGGTCGCTTTCGTCATGATAGTGCCAACCCTTGAAGATGAAACCTTCCATTGAAAGTGCGGGAAGGGTGATCTCGGGCTCTGTAAGCGATACGGATGTCGGCACATCATCGGGAAGAGTAACGTCGCCCATTTCTGCGAGCTTGCCCGTCGTGGTATCAAATTCCACCGTGTAACTGATCGCTTCCCACTGAGCAGTGAGGGTGAAGGCGTCCTCTTGAAGAGCTATGATGAGCTCTTTCGTGAGGATGAACTTACTATCCGCAACGCCAATACCCTGCCAACCTTTGAATGTGTAGCCCTTTTGTTCGAGCTTGTAGGGTTCTTTGGTGAGATCAATTTCGGGACTATCGAGCGTAACGGTCTTCTCCTCAACTGAACCGTGTTCGGTCACAAATTTAACCGTGTACTCGATCGCATTCCATGCCGCCTTAAAGATCGTGGCGTCCGTTAATTCGTAACTACTATGCTCCTCATCACCATTCTTGTAGAGCGTGGTTTCGCCTTCTTGATACGTTTCCCCGACGTACCAACCTGCGAAGGTGTAGCCCGTGCGGGTAGGTTCGCCTGCGGGGATCTCGTAGTTGCCCTTATCGGCAAGTCCGCCCGCGGGCACGTCGCCGCCGTCTTTCTCATCCGCGGAGAAGGAGACCTCGAACTGTTCGATCCACTGTGCGGTGATAGTGACGCTCTTTGTAAGGATGACGGTGTCGTTCTGATGCTTGAGATCTTCCACACCATCGATCTTCCAACCGAGGAAGCGGTGTCCTTCCCAAGTGGGATCGGTTGCGGGCATCGTGACCTTGGCGCCATCGAGCGAATTCACGCTACCCGATTGAGGAAGATCATAATCTTCAACGACCCCTTCGGCATCGCCGAGGCTGAACTCGAACGTGAAGATCTCCTCTTTCTGCACCGCAAGCGTACCCGTGTGTGAAGTGCTATTCGAGACCGTGAAGGTCACACGGAAATTGCCCGTACCTTCGGGGAAGTGGAAGTTGGTATCTGTCTCAAGATTGGTCGTAGCATCCCAATTCGAGACCATGAGGAAGTGCCCTTTGTAGGTGTACCCTACAACGACCTTCGCGGTCGCAAAGGTGTAGCGGTGTGTGCTGTCCTTCCAACCGTAGTCTTCCGCGGTAATCTCAACGTCGGTCGTGAGCGTCTGGTTCTTTGCGGTCGAAGCCTTACCGAGGTAAATCGGCGTGCAACCGATGTCTGCCCAATTCGTCATACTGCCGACGAGGTAGTAGCTCTCTTCGACATTCGCATTCGCGAAATACTCCAAGCTCCAATGGTAAGTAGAGTCGTCAATGATAATCACAAACTTATAAATGCCGGCTTTCGTTACCTCAAAGTTGCTGTCGTTATCATTTGCCCTGAGTTTGAAGTAGTTCTTCATCAAAGTGCCGCTCATATGAGCATTCGACATGCTCGAATCGGCTCTGATGTCGCTACCGTCATTCCAACCCGTGCCGGACTTTCTGATACGGAAGAAGTCGCCCTTAGCAAATTTGAATGTAATCGTGTAGACCTCGTGATATTGCAACGTGGTATCGCGTTTGAACAAGCCTGCATAGTTGCCGCTGTTATCATCATACCTCCATTCAAGCGGCGATACACTACCGATGAGGAGATACTTCTGATTGGCAGTTGTAGCCTTCGTTCCAACGATCTCCACCCAATTGCGATAGAGCGTGGTATCGTCTGCAAGATCGCCGCCGCTGTACTTCTGCGTACGAGCTTCATCGAGATACCATTCGGATTCCCAAATATCGATCGTCTTGGAATGGACTTCGTAGCCCTTCTTGTCGGCGTTGGTCGCGTTCTTGGCGGCGGTGTTCTCGTCGATCGTCTCATTCTTGGTCGAGAGAGCATCGTTGTACTCATCGAAGTAGGTGATATGGATCTGCTTGATGAAGCGCGCCTCGAGGGTGAACGATTCGGAGACGGTATCTTCTCTGTCGTAAGCCGTCTCTTCCCCTACCTTATACCAATTATCGAAGCGGTAATCGCCTTCCTTCGTCGGGTTCTTCGGGTAGGCTTCTTCGGGAATGGGTTGACCCTTGACGACGTAGACCGTCTCGTTCTCTTGCCCCTCGATCTCGAAGGTGACGAGGATCTTTGCTTCCCAGACGGCGACGAGGGTGACGTCTTCCGTGATCGTGATCGTATCATCGGAAATGAGCTCGTCGGAGCTGTCTTGATAAGCCCAACCGAGGAAGTGTTGATCTTTGGTATCCTCGATCGTGTAATCGCCGAGTTTGAGCGTGCCTTGATATTCAACCTTTACACTCTCGGGAGCAGGTGTGCTCACGGTGGACGTGAATGTGACGGTGTATTGATGTTTGGTCCACTCTGCGGTGAGGGTGATGACCGTCTTCCCGCCGAGCGTTCCGATGAGGGTTTCATCGAGGGTGAAGGTCTCCTCGGAAAGAACTTCCTCTTGCCCGGGGAGTTTCCAACCCTTGAAGTCGTAGCCTGTGCGCGTGCCCGTCATCTCTGCGACGGTGATGGTCGTAGTTCCGTCGAGGGCGTAGGTGTTGCCGTCGGTGGGAACTTCGATTTCTTCCTCAACGCCCGCACTGTATACGACGGTATATTTGACGGACGTCCACTGGGCGACGAGGGTGATGGCGTTTTCAGGGTCTGCAGGTTTCGCCTTCTCGATGAGTTCGGTCGTGAGCTTGGTGTAGGTGGGATCGCCCACATCGACGTGGCCCTCGAGCTTCCAACCTGCGAATTCGTAACCCGTCTTGGTGATCGTGTCCTTCGTCGGGAAGGTGTGGCCGTCCGCGGTGTCGAGGGTGACGCCCGTGATGGGATCATGCGTTGCGCCCGTGAAGACGATCTTGTACTCGATGAGCGACCAATTCGTCTTGAGGGTGATTTCCTCGCCCTTCTCGGGGATCATGTCTTCGCTGAAGGTGTTCTCGCCCGCTTCAAGGGTCTTGCTCTCGGAGAGCTTCCAACCATCGAACTTGTAGCCCGTGGGAGCGGTGGGCGTGGGAAGGGTGAATTTCGTATGGTCGCCCGTGAGCGCGCCCGTAACTTGCTCGGGTTCAACGGGTTCGACCTCGACGCCTTCCTTGGGCTGGGTGACTTGCAATTTTATGGTGTAGTCGATCGCCGTCCAAGCCGCCTCGAGGGTGATGGTGTGCGCGTCGTCGGTGGGGTTCGCCGCCTCGATGAGTTTTGCGGTGAGTTTTTCGTACTTCACACCGTTGAACTTCCAACCGTCGAACCTGTAGCCCTTGCGCGCTTCGGGAGCGGCGAAGACTTGGGCGTTCTCGAGGGTGACATCTGTAAGTGTCTCCTTGTCGCCGAGGACGATCTTATATTTGATCGCTTCCCAAACGGCATTGAAGGTGGTCTCTTCGGTGATTGCAAGTTTGGTGTCTGCCGTATGGATCTCCCCTTGCGGCTCATCGCTCTTGCGCCAACCCTTGAATTCGTAGCCCGTGCGGGTCACGGTTGCTTGAGGGAAGGTGATCTCCGCGCCGCTCGTCACCGATTGATCGTCGGGATTTTCTTGGATACCTGCGCCATATGCGAAGTGCGCCGTAACCTTGCCGTGTACCGTCCAACTTGCATAGAGGGTGATCACGCCTTCCGCCTCATTGTTGATCATCTCTTCGGTGAGGGTCGTGCTCTCGCCCGTGATGAGACTGCCGCCGCTCTTCGAGATTCTCCAACCTGCGAAGTCGTGCGTCGTGAGACCCGAAAGGGTCGGCAGATTGATCGTGCCCGCTTCGAGCGTGACGTGCTCTTGATTTTCGGGGCTTTCGCTGATCGTGCCTTCCGCGTCGACGGGCTTATTTACGTTGAATACAATCGTGTATTCTTTTGCCGTCCACTGGGCCTCGAAGGTGACATCCTCCGCCTTCATGGTGTAGGTGGTGTGGGCGCCGTCCTTCTTATAGACGGTATCGTCGCCACCTTTCACCTTCCAACCGTCGAAGGTGTAGCCCGTGCGGGTGGGTTCGACGTTGGAAATGGTGACCGTGCCGCGGACATGGTATACCTTGGTGTCTTCAATCGTGCCCGACGTGACCGTGCCGCCCTTGAGATCGTAGGTGACATGGTAGTCGTTCTCCGTCCACTTCGCCGTGAAGGTGATGGTGTCGCCCGAGGGAAGTTTCTCGGCGGTGAGGGTGTAGGTTGCGGTGCCTTCTTCTCCAATCGTTACGGCATCGCCGTTGCCGCGTACCCAATTTACGAAGGTGTAGCCTTCACGGACGGGCTTCGTGAGGGTGATGGTGTTCTTGCCATCTTCCACCGTGATCTTGCCATTCACCGTGGGCATGTTGGTGACATTTTCGCCGTCGACGGTCGCGGGATCGTGTGCGAATACGACGGTGTATTCGTTGGCCTTCCACTGCGCCGTGATGGTGATGGTCTTATTGTCGCCGACGAAGCCTTCCGTGCCGATCTTCTCCGCGGTGAGCTCGAAGAGATAATCTGCCTCTTGCTGATCGAGCTTCGCGCCGTTCACGAACCAACCCAAGAACTCGTAGCCCTTGAGGGTGAGCGCCGTGAGGGTGAAGGTGGTGTTTGCTTCGAGGGAAGTGGTTGCGGGCGTTTCGGGAAGAGTTGCGCCTTCCACCGTGCTCGCGAATTTCACGGTGTAGACGATCGCCGTCCACTTCGCCGTGAAGTTGAGTTCGGTATCGGTATCGCCGAACGTGATGGTATGGGTTTCCTTCTCGGGTTCGCCCTTGCCATCGAGAAGCCAGCCGTTGAATTCGTAACCGACGCGATCTTCGGGCGTGGGAAGGGTGATGGTCTCGCTCTTGTCGTCGGCATACTCGACTTCATCTCCGACCGTCTCTTCGGTCTCATAGCCGAGAGCGAAGTGCGCCGTCACCTTCTTCGCATGATACTCGCATTCGGAGCAGACGTGATCTTTGAACGTGTGCTCTGCTTCATCGACATGGGTCTCGCAGTTTTCGCACTTATGCCAATGGTGCACTGCGTCGCTCTGCCATGTGCCGTCCGTCACGTGAGGATCGGCATCGTGGGTGAGGTCGAATTCGACTTCGTAACTGTTCTCGTCCTCATCCTGCAACGTGACCTTATAATGAAGGGTGTATTGCGCCGTGCAGGAATGATTGCCCGTGACCGTGTAGCCGTTCTCCTCTTTCAGTTCGGGAAGAGTGAGCGTGACTTCGGGCTTATCGCAAGGAACTTGGGTTGAGCCTGTGCTCTTATTTTGGCAGGTACCTGTCACCGTGCCCGTTGAGCCCTCGGTGGGCTCTAACGTGACGTTCCACGTGTAGTTGTGCGTGTGTTCGGTCGCGGTGTAAACATAGAACATCGTCGAGGTGCTTGTCGAGTTCGCAATTTGAACTTTATACCAACCTGTGGCCTTGACTTCGTAGTTGCCATCGCTATTTGCACCCGAACTCGGAGAATGCCATTCGGCGGTATAACCGACTTCGTCGCCATTGACGATTGTAGCGTTGACTTTGATGACCTTAAACGCAGCCCCCACATCGAATTTGAAGAAGCCGATATAGTTGCTACCCGAAAGCGTGAGCTCGTATTCGGTGGGAGCTTGCTTCCATTGAGGATCGACTATCGTACCCGTAACATACCAGCCCTTGAATTGCGAGGTGCCCGTGTAGGTTTCGAGCTTATCGATCGTGAGGGATTGGCACGTGCCCGCCTTGTTGACGGTGAGCGTAACCTTATACTTCCCGTAGGCTTTCGCGCCGATATTATCTGTTTCGTTTCGCTCAAATTCGGTCTTGGCGTTGCCACCGCTCAGTTGGTCAAATCCGTACCAAGTACTTGCTTCCAATTTGCTATTGCTGCCATTGGTAGCAATCTTGAAATTGTCGCCCTTGTAAATCTTGAGCTCATAGGTGTAGACGGTATTGGTGCCCGACATGCTCTTTTTCATGCAGAACTCTCTCACCAAAGAATAGCCGCCCGACCTGCTCAAATCGCCCGCGCCGTTGCCCGTGATATAGAAGTCGTAGGGGCATTCATTGGCGGAGACGGGTTCCCACTGCGCGGTGAACTTCGCGTTCCCCTTCGCGATGTATTCATCACCTGCGCCGTAAGTCTGCTTGTCGGCATCGCAGAGCCAACCTGTGAAGTTGAAACCATCTCTCTTGGGCGCGCCGTGCAAGTGCGTCGTAGCGTTGTCTGCGTAGACCTCAATGGGATCTTTGTCACCCGTTGCGGAAGCGTCGCCGAGATCGAAGGTAAGGGTGTACTTCTCGTAGGCATCGCAGGTCGCGCAATAGCCATTATCAAAGGTGTGCGGCTCGTGGTCGGTTTCTTCTTGACAAACGTCGCACTTCTGCCAATGGTTGGTATCATCATGTTCCCACTTGCTATAGGTATGAGCCTTAACAGGGGTATCTACTTCAAATGTAATGTCGCCGTTTTCGTTCTCAAGAGTGTATTCCTGCTTGCCCGCCTCGGTGCAGGTGGCAGTGTCGACGCCCTTTACGTATGCTGTTGCCTCGTCGCTGTCGAGCGCGGGAAGCTCGACGGTGATGGTGTGGTCGGGTTCTTCTGCGCCGCAGTTCTGGCAGGTCTTGGTCGCCGAGCCCTTACCGTCCTTCGTGGGCGGCGTGATCTCCCATTCGCCGTAGCTGTGGCCAGTGGCATGGCGGACGGTCGCTTCAAGACTTTCCCACGTTTCGGCGCCTTCATCATCCTTATAAATCTTGTCGTCGCCTTCGTGATTGCAGGTGTAGTAGAGCTCGTTGCCGTCCTTCGTGCAGGTCGCATCTTTCGCCGCGTGCATCGTCATATCATGCCCGAGCTTTTCGATCGTGACCTCGAAGGAGATCTCCTTCACCTCTTTGAGGGTGTAGGTATATGTGCCGTCTTCCGTACAGCCGGGTTCTTGTGTATGAACAATGTCGTATTTGTCGGCCTTGGAAAGTTCGGGAAGTTCAATCTCCTCGGTGCGGCCGGCTTCGTCTTCGCACTTAGTGCATTCTCTCGTCGCCCTGCCGACGGTATTTTCTTCGGGCTTCAGCTCAACCTTCCAAGGGCTGAATTGATGCCCCTTCGCCTGAATGACGAGGCTCTCCCTCTGCACTTCCTTCGTCTGATCGTGCTCGTCGAAGAGCTTGTGGCAGGTCTGGCACTCGTAGTGCGCCTTCGTGCCCGTCTGCGTGCAGGTGGCTTCCTTCACGGAAACAAGTTCCAAGTTGTGAGAGCCCTGAATGTTCTTGGTCTTCGTATCGGTGTAGTCTTTTTCACCGAAGTGCACCGTGGCGGTGTAGATCTTATCGGTGGTGCATTGGTTCGTCTTGTCTTCGACCTTGATCTGGGCCTTTTCGACCGTGACGGTCTCCGTCTTGTCGTTCTTCTTGCAGGTAAAGGTCGCGGTCGCGCTCGCATAGCCGTCGCCGCCTTCGTCTTCCACCCACTCCCATGTAGGGTCGCCGTAGGTGTGGCCCGTGGCGGGAACTTCTACGTCGAAGAAGATGGAGTCATCTTCGTTGAGGGTATATTTATCGGTGCCCGTCTTCTCGCAGTCGGGCTCTTCGGTATGGTCGATGATGTATTTATCGGCCTCGGAAAGTTTGGGAAGGACCTTGGTCTCGGTCTCGCCTTCGCTGTGATCGCATTGGGGATCGTTGCAGGTGCGCTCTGCGCTACCTTCCCTCTCCGTAGTGGGCTTCGTGATCTGCCAATCGCCATAGGTGTGGGTGTGCTCGACCGTCTCTTTTACATAGCCGCAGACGGAGCAAGCGCCTTCGACGCCGTCTTTCCCCTTCGTATCGTGTTCCTGATGCTCGGACTCTTGGGTCTCACACATCGTGCAGACCTGCCAGTGGCCGCTCGCATCGTGATGCCACTCTGCGCCTTCGTAGGTGTGATCCTTTTTAGGATCGGTGATGTCTTCGAGCGTCTCTGTGCCCTCTTCGTCGGCATAATAGACGCCTTCTTCATACTCGCAGGTGTAATATTTGAGCGTGCCCGCTTTTTGACAGTCGGCGGGATCGGCGGCGTGCTCGTGCATCTTATGATCGAGCTTTTCGATCTTGAGCTGTTCGGGGTTAGCGGGCGTCGAAGCGGGCTTGCCTTCTACCTGAAGGAAGTCCTGATTGCAGACATCGCAATGATAGTGTGCATGCGTGCCTTCCGACGTGCAGGTCGCGGGCTGTTCGGCGATGAGGGTGCCGTAGTTGTGCTCCGCCATATCCACGTCCACCGTGAAGGAGATGGAGGTCTCCGCCTTGAGGGTGTATGTATCGAGGCCCTTCTCGTTGCACTTTGCGGGCTTCGTGTGGTCGATGGTGTAGCTTTCGGCCTCGGAAAGTTTGGGAAGGACCTTCCCCTCCGTCTTATTCGCGCTGTTATCGCAATCGGCCGCGGTGCAGGTGCGCTCCGCCCTGCCCTCTTGCTCCAAAGTGGGCTTTAAGGTGACCGTCCAATTCCCATAGGAGTGGGTGTGGGTATCTACGGGCGGCTCTTCCCCCTTCGTCCATTTGCCGTAAATATTGGTGTTCGCCGTGATCTTCTGCGCAAAATCAAACTCCGCCGTGCACTGAAGGTCTTTGTACCAATTCTCGAAAGTGTAGCCCTCTTTGTGAAGTTCTTCTTCCGAGGGGAATTCCTTCTCGCCGATGGTAACGCCCTTTACGTGCTTGTCGTTGGTTTTGATCGCGGTCGTCCCGTCGTACCAAGTGACTGTGACGTATTCCGTTGTGACTACGTGCGTGCCGCAAGCCGAGATGCCGACGCCGACGGCGGCGATCATCATGAGCGAGAGCAACATGCCAAGCCATTTTTTGAGTTTCATATCGATCCTCCTATAAATTTCCCGACTTTAATTTTATTGCACATGCGCAGGCAGACCCGCGCATACGCGTGAAAGAAAAGACAAACCCGCCGCAAACATGCGCAAAACCGAACAAAGGCTTCCCTTTGCCCGTTTTTTTTGCGCATTGCGGCAATGTTTCTCTATTTCATATTTATACTTTATCACAAAAATTGTGTGTCGTCAACATGCTTTCCTCGATTTTTTTGAATTTTTTTGCAAAAAAATTTTACAAATTCACAAAATTGCTCAATATCCCGAGAATTTTTTCGGAATAAGACACAAAAACGCCCCCTTTGGGGGCGCATGGCGGAATGGGAATGAGGCGATGCTTTGACAGGCCTCGTTCCCCGGCGGATCGGAAGAACGCGGTTTCCGCCACGGGTTCAAGCGGAAAGAAGGGCGGAGACGGCCTCTTCGACGGAATCCCTCGTGACGTTCTCCTGCCAGATATAGCGGATGCGGCCTTCGCCGTCGAGAAGAAGGGTGAAGGGATAGGAATCCTTTCCGCCGAGCAGGGCATAGGTCTCGCTCGAAAAGAGCCCCGCGCCGTTATCCTGCGCAAAGATCACATCGCTCTGCGACCAAACCTTTTCTCCCCCGCCGAGCGAGGTGGTATCGAGCCATGCCTGCACGCCCTCCATCGAAGCGGGGTTCGTGAAGATGCGCGCGCTGTGAATGGCCACGACGTCCATTTCTCCGCGGTGGGCGGCCGCAAGATCGGCGATGGCGGGCATCTCCTCCTTGCAAGGGCCGCATTCGGTGTACCAGAAGTTGACGAGGACGAGCTTACCGCGGTGGGCGGAGAGGCGGAATACGCCCCCTTCCCCATAGGTGCGGAGGGCGAAATCGTAGCAGAGATCTCCCACGCGGTTGCCGTAGGCGGGCAAATTTTCGGGCGCGGAAGAGAGGGTAAACTGCACCTTGGAGAGCCCTTCGACGGTGGCAACGGTGATCTCCTCGCCCTGCGCATCGAGATAATAGAAGCGAAGCAGTGCGTTCGCGCTCTCGGATTCCACCGAATAAGCCGCGTCTTCGCGCACGGTGAAGTTGAAAAAGACGCTCTCCCCCGCGGCAACTTCGGCCTCATAGAGGCCCTCGGCGCGCTCGAGCTCGAAGGGATCATCCCGCGTGCCGCTTCCCGAAAGGGGTTCTATGGCGGCGGGCGTCCCGGAGGAAGAGACGGAAAAGGTCACTTTCTCTGCGGCGCCGTCTTGCGTCGTCACGCAGAGCGTGTAGGGCGCACCCGCCGTTACGGAGGGTTCGCTGTAGAAGAAGTTATAATAGATGAGCGCGCCCGCGAGGAGAGCGAGGGCGGCCGCCCATGCCGCAAATTGCAACCAAAACGCCCTGCCGTGCTTCCTCTTCGCAGGCTTTTTGGGCACACCATGTCCGAGGTCGGCGGTTTGGGCGGAAGCGGGAACGGGAGGAGGCGTTTTCCCCTCTCCGGCGGTCGTTTCACAAGATGCGAGGGGGGCATGCCCGAGATCTTCCCCTTCGGCCGCGGGAACAAGACGCCTCTCGAGAAGGGAAGCAAGCGGCCTTTCTTCGGGCGCGGGAAGGGGTTCGACGGCATTCGCATGCACGAAGAGTTTGGAGCCCTTCCAGCTGATGGCATGGGCGGGGCACACGGCGATACATTCGCCGCAGTTGATGCACTCGTGGTCGCCGACGCGGCGGATATCCATCTTGCAGTGCGCAACGCACAGGCCGCAATCGGTGCACTTGTTCTTATCGAGCTTGACGCCGAGGAGGGCGAAGCGGTTAAAGAGGCCGTAGAGCGCGCCGAGCGGGCAGAGGAAGCGGCAGAAAAACCGATAGATGAAGATGGCGGCCGTCACAAAGGCGAAGAGCAGGACCGTCTTCCAAGTGAAGAGCGCGCCTAACCCGCCGAAGAGATCGCTGTTGGAGGGAGAGACGAGGAGCCCGAACCCGCCGCCGAGCGTGCCCGCGGGGCAGATATATTTGCAGAATGCGGGAACGCGGCTTCCGAACGCACCGAACATGACGGGCACGGCGACGACGATCGCCGCGAGCAGGACATACTTCAGCCACGAGAAGATGCGCGTCAACCTCCCCTTTCTCACCTTGGGGGTCTTGATCTTATAGAGGAGGTCCTGCCCAAGCCCGACGGGGCACAAAAATCCGCAGATCGTCCGTCCGAGCAAAATGCCGTAGAGCATGAGGATGCCGAACACATAGTAGGGCGCGCGCGTCCCCGATGAGGCGAGCGCGTTCTGGAGAGCGCCCAGCGGGCATGCCCCCACCGCCCCGGGGCAGGAATAGCAGTTGAGCCCGGGCGTGCAGAGGTACTTCGTGTTGCCCTTGTAGATCCTTCCCGTCGCAAATCCCCTGATGTTGGCGTTGACGAGGAGGGCGGCATAGACCTGTATGAGGCGGCGTTTGGTGGGCTTATGCGTCTTCCACCACCCCTTGAGGCGGGGGAGAAGTTTCTCCTTCGGGCGTCCTTTCCCCCGTACGATGCGCATGCAAAGGACCATGCATACCACGATCAGTACGCATACGATAGAGATCAGAACTGCACCCATGGCGATGGCCGTTCGCATCGTATTCCCTCCTTTCAAAAATTCCGAAACCCCGCTTGCATCAGCCCAAACCGATGCACTCGCGGCAGATCATGACGGCTTTGCCCAATACGTCGCCCGCGCCGCCGTTCAGAATACCGAGTATGAGAAAGACCGCCCCGAGCGCGAGGACCGCGATCCGTACGGCAAGGACAAAATATCTGTTTTCTGCGGCTCTCTGCGCGAACCCCGCCCAGCCCTCCCAAACGGGGGGAGGAAGGGGCGGATTGCCCTTCCCGAGCACGATCATGCGTTTTGCATAGAGAAGCGCTCTCGGCGCGATGAATTTATCGAGGACTACGGCCGCGACGGCGAGAAGAAAGGCCGTGCCGATCCACGGGGCGACGCGCCTTACCATGCGCACGATGTCGCCGTTGATGCCGCCGCCCGCCTCCGCCGCGGTGAAATGCGCGGCGTCCAGAATATACACGCAGGACATGACGGCCGCGACGACGCCGAAGGCCGCGACGACGGCGAGCGAAAGCGTGCGGATGAGGACGTATTTCCGATAGCTCCTGCGCGCGGCGAGGTATTCTTCCCCCTCCCCCGCGGGAATACGGCGGGAGAGCGCAGAAAGGCTCTTCCTCGCATCCGCCTTCCTCCTTGCGGGAAGGGGCGGGCAGAGCATGGCGATAACGCCCCCGCCCACGGCGGCGACGAGCCATACGCATACGGGAATGAGAAGGCTTCTCAAACGCTCGCCCACGATCTCGCGGCTGTAGATCTCGCCCGAACCCGCTCCCGCGTAGTAGACGCTTGCAGTCCCGACGATAAAAAGCACGCCGACAAGCAGGGTGAGCGCCCCGAAAAAGATCTCGTATGCAGTCCGCACATTGCTTCCCCGATCGCGCATTTCATCCTCCCCGATTTTTCCTTATTATACGATAAAGAGGCGCGGCTTGTCAAGCAAAGCAAGGAAAAAGGCCGCCCGTGCGGGCGGCCTTCACGCTTCAGACGATATTTTATTCGCCTACCTTGCCCCAGAATGCGGGACGGATGCCCTTCTTGCTCTTGACAAGCCCTGCCGCAAGGAGCTCTTCCGTGGTCTGGACGGGGATCTCGACGGCGGCGGGAGCATGGGCGGCCTTGGCGATGCCCGTCTTCTCCATGAGCTGGGCGATGAGTTCCTTCGCATACTTAAGGGAACGAGGGTTGCGGATGCGGAGCTTGGTGGGCACTGCCGCATATTTCGCAACGCCCGAAACGCTCTGCGTATGATACTTGGACGCAACTTCCTCGGGATCGAGTGCGAGGTAGAGCACGAGCGTCTTGCCCTTGATCTGCATCTTGGCGCACTTATTCCTGCCCTTGTTGAAGGAATCTGCAGTCCAGCTGATGCGGGACTTCACACCCTTGTAGGAGACAAGTTCCGCCTTGATCTCATGGTAATACTTCCTCACGGTCTCATCCGCCTGTGCGATGCGGGCGGTGAAGCTCCGATCGTACATCACGCCGTCTTGAGCCGTCGCCAGCTCGGTGTTTTGTGCCTTCATGTTTTCCTCCTTAGATTCTACTGCGATGATCGCAGGTATTTCAGGTTTATCTGCGGGCTCCTCGACGGGCTCTTCTTCAGGAACTTCCTCCGCGGGCTCTTCGACGGGCTCTTCCGCAGGAACTCCCTCTGCGGGCTCTTCGACGGGCTCTTCTTCGGGAACTTCCTCTGCGGGCTCTTCGACGGGCTCTTCTTCGGGAACTTCCTCCGCGGGCTCTTCGACGGGCTCTTCCGTCTCTTCCTCGGCGGGAGCTTCCTCTTCAGCTTCCTGCGCAATCTCTTGGGCTTCCTCTTCGGCGGCCGTCTCCTGCGCCGTCTTCTTCTTGAGAAGGATGGCGAGCAGGACGATGGTCACGATGAGAAGGGCGATGATGATGGCGATCAGAAGCCACATCCACCACATGGAAGCGGCGGGGATCGCACCGAGCGCGGCGATGCCGTAGACGGAGAATTGCGTCGCGTCGAATTGCAGATACTCAAAGCCTTCTTCCGAGCGATAGGTGGTCGCGCTCACGAGCTCTGCGCCGCCGTCGGCAGGATAGTGCACGATGACGAATTCATCCCCCTTGAACCCTTCGGGAATACGGATCCGAACGAGCAATTTCCCGGGAGTATGCAGTTCGTTGCCATCCGCATCGAGGACCTGAATGTCGTAGGCCGCGCCGAGCGTCCCCTGTTTATCCTTGAGAATGGCATTGAGGAGCTTCTCATACTGCTTGAATTCGGAGGCGGGAACGTCGGTATGGCTGACGCTGTCGCCGATAAATTCGCCGTATTGGTCGAAGACGTAGAGGTCGAGGCCGGCGTGATAGAGGAGGGTATCCACGTCCACGTCGCCGCCCGCGGACTTGATATGCCACGTAAGGGTCAAGGTGTTGACGTCATCCTTAAAGACATAGTCGTTTTCATCCTCGCCCTCGGCGATCGCGAAGGTCGCCACCGTCTCGTGCGTGCCCTCGGTCGTCGCCTTGTCGCCCGTATAGGTCACGGTGAGATATTCGGGAAGATCCGTCAAGGAGACGCGGTGTTCCTTCCCGTCGAACGTGGGATCGGTCAAGGCATTGGTGTCATCCGTCACCCAATGATTGATAAAGTCGTTTACGTCGATGACGATGGGCGTGATCTCGAATTCTGCATCGGCGGGCTTAATTATAGCCAATCCGTCTTTGGCCTTCACGGAGACGGAGTAGACGCCCGCATGGATGGCCTCCGTCACGACCGCATCATCCTTGGTCCAAACATATTCGATGCGCTCGGCGATGTCGTCAGGAAGGTCGAGGAGAGAGACCTCGCCGATGTGATCTTCGCCGTCATATACGACGGGGGAATTGTTCTTCCACTTGTATCCCGTAAGATCGATGGCCTCTTGCTTTGCCGTGATCTTGAAGGTGTAGGCGCCGGGATCGTTTTCGATCGTGTATTCCTCGTCGACGGGGGCGACGGTCACGGAATAGCTGCCCACTTCCTTCACTTCGTTCACAGGTTCGCCGCCCTTCGTCCAGACATATTTGATCTGCCGGGCGATCTCCGCAGAAATCCCCTTCAGGGTGACGGCGTTCTGATGATCTTGCCCGTCATATTCGACGGAGACGGGGTTGCCGACCCACGTTGCGTCTGCAAGGTCGATGATCTTCTCTTCGCTCTCGCGGAAGAGTTTGACGGTGACGTCGTACCCGGGCATGGTCTCGAGGGCGGCGGGAACATCCTCCGTATCCTCTGCGTCTACCCAATAGGCGCCCTCCTCCGTCTCGCCGCCGAACTGCGCGATCGAGGCGCCGACGGGAAGGAGCATCTCCTTCGCATCCGCTCCCTCTTCGCCGAGATAGATGATCTTATAGAGCCCTTCGATGTGCACATCCACGCGGAGGGCGACCGTACGGTCTGTATCGAGATATTCTTCGACGATGTCCACATAGGAGGCGACGTCGATATTGAGGGAATCGAGCACGGAGAAGGCCTTATCGATGACCGCTTTGATCCCCACTTCGCCCGAGGCGGAGAACTGCCCTTCGCCTTCATAGAAGTCGAGCGCGCATTTATCGGCGATCCGCGCGGGGATCTGCCCGAACAGGATCTCGGCCTTGCGCATGCACTTCTCATAGAAATCCTTATCCGAATGGAGCTTTCCGATGACCTTGCGGGCCACCTTCAGAATGGCCTCGTCGCCCTTGAAGAGCTCTACGAGGTAATGATCGTTCGCCTCGTCGGCGGCGAAGGCGAGCAGTTCGTCGAAGACGCTCTTCGCCTCCTCGAATGTGTATTCGCTCACCGTCTTCGTGCCGAGGAAGGAGAGAAGAATGTCCTTCGTGGCGGGCGTGATCTGTGCGGTATCCATGAAGCGGAGGAGATACTTCGCCGCCGCCTCGGGCACTCTGACGACTGCGGTGGGCACGCCGTCCGTGCGCGTCACATCGATGTATCTGTCGGCAAAGCGAAGCATCGTCTTGAGCTCGGAGGCGTCGCCCGTAAGGCCGAACGTCGCGTCGAATTTGAAGTTGCCGAGGTCGGTCTCGACGCCGATCTCATAGCCGAGAAGATGCTCGAGCTCTTCGGCGGAGGCATTCACGATGTCGGCGGGGCGGGGAAGCCTCGAGAGCAACGTCTTTACGCCGTCCGTCAAAATCTTTATATCGTCGTTGGAGTTCTCCAAGACGACGATGCCGTCCACCGTGACGCGGGTGAGGTGTTGGATCACGTCGCCGATGCCGTAGGAGGGCGCGCCGCCGTTTTCTTTGACCTCTTGCACGAGCTCCTGCGTATAGCCGTTGAGCTTTCCTTTGAGGTCGTCTTTTTCTTCCTTGGAACGATCGGGGTAGACCGTTTCGACGACTTCATCGAGGCGCTCCTGCACTTCCTGCAGGAAATCATTGTAGTCGCCCATGCCCGCGCTCTCGTACATCTCGGCCGCATATTGGATCACGATGTCGTAGCCGCCGTCGAGATATTTCTCGACTTCGGCGGGATCGGAGAGGTGATCGGCTATGTACTTATCGATGTCTTCCTTCGTCAGATGGCCGATGTCGGGAAGATCGAGCGCAGGGGCCGCCAGCCTTTCCCGCCCCTTGCTCGCAGGGATGCTCGACCGCATGATCCCCTTCACGAAGAGATCTGTGACCACCGTCTTGAGGGTGGATCCCAACTCCCGAAAATCTGTGGAAGTGGAATAGTCGAGGACGTTCGCATCGATCAACAGCCCGACGGAGGGGGCGTTCTCGTCGTAAGTGAGCGTGTAGAAGTCCCCTTCGTGCGTCATGACGCCGGCGGGCTCTGCCTCATCCGCATGCGCTCTTATGAGCGTCATTCCCCCCAATGCCATGAGGAGGGCGGCGAGGAACACCGCGATCGCGAGCGACCATCTTTTCAACGTTGATTTCATAGATGTTCTACCTTCCTTGAGTTTCTTCTTTCTTGCGGGCCGCAGGTCTCTCTCCGCGGCACGCCATAGTTTACCTCTTCTATTATATAATTTATAACGTAGTTGTCAACAGCTTTTGTCATTTTTTTTCGATTTCGGCGAAATTATTCCCCGATCCGTCATCTTTTTCGGCGCTTTCTGCCGAAGGATCGCCTTCGGCCGCCCCCGCTTCGGGGGAAACCCCCTCCCCGTCCTGCAAAATTTCGGGGGCATCCGCTTCTTCTTTTGCCTTTGCACGGCGCTTTTTGCGGACCTTGCGGACGATCAGAACTGTTGCGACCGCGCACACCGCGGCCGCGAGGATGGGCCCGCCGATCTTGAGCAGCATGATGAGGATATAGAACTTGCTCGGCCCGTGTTTGGGGGGATCGGGAAGTTTTTCAGAGGCATATCGGGCGGTGAAAACTTCGTCGCCCGTACAGATGCCCGGCGTATGATCCCACCCCGTGAAGCGGTAGGAATATTCGCCGTCGGAGGGTTTGGAAGGGTCGGCGGGGGGCACGATCTGCTCGCCGTAGCGGTAGGAGGAGACGCGCACCGCCTTGCCCTCCGAATAGAAGACCACGGTATAGACATGGTATGCCGCTGTGATGCCGACTGTGACGTCGCTCTCGGGCATGGTAAAGGTGTTTTCCGTCACGGGGATCTCCGTGCCATCCGCTCCCGTCACATAGATAGACCCGAGATACCTGCCGGGGACGAACTCGCCCACTTCCACCGTCACGGTTTCGCCCGGCCGCGCCAGCCCCTCCTTCGCGCTCGTCGAAAAGTCGGCAAACTCCGAGGGGTTGAGGAAGACGGCATACATGGCCTGAAGAAGGAGCGTCTGCCCCGCCCGCATGCGGAAGACGATCTCCTCCCCGTCGGTGCGGAAGGAGACATTCTCCCCCGCCCCATCAAGAAGGTAGGCGCACGCGGGATCGACGAACAGGGGGGTGCGCACGTAGATCTCGCAATCGGGCTCTCCGCCGCGGAAGGTCACCGAATAGCGGTAGACGCTCTTCGCCCCCTCGCCCGATACGGAAACGGTGAGAAGGACGGTCTGCGCCCCGCTTTCGGCGACGGCGCGCACGGCCTCCTTTGAGAAAGAAAAGCGGGAGAGGGAACGCACGAGCTCCACCTGCGCCCCCTCCTCTGAAGCGCGGGCAAAGAGAGCGGAGACGTCGGCGAAAAGATAGGCCGCGCCGAGGTCGGCCGAATAGCAGCCGTCCTGATAGGAGACGGGGAGTTCCCCTTCGCTCCAGAAGACGAGCGGAACGGCCTCGAAACATGCGATATAATGGGCCCCGTTCTCGGACATGGATGGCAGATCTTCTCCCGCGGGATAGAAATTCTCCCCGTCGCTCCAACCCGTGAAACGGAAACATTCCACCCCTTCGCCGCGCTTTTCGGGCGTTCCCTCAAAAGCGGGCGCCTGCCCGTAGGGGCAACTTTGCTTAAGCAATTCGCCCTCGATCTCCCACACGACGGGATATTCCTTCGGGATCTCGATAAAGGAGGGATAGAGGAAGACGGTATCCCCCGCCTTCAGCCCCTCGGGGTCGAAGGGAAGGCGCACGCCCCCGCTCTCTTGAAGCCATTCCGAGAAGACGCACCGATAGCCCGTGCGATCGAGATAGGGTTCGACCTTCGAGGCGTCGGGCCGCTCGCCCGCCCTGCATTCGATCTCGTAAAATCCCCCCTCCTCCCCTTCGGTGAAATAGTAGCGGAGGGTGGACTTTTCGACGGAGGGAAGATACTTTTTGCACGAGGCGCGCAAGGTCAGGATAAAGTCCTCCTCCCATGCCGCGCGCTCCACGAATTCACCCGCGGAAAAGGCGTCGGCAAGGGCGCGCTCGGAAGGGGTGGGGACGAAGGGAAGCGGCTCGACGGGCTCGGTCTTTTCGGCGGGCCTTACGGGCTCGGGAACGGCCGCGGGGGCCTCCCCTGCCGGTTCGACGGGTTCGGGCTCGACGGGTTCGCGGGGCCGCTTGGGCATCTCGCCGGGGGATGGGACTTCCGCGGGCTCCTGGGGAAGATCGGGCATCGCGGGAAGCCCTCCCTCGAGCGGGGCGGCGTTCTCGCCGTCTTCGGGAATGACGGAGCCCTGCAAGAGATCGCGCGGAACAAACCCGTCGATGCGGTAGGTATCGTCGAAATCATAGCGGGTTCCGCCGAACATATACGTCTTATCGTAGTTGGCGACGGGACCGTCACAGAGCAGATTGCAAATGTAGAAGAGCTGGGCGAGAAGGATGCGGTATTGCGGGATGCGGTCTTTGCTCTCGATCGCGGCCCGCACGATCTTCTGGCGGTAGAGCCAATCGAGGGCGCGGAAGAGGTCGCAGAAGGCGTCGCGCGCGGCCGCCTGATAGCCGATATAAAAGGTGTATTTCTCCTCCATGGAGGCCGACTTCAAGGCATGGTAGCGGGGAAGAACGTCTTCGCGCAAAATTCTCGTGGCCTTATCCGCAAGTTCGATGGGCTCGCGGAAGCGCCTGCTGTAGGCGATCAGAGCGTCGCGGTTATCGAGGACGGTGCTCACGGCATTGCCCGTGATCGCACTGTAAAGGGTGCGCTTCGCCCCGTCGAGAAGGGCGGGTTCCTCTATGAAATCGATATAGGAGATCTGCGCGAGGGCGGTGCGCTGTTGGGGGGAATCGAGCCCCTCGACATAATCTGCATAGTCCTTCTCGTACTGCTCGAGCGCGGCGAGATAATCTCGGTAGGTCTGAAGGGCCTGATTGTAGGCGGCAAGGCGGTCGCCGTAGCTCTCGAAATCCGCCTTTTGCGCGAGATATTCCTCATATTCTTTGCAATAGGCGCGGTATGCTTCGTCGCGCTTTTTCCAATCGTTCAATGCGGCGGTATAGGCCCTGTATTCCTCTTCCGCCCGCTCATATGCGGCGAGCTCCGCGAGGTACTCCCCGTACGCCTTCAGGTCGGCCTCGTAACGCGCGCGCTCCTCGAGATATTGTTCTCCCTCCTCGCCGTACAGGGCGATCTTCTGCGCGAGGACCGCGCCGTTCTCATAGGCCGCCCGCGCCATCCCGTTGACCGCCGAGGCGGGGACGGTGACCTCCGTTTCATAGAAAACCGTAAGGTTATCCTCCGACATGGTAGCCCCGTCGAGGGTCAAACTATAGAGATCGCCCTCTTTTTCAAAGCGTGCGTCGCCGACGGATTCGGGCGTGAAACACACCTCTTTCCCGCTCGCGGAAAGATACCGATAGGGCCTCGCCCGGATCTTAACCGCGCCCCCCGCCTCTTCGACGTCCACATAGGAGACGGGCACGGCGTCGCTATATTGCAACTCGAAAAATTTGCTCTCCGCGAGCCAATCGGCCTCTATCTCGCCGACGGGCGAACCATAGACTTCTTCTAAAAGATCGGCCGCGGCAAAGCTCTGTCCCCGAAGCCCGCGCAGGGAGAGATCGGGCGCGTCCGCCTCAAGCGCGGCCGCATTTTTTGTATGCAAAGCGAGCGGGACGGCCGCCAATGCCAGCACGCCCGCCAGCCCCAAGGATAAAAGGGCCTTCCTGTTCACAGCTCCCCTCCGCCAAAACTTTCTCATATTTCCGACGTTGCCAAACTGCCTTTATATTGCGCTCCCCACACCGTCATCGCATCGAGAACGGGACGGAGCGACGCGCCGAGCGGAGATAGCGAATACTCCACGCGCGGCGGCACCTCTGCAAAGACCTCCCTCTCGATGAGGCCGTCCTCCTCGAGGGCGCGAAGATTATCGGTGAGCACCTTTTTGCTGATCGCGGGGATCGTCTTTGTGAAGTCGGTAAAACGCTGTCTTCCGTTGTAGACCAGATTGCGGATGATGAGCAGTTTCCATTTATTTCCGATGAGCCGCACGGTGGTCGCAACGGGGCACTCGGGAAGTTCGTCTTTCGTCAGCATAAATCTTTCTCCCCCATTGAATTTAAGAACATTATAGCACGCAGAAAGATCTCCGTCAATGGTTCAAAACGGAAACTTTGTAACAAAATTATTATCGGATAATCATTTTGTAACATTATGGCATTTTTCTTTCGATCGTGCTATCATAGGGATGTGATCCGTGAGGACCGCAAATAAAACAACTTCGGAGGTAACTCAAATGGCAAATTTCAATAAGATCGGCGTGAAGGACGGGGCGCGCGTCGAACTGCACAAAGCTCTCGGCCTCACGGGTGCGGAAGTCAGCATCAACGTGCTTCCCGAGGGCGCAAGCGTCCCCTTCGTACATTCACACAAACAAAACGAGGAGATCTACTGCATTCTGGAAGGGGAAGGCCATGCGGTGATCGACGGAGAGACCCTTCCCCTTTCGGCGGGCGATTGGGTGCGCATCTCCCCCGCCGCCAAGCGGCAATTCTTCGCCGCAAAAAACAGCGCCATCAAATATATCTGCATACAGGTCAAGGCGAATTCGCTGGAAGGTTACACCGCCTCCGACGCCGTCATCGGCTAAAGGGCGGGAAAGTACTTCTACAGAGAAAAGGACGGGGGCATGTCTGGGATATGCCCCCAAGTATTTTCAAAAAACATCGGTATGGAACAGGAAGAAAGACGCAAATTTCTCATCGAATATCTACTCTGTGAAAAAGACGCGCGGGCGGAAATTCCCAAAGACGAATTTTCTCAAAAAAAGCTCTTGCGCGCCCTTTTCAACGTGCGAGAACCGCGCGCGGCGGACGAAGAATTTTTGCGCATTCAAGACGAATATTTAGGGGAAGAACTGCGGCTTAAAGGCATCACGGATCTTGCCGACCTTGCGCCCGTTGAGCCCGACATCTACCTTTGGCAGGGCGACATCACGACGCTCAAATGCGACGGGATCGTCAACGCCGCCAATTCCAAAATGCTCGGCTGTTTCTGCCCGAACCACGGCTGTATCGACAACGCCATCCACACGTTTGCGGGCGTCCAGCTTCGGCGGGCATGCGCGGATATGATGAAAGCGCAAGGCCGCGACGAACCTGCGGGCGGGGCGAAGATAACAAAAGCATATAATTTGCCGTGTAAATACGTCCTTCACACCGTCGGCCCCATTGTTTATGGCAAACTCACCGCCGAGCATGAGCGGCTTCTTGAAAGCTGTTACGCCTCCTGCCTCGCTCTTGCCGATAAAAACAGGCTTGAAAGCCTTGCGTTTTGCTGTATTTCAACGGGCGAATTTCACTTTCCGAACGAACGCGCCGCCGAGATCGCCGTCCGCACGGTGCGGGAATACAAGCGGCAAACGGGAAGCGAGATCAAGGTCGTCTTCAATGTATTCAAGGAGCAAGATCATGCGATCTACGCAAAATACCTCGGCGCAAATAAATAGATTGAACGTTGCGCTTGAAGAGGCCGACACGGTGATCATCGGCGCGGGCGCGGGGCTCTCCGCGGCGGCGGGGTTCACCTATTCGGGGGAACGATTTGAACGGTATTTTTCCGATTTCGGGGAAAAATACGGCTTCCGAGATATGTATTCGGGCGGGTTTTATCCGTATGATACGCCCGAAGAATTTTGGGCGTATTGGTCGCGATATATCCTCGTCAACCGCTATATGGATCCACCCAAGCCCGTTTACACGAAACTTTTCAGCCTCGTAAAAGATAAGGACTATTTCGTCGTTACGACCAACGTCGATCACTGTTTTCAGAAGGCGGGGTTCGATAAAGTGCGGCTCTTTTACACGCAGGGCGACTATGGGCTCTTCCAATGCTCCGTGCCCTGCCATAACAAAACATATGACAACGAAGAACTTATCCGCCGCATGGCGGGTGAGCAAAGGGATATGAAGATCCCAAGCGAACTTATTCCGCGCTGTCCCGTCTGCGGGAAACCTATGACGGTGAACTTGCGCTCCGACGACAAGTTCGTTCAGGACGAGGGCTGGGACGCGGCCTGTAAACGGTATGAAAGATTTATAAATGCTCATAAGCACAGCAAGACGCTCTATCTTGAACTCGGTGTGGGGTATAATACCCCCGCGATCATCAAATACCCGTTCTGGCGGCTGACCGCACAAAACAAGCGGGCGACCTATGCCTGTATCAACTTCGGCGAAGCCTTTTCCCCAAATGAAATAGAAGGGCAGGCGATCTGTTTGAATGCGGACATTGCGGAGATCATAGAAAATTTATAAGAGGCCTCGCTCGAAAGAGCGGGCCTCTTGTATTTTAATACTTAACGGCGTTTTTTTCGCACGGCGCACAGGGCGACGTAGATGGCGATCAGGATCGCGGCCGCCGCAAGAAGGACGAGGAAGCACACCCATGCGGGCACCGTCTTTCCGAAGAAATCGAGGGAACAGTCGAACCCCCTTCTCAATCCCTCCACCGCCTCCGCGGGCGCGCCCTCCTTTGCGAGCGCATCGATCGCGCCGCCCATGAGGTGTTCGTGCAGAAGGCCCGTTCCGTAAGAGCCGGGAAGGAGCATCAGGATCTTCCTCAACCACGGGGTGAGATTGCCGAATGGCATGTATGCCCCGCATAAGAAGCCGTATGCCGACGAGACGGTCGCCTGTACCGCCGTGACGCCCCCTTGCGAGCGTATGAAGCGGCAAACGAGCGAAGAGAGGGCCGTTCCGAAGAGGGTCAAAAGGAGGGTGTCCGCGATGGCCAAAAAGACGTCGGCACAAGTCAAGTGCCAGCCCGCGATCCCGATATAGACCAAACCCGCCCCAAGCGCGGCAAGGCAGATGATGGCCGTCACCGCGAAGGTGGAGACAAAATAGGAGAGGGCGAGAATATGGCGGGAGACGGGCGAGACGTTGAGATCGTCTACCCGCCCCGTCACCTTGTCCTGCACCATCACGAGGTTGGCGGTAAAGGCGATGGTCACCGCGCATACGGCGAGGAGCGAGGAGACGAGCCATCCGCCCGCGATGCTCTCGACCGCCCTTCCCGAGATGGAAAAACCCGCCTCGGCGACGACGTTTCGGATGGAATCGCGGTAGACGTTCCCCAAGAAGGCGATGAAGAGAAATAGGAGGATGAGGGGCGCGAGAAGGGAAGGGAGAAACACCCCCTTATCGCGGAAATAAATTTTGCAGTTGCGCGCGATGAGCGCGCGGAGCGCTTCAGATCTTTTCATACGTTCCCCCTTCGATATGCTTTCCCGTCACGGCCAGAAACACGTCGTCCATCTTGCCCTTTACGAGCTCGAAATCAGAAAACAGCGCGGGATTTTCCATGATGAGGACGCGCGCCCGCGCGGGATCTTCCACTCCGATGCGGAAGTTATCCCCGATCTTTTCGTATGGCAAATTGAGCTTTTGAACATCTTCTTCTCGGACATGGTATAGGGTAATGAAGTCTTTCGTGTATTTTTCCTTAAGGGCGAGCGGGGTGTCGCTCTCAAGGATCTTCCCCCCGTCGATGATGACGACATGGTCGGCGTCGGCCGCTTCCTCCATGTAATGGGTGGTCAGAAATACGGTGATGTTTTGCTCCCTGCGCAGGGCGTGGACGGCCTCCCATACGTCCTTCCTCGTCTGCGGGTCGAGGCCCGTCGTCGGTTCGTCGAGAATGAGAATGCGCGGCCTGTGCACGAGTGCGCGGGCAATATCTACCCTTCTGCGCTGTCCGCCCGAGAGCTTGGAGACCCTTCTTTTCAAGAGGGGCGCAAGGTCTAAAAGGGCGGTAAGTTCCTGAAGGCGGGCCTTGAATGCCTCGCCCGAGATGCCATAGAGGGCGGCGCGATACTTGAGGTTATCGCGCACGGAGAGCGAACCGTCGAGCATGCTCTCCTGGAAGACGACGCCGAGAATGCGGCGCGTGTCTCCCCGCTCCTTGCCAATCGGCTTCCCGCCGATGAGAACGCGCCCGTCCGTGGGCGGCTCCTTTCCGCAGAGAACGGAGATCGTCGTGCTCTTGCCCGCCCCGTTTACGCCGAGAAAGGCGAAAAATTCCCCCTCCTCGACGCAGAAGCTGATGTCGTCCACCGCCTTTACGTCGCCGAAATACTTTTTGAGATGTGAAATTTCGATTACATTCATATGCACTCCTTACAGCATCGCAAACCCGTACCCCACAAGGGGAGAGAGAAAGATGATGAGATAAATCAACGTAATATGGGGTTGATATTCTATGTAAAACTGCCGAAAAGTGAGCCGCCACGGGTGAGGGATCAAAACCCAGCCGACGAGGTCGAATACGATGCAGATGCCCGCCCATATAGCGCCCGTAATAAGCGCCTCGGCCGCAGTCGGCGTGGCGAGCCCCCGCATGTAGAGCCAGCCGAAAAGCGGAAACAGCACAATATTATATAGGGGATGCCACGGTTTCGTCGCCTCATATCCCTCGCCCATCGAATGCCCGTCCATCGGCTTCATGTGCAATACCTTGATGTTGAACACACAGTGCGCCACGCCAACGCATGTTACGGCAATATAGCACACCCAAAACCACAGCATACTCATACCGAAATTTTGCATAGCTTCTCCCCCCTATTTCTCCCAAAAGCGCGGTCGCTCGGGAAAATAGTAAGAATAGAGCGCGTAAAACTCCCGCCCGAACGCCGCGGAGATCTCTTCGTCCGTTTCCCTTCCGCCGCAATTGACGCTCGCGGCGAGCCCGTAGGAAAAGACCGCCATATCGCGGTGGAACGCCTCCGCCCGCTCCCTGTCCATGCGGTAGAGCGCGCACATCTCCCCTATGATCTCCTCGAAGAAGGGATCGACCTCCGCCCTGTGCTCGGAGAGAAAGAGAAAGCGGAAGAGGCCCTTCTCCTCGCGGGCGAACTTCACAAAACCCATGCCGAATGCCTCATAGCGGCTCTTTCCCGCCGCAGAGAGATACTCGTCGATAAAGACATGGTACCGCCGTTTTGCCTCGTCGAGGAGCGCGGCCTCCAAATTGCCCATGCCGCCGAAGAGGGAATAGATCGGCTGGGTGGAACAGCCGAGCTCCTCTGCGACCGCCCGTGCGCCGAGCGCCTGCGCACCGCCCCTGCGCATGACTTCCGCCGCCGCCCGAAGTACATCTTCCCTTGTGATTTTTTGTTTTGGCATCCTTCCTCCAAAAAAACAACAACCGTTATATAACAGTTGTTATTTTATCATGGTATGAATTTGTTGTCAAGCGGTTTTGGGAAATTTTTTCTCTCATGGATGCCGCGTGCACTCATTCGTCATGCTGAGCTTTGTCGAAGCATGACCATATAATAATGTCACCCTTCGACATGGCTCAGGGTGACGGATTAAAAGCCTTGCTACTTCGTATTAGGGGATTCACTCGGCTTCTGTGGAGCCTCGGAATGACGCGGAAATCCGCGGGCATGGCATGGGTGTTTTTCACATTCAACCCCCACCACCGCCTACGGCGGAGCCGCCCCCTTCAAAGGGGGCAGCTTTAATCATCGTCATCATCGTCATCATCATCGTCGTCGTCATCTTTGCCCCAACGCTCGTCGTCATCGTCATCATCATCGTCGGCGTGGTCGCGCCAGCCGCTTCCGCCTTGCCTGTAATCTTCCTTGAAGATCTCGAGGAAGTCCTCGAAGAGGTCTTCAAACGCCTCGTCGGGGTCTTCTTTCAGGTCCTTTTGGAGTTCTCGGTATTCCTCCAAGCATTCCCGTCTGCTCTTTTCAAGGTCCTTCCCTTCCAGCCAGAAGTCGTCGCCGAGCAACCAATAGGTCCCGTTGAACTTCTCCACCGCCGCCAGATCGCCAAGATCGAGGGCGTTAAGGTCGTTTTCGTAGGTCAGAAGCAGTTCCCCCACTTCCTGCATGAACGCCTCGCGGCTCGAAGCGTACTTGCTCGAGAGATAATCCTCGAAGTCGTTCATGTCGTTTTCGTTGTAGCCGCCCATGATGGAAGTGTAGTCCTCATCGGGAAGGTCGCTCACCGCAAAGCCTTCGAGCGCCGTCTGCACGCTGTTTGAAATGCGGGCATGATCCCTTCCCGTAACGCGGATGCGGATGCCGTTTTCGGTGATGAGATTCTTGTTTTGGGCAAGCGTTGCGAACGTTACACACGCCTCTTCTGCGGACATGCCTACAAGATTTTCGTTCACGAGCATGACGGCGGCGTCCTGATTGAGCGCCTTCGCACTCTTCACCTTGCCGCCTTCGAGGGTGAACTCCGCTGAGGGATTGATGCTGATGACAAGGGTCGTGAGGCCGTTTCCGCCGCCGAGAAGAACGGGAATGAGGACGGCGAGAAAGAGTATGAATGCGAGGGCGGCCGCCACGATGAGGAGGGTCTTCTTCGTGCGCCCTTCCCGCGCGAGGGCAACTGCGCCCCCCCGTTCCGCATATGGGGAAAGGGCCGCGCCCGTATTCACGGGTACGTCGGGCGTATATATCTCTGCTTCTCGTTTGAGAGCTTCTTCGATCTCACGCTTTTTCATGCCTTCCCTCCTTCCAGCGCGCGCCGCATCTTTGCGAGCGCCTGATGATATTTCCATGTGACGGTGGGAAGCGGGATCCCCAGCATTGCCGCGATCTCCCGCCGTTTGTAGCCGTCCGCCGCCGCGAGCATGAGAACTGTGAACTCATCTTCGGAGAGAATCCGCCTTGCAACGTCGGTGAGAAGGCCGTAGTCGTCGGGATGGGCCGTTCCGAAGAGGTGTTCGTTTTCACGCTCGTCTACGGGGTTTTCCCGCATGCGGAGCTTTTTGACGTTTAATGCTTCGTTCTTGGCGATGCGGGCGATCCACGCCGCCGCGTTCGTCCCCGCACGGTAGCTCGATGCGTTTGCCAGCACCTTCATGTAGGTGTTTTGCATCACGTCCTCGGCGAGGGAGCGTTCCCGCAAAACGCCGAGCGCGATATGGTAGATCGTCTTTTTCGTCGCGAGGTAGAACGACCCGAAGTTCGAATCGTTCCCCTCTGCAAATTCTTTCAGATATTCATCCAGCGTCATCGTGACCGCCTCCGTACTTTCCGCGCACTATCATAGCACGGAGGACGGCCGATGTCAAGTTTCTATCCCGATGTTTCTCTCAAGGGAGGCTCAATCGTGGAAGTGGAAGTTGGAGAAGTTCCTGTCGTCGGCTTTGCTCTGCGAGAACTTGTAGGTGTAGGTGCCGTCGGCGTTTTCCACGATCACGAATTTTCCGCTGTTGCCGTCGATGCTGTATTTGACGGAGATCCATGTGGAAGTTCCCTTCGTCTCGCGCTCGATCTCATAGATCCCGCGGGAAGCGCCGCTCAAAAAGCGCACCGTGTATTCCGCTTCCGTTTCGCCGTGCTCTTCCTCCGTCTCGAACTTCACCTCCGTGGATTCGACGAGCTTGCCGTCCTTATAGACGGAGTAGGTGTAGAGGCTCTCTGTCTCCGTCTCGGTGGCGTTGTGCTCGGTCTCGGATTCCGTCGTCTGGATGTTGCTCAATTCCACGCGGCTACCCATATCGAGCTCGTCGGCGAACGCCGTCATCTTGAGGATGGACTCCTGTTTGGTCTCTTCCTCTCTGCCTTCCGTCTCGGTGACCGAGCGTTCGATGCGGGTGCCCGTCATGTAGTAGTAGATGTCGCCTCCCGTCTCGTCCTGCCCCATGAGCACTGCGCCTTCGAGGGTGTAAGTCGTCTCGGAGACCGTCGTCGTTTCATCGTCGTCGCGGAAGGTTTGGGTGTTCGTCCTGCCCGCCGTCTCGGTGTAGTAGACGATGTGTACGTCATCTTCGCCCTTGGCGTTCTTGCCCGTGATGGTGAGCTTCAGCTCGTAGCCTGCGAGCATGGGGTCCTCGGAGACGTTCTTCTCGACGACCGTCTTGGTCGCGGCCTTATCGAGGAAGCTATCGAGCATGTTGAAGTAGGTGTTGAAGTCCTTTGCCGCATCCTGTACGTCGCCGATCTTGTCGCCGCCGGCTTCGGGAAGGCCGTAGTCGGGAGTTTGGGAGGGATCGGACGGGGCGGGCTCCGCGGGCTGTTCGGGAGCAGGCTCCGTGGGCTTCTCGGGGGCGGGCTCTTGCGGCTGTTCGGGCGTTGTCTCGCCGGGGGTGGGAGAGACGGGATCGGACGGGACGGGCGCGGTGGGCGTCACCGTCTCGGCGAGAAGTTCTGCCGTGGTGACCGCGCCGACGCCGTAGATGGATTCCGTGCTCGCGATGCCGCTGTATGTGCCGATCTCGGTGGCTTCCGTCTTATGGTCGCTACCGTTGTTTCCGCCGTTCACGTTGCCGCCGCATGCCCCGAGGGGAAGGGCCGCAAGACCTGCGAGTGCGAGAGTTGCCAAAAACAAATATCTTTTTTTCATGGAATGTTCCTCCTGTTTTTTCCTTACACCTATATAACAACCGAGAAGACGGTTTTGTTGGAAAAAAATAAAAAATTTTCAAAAAAATTTTTGAAAGGGATTTTCTTATTCCTTTTTAATATATAGGGGGTGTTTGACGCCCTCCCCCGCGGGGGAAGGCTTCGCAAAAAGAAAAGGCGGCAAAAATGCCGCCTCGTCCTTTTATCGTCTTAACTGAGGAAATCCCGCCTGAATTGCATCGGCCCGTCGTCGTGGGCGCCCGGGGCTTGCTGATAATTCGCGTTCTTGTAATCCTTCATGCCCGTGCCTGCGGGAATGAGCTTACCGATGATGACGTTCTCCTTAAGCCCGATGAGCGGATCGCGCTTGGTGCAGATCGCGGCCTCAGTGAGTACCCTCGAGGTCTCCTGGAAGGAGGCCGCCGAGAGGAAGCTGTCTGTTGCGAGCGCGGCCTTGGTGATGCCGAGGAGCACGCGCTTGGCCGTGGCGGGAATGCCGCCCTCGCGGATGGTCTTCTCGTTCTGCTCCTCGAAGTTGAACATATCGACGAGCTGGCCGGGGAGCATATCCGTCGTGCCCGCCTTCTCGATGCGGACCTTGCGGAGCATCTGGCGGACGATGATCTCGACGTGTTTATCGTTGATGTCGACGCCCTGCGAACGATAGACGGATTGCACCTGTTCGAGAATGTAATCCTGCACGCCCTTGACGCCCTTGACCCTGATGATGTCTTGCGGGTTGACCGAACCTGCGTTGAGCTGGACGCCCGGTTCCACCTCGTCGCCCTCCTTGACCTTGAGTTCGGCGTTGAAGGGAAGTTCGTAATCCTTGAGCCTTTCGCCCGTCTCGGGATCGGAGATGATGACGTGTTTCAGGTTATCGGCGTCGTCGAGCGAGACGATACCCTTGACTTCGCAGATGGTGGCGACGCCCTTCGGCTTTCTCGCCTCGAAGAGCTCTTCGACGCGGGGAAGACCTTGGGTGATGTCGCCCGTGGCGGCGATGCCGCCCGTATGGAAGGTACGCATCGTGAGCTGGGTGCCGGGTTCGCCGATGGACTGCGCCGCGATGACGCCGACGGCCTCGCCCACATGGATGGGAAGAGTGGTCGCCATGTTCTTGCCGTAGCACTTCGCGCACACGCCGAAGCGGGTATTGCAGGTGAAGATGGAGCGGATGGGGACGCCCTTCTCCTGATAAGCGGGGATGGAGGCGATGACCTTCGCCATCTTCTCGGTGATCATCTCGTTGGTGGGAACGAGCACATTGCCCTCGCCGTCTACGACGTCTTCCGCCGCGAACCTTCCCGTGAGACGGTCTTCGAGGCTCTCGATGAGTTCGCCGTTCGGGCCGAGGATGGCGCGGATGAGCGTGCCGCGGGGCTTCTTGCCCGCACAGCAATCCTCTTCGCGCACGATGACGTCTTGCGAGACGTCTACAAGGCGGCGGGTCAGATACCCCGAGTCGGCAGTCTTGAGCGCCGTATCGGCGAGACCTTTACGGCCGCCGTGCGAGGAGATGAAGTATTCGAGAACGGAGAGCCCGTTTCTGAAGCACGATTTGACGGGGACTTCGATCTTCTTGCCCTGCGGGTTCACCATGAGGCCGCGCATGCCCGAGAGCTGTTTGATCTGGTCGATGGAACCGCGCGCGCCCGAATCCGCCATCATCCAGATGGGGTTGAACTTATCGCGTGCGCCCTGTTCCTTCAGAAGCGTCGCAACTTTGTCGGTCGCCTCGTCCCACACGCCGATGACGGCATGGTAGCGTTCATCCTCCTTGAGAAGCCCTCTCGAGAACTTCTTGGAGATCTTGGCGACCTGCTCTTCCGCCCCCTTGACGATGCCGTCCTTCTCCTCGGGGATCTTCATATCGAAGACGGAGGTGGTGAGCGCCGCGAGGGTGGAATATTTGTAGCCGCGTTCCTTGATCATATCGAGGACGGCGGAAGCCTTAGGCGCATAGCCCGTCTTGAAGCAGGCCTCGACGATGCGCGAAAGATGCTTCTTGCCGATCGCGCGGGCGTTACCGATAAACTCTGTGGAGAGCTCGAGCTTGAGATAATCTTCGGGCTCTACGCGCTTCACAAAGTCGAGATCCTGCGGCATGCCGTCGTTGTAGATGATCCTGCCGACCGTCGTCTTGATGGTGCCTGTCACGAACATGGCGCCCGTCTTTTCGTCCTTATAGGCGACGACGCGGCCGCGGATACCGTTGTTTTGCACGGGGCTTTCAAAGAACTTCTCATAGGGAAGCGCAAGCCCTTCAAACTTGCCCGCGGGCAGTTCCACCGTACGGCGGACGTAGATCTCGTCCTGACAGTGCACGTCCTTGAGCTGGTAGCTCATGAGCGCTTCGTCGAAGGAGGAATAGACGGGCGGGATATATGCCTCGCCCTCTTCGTCGGGACGGCAGAACTTATCGTACTTCTTCCCCTCCTCCCTGCGGAGAATGGTGAGGTAGTACGCGCCGATGATCATATCCTGCGTGGGGCTCATGACCGACTTCCCGTCGGCGAGCTTTAAGATGTTGTTCGCGGAGAGCATCAAAAATCTCGCTTCCGCCTGCGCCTCGATGGAGAGAGGAAGGTGCACGGCCATCTGGTCGCCGTCGAAGTCGGCGTTGAAAGGACCGCAGACGAGCGGGGAGATCTTGATGGCGCGGCCCTCGATGAGGATGGGCTCAAACGCCTGAATGGAGAGGCGGTGCAGGGTGGGAGCGCGGTTCAGAAGGACGGGATGCTCCTTGATGACCTCTTCGAGCACGTCCCAAACGAAGTCTTTGCCCTTCTCCACGGTGCGCTTTGCGCTCTTGATATTGTGGCTCTTGCCCGTCTCGACGAGGCGCTTCATGACGAAGGGCTTGAAGAGCTCGATGGCCATCTCCTTGGGAAGGCCGCACTGATAGATCTTGAGTTCGGGGCCGACGACGATGACCGAACGGCCCGAATAGTCGACGCGCTTACCGAGGAGGTTCTGGCGGAAACGGCCCTGCTTGCCGCGCAAGAGCCCCGAAAGGGACTTGAGTTCGCGGTTGGAAGGCCCGATGAGGGGCTTGCCCTTCCTTCCGTTATCGATGAGGGCGTCCACCGCTTCCTGAAGCATACGCTTCTCGTTCTTGACGATCATCTCGGGCGCACCGAGCTCGATCATGCGCTTTAAGCGGTTGTTGCGGTTGATGACCCTTCTGTAAAGGTCGTTGAGGTCGGAGGTCGCGAACCTGCCGCCGTCGAGCTGGACCATGGGGCGAAGATCGGGCGGGATGACGGGAAGGACGGTGAGCACCATCCACTCGGGGCGGTTGCCGCTCTTGCGGAAGGCCTCGATGATCTCGATGCGCTTGATGGCCTTGACGCGCTTTGCGCCTGCGGGCGTGTTCTCGATGATCTTCCTGCACTCTTCGCTGTCCTTCTCGAGATCGACGGCCATAAGAAGTTCGCGGATGGCCTCCGCGCCCATGCCCACTTTGAGACCCGTCTTGGAGGGATCGCCGAACATCTCCTCCGCCTTGCGGAGAATATTGTCGCTGATGACCGCCTTATAGGCGATGGTCGCAGTCTCGTTGCCCACCGTGATGGTCGTCCCTTCGAGGGAACCGGGGGCGAGCACGACGTACTTTGCAAAATAGATGACCTGCTCGAGGGGCTTGGGGCCCATGTCGAGAAGAAGGCCGATCTTCGAGGGGATCCCGCGGAAGTACCAGATATGGGAGACGGGGGCGGCGAGCTCGATATGGCCCATGCGTTCCCTTCTCACCTTGGCGCGCGTCACTTCGACGCCGCACTTTTCGCAGATGATCCCTTTGTAGCGGATGCGCTTATATTTGCCGCAATGGCACTCCCAATCCTTGGTCGGGCCAAAGATCTTCTCGCAGAAGAGGCCGTCGCGTTCGGGTTTTTGGGTACGGTAATTGATGGTCTCGGGCTTTGTCACTTCGCCATACGACCACTCCCTGATCTTCTCGGGGGATGCGATGCTGATCTGAATGCTGTTGAAATCATTTAATTCGTACATATCTCACTTCCTCCCTCTTATTTGTCCCCGTCTTCATCGTCTTCCGGGTTCTCGTCGTCGGCAAAGAGATCGCCGAAGGAGAAATCGTCCTCCACGTCGGCAAGGTCGTCGCCGTCCTCAAGGCCGTCGCCGAACACTTCGTCGGAGACAAAATCTTCATCCTCGTCGGGTTCGTCGAAGATAGAGCCGAGATTGTCGTAATCGCCCTCCTCTTCGTCGGCGCCGAAGTCGAGATCTTGCTCCTCGGCCTCCTGCGGCGCCTTGCGGCGGGGTTCGTCGCGGTCGTCGTCGTCGAATTCGCGGATGATGAGCTCTTCGCCCGTCTCGGTGAGCACTTTTACGTCGAGGGCGAGCGATTGAAGTTCCTTGAGAAGGACCTTGAACGCCTCGGGGATCCCGGGCTCGGAGATGTTGTTGCCCTTCACGATGCTCTCATACGTCTTGACACGGCCGACGATGTCGTCCGACTTGACGGTGAGGATCTCCTGCAAGATGTGCGCGGCGCCGTAGGCCTCGAGCGCCCAGACCTCCATTTCGCCGAAGCGCTGGCCGCCGAACTGCGCCTTGCCGCCGAGCGGCTGCTGGGTCACCATGCTGTAAGGGCCGATGGAGCGCGCGTGGATCTTATCGTCGACGAGGTGGATGAGCTTGATCATATACATGATCCCGATCGTCACCCTGTTCTCGAAGGGCTCGCCCGTGCGGCCGTCGAAGACCTGGAACTTGCCGTCTACCTTGCCGTCGGGCCCCAAGAGGTTGTTCTCCTCGAAGAGCTGTTCGATGTCCTTCTCCGTCGCGCCGTCGAAGACGGGCGTCGCGATCTTCCAGCCGAGCTGGCGGCAGACATAGCCGAGGTGCACCTCGAGCACCTGCCCGATGTTCATACGGGAAGGGACGCCCAAGGGGTTGAGAAGGATCTGGAGGGGCGTGCCGTCGGGAAGGAAGGGCATATCGCTCTGCGGAAGAACGCGGGAGATGACGCCCTTGTTGCCGTGGCGGCCTGCCATCTTATCGCCGACCTGTATCTTACGTTTCTGCGCGATATACACGCGCACGAGTTTGTTGACGCCGGGCGAGAGCTCGTCCTTGTTTTCGCGGGTGAAGATCTTCACGTCGACGACGATGCCGCCCTCGCCGTGGGGAACGCGGAGGGAGGTATCGCGCACTTCGCGCGATTTCTCGCCGAAGATGGCGCGAAGAAGCCGCTCTTCGGGGGTGAGTTCGGTCTCCCCCTTCGGGGTGACCTTGCCGACGAGGATGTCGCCGCTTCCCACCTCTGCGCCGATGCGCACGATGCCCTCTTCGTCGAGATCGTGCAGAGCGTCGTCGCCGACGTTGGGAATATCGCGGGTGATCTCCTCTTCGCCGAGCTTGGTATCGCGCGCCTCCGTCTCGTACTCCTCGATGTGGATGGAGGTGAAGACGTCGTCTTGCACAAGTTTCTCGGAGATGAGGATCGCGTCCTCATAGTTGTAGCCCTCCCACTCCATGAAGCCGACGAGAATGTTCTTGCCGAGGGCAAGTTCGCCGTTGCTCGTGGAGGGACCGTCGGCGATGACCTCGCCCTTTTCGACGCGGTCGCCCGTGGAGATGATGGGGCGCTGGTTGAGGCAGGTGCCTTGGTTGGAGCGCTCGAATTTCTTTAATTTATACTCTGTTTCAAAACCGCTGTCCTCGCGGATGACGATGCGGTCGGAGGCGACGGCGACAGCCGTGCCCGCCTCCTTTGCGCGGACGATGACGCCCGAGTCGCGCGCGATGGCGGCCTCGATGCCCGTCGCCACGATGGAAGGTTCCGTCGTGAGAAGGGGCACAGCCTGCCGCTGCATGTTGGAACCCATGAGGGCGCGGTTGGTATCGTCGTTCTCGAGGAAGGGAATGAGCGCCGTTGCGACGGAGACGAGCTGTTTGGGGCTCACGTCCATGTAGTCGACGCGCTCGCGGGGATATTCGGTGATGAGTTCGCGGTAGCGGCAGCCGACGCGTGCGTTGACGAACCTGCCGCTCTCGTCGAGGGGCTCGTTGGCCTGTGCAACGACGTAGCGGTCCTCTTCGTCCGCCGTGAGGTAGTCCACATGGTCGGTGACGACACCCGTCGCCTTATCCACCTTGCGGTAAGGGGACATGATGAAGCCGAACTCGTTGACCTTGGAGAAGGTCGCAAGCGATGAGATGAGGCCGATGTTCTGGCCTTCGGGGGTCTCGATGGGACACATACGGCCGTAGTGCGAATGGTGGACGTCGCGGACCTCGAAGGTGGCGCGGTCGCGGTTGAGACCGCCGGGGCCCAAAGCGGAGAGCTTGCGCTTGTGCGTGAGCTCGGCGATGGGGTTGGTCTGGTCCATGAACTGCGAGAGCTGGGAAGAGCCGAAGAACTCGCGGATGACGGCGGAGATGGGCCGCACGTTGATGAGCGAGGAGGGCGTGACCTCCATCGGGTCGGCCGTGGCCATACGCTCCTTGATGAGACGTTCGAGCCGCGACATGCCGATGCGGAGCTGGTTCTGCAAAAGTTCGCCGACGGAGCGCACACGGCGGTTGCCGAGGTGGTCGATCTCGTCGATCGAGCCGATGCCGTAGCGGAGGTCGAGGTTGGTCGAGACGGCCGCAACGATGTCGTCGACGGTGATGCACTTATGGTTGAGCTTTTCGACGAGGGGACGGAGGGCCTTCTTCTCGGCGGGCGTGACGCCGAGGATGCGCGTCTCGTTATCGAGATCGACGGGCGCGAGCGGATCTTTCTCGTCGTTGCGGGCGAGAAGTTCGTGGAAGAGCTTGCACGCCGCGACGAACTTGATGCGGTTATCCCGCCTCTTTTCGCGGTTCTTCTTCTCCTCCTGCTTCTCGTCGGCCTCGGGGGCAGTCTCGTGCGTATAGTAGAGGGCGTTGATCTCGTCGCAGAAACGTTCGGCGACCTCCTCCACCGTCGCGTCCGCACAGGCGGCCGCGATCGTCTTGGAGAAGACGAAGGTGGGATAATGCACCGTCTTCAGGAGGCCGAACGCCTTGTTGGGCTTCTCGGAGAGAGCGGAAAATTCCACGATGTTGTTGGAGATGATCTTGTGGCGGATCTCCCCCTCTTCGGGATCGTGGACGAAGACATGGACGGCGCCGATGCCCGCGTTCTGGATGGCCTTCGCCTGTTCCTCGGTGATAACGTCGCCCTTGAGAGCGAGCACTTCACCCGTCTCGGGGTGGAAGACATCTTCCGCGATGCGGCATCCGGGGAGGCGGTAGGCGAGGTTGAGTTTCTTGTTGAACTTGTATCTGCCGACCTTCGCCACGTCGTAGCGGCGGGGGTCGAAGAACAGGTTGTTGAGGTGCTGGCGCACCGATTCCTCGGTGGGAACTTCGCCGGGGCGCAGTCTCCTGTAGAGGGCGATAAGGCCGTCCGATTCCGAGCGGATGGGGTTGTTGGGATCGGCGCCGTCCTTCTTGACGGTGGCGGCGATCATCTTGTCCCCGTCGAAAAGTTCCTCGAGGGCGCGGTCGGAGCCGTACCCGAGGGCGCGCAGAAGGACGGTGGCGGTGAGTTTTCTCTTCCGATCGACGCTCACCCACAGGATGCCCTGCGCATCTTGCTTGAACTCCAGCCATGCCCCGCGGCCGGGGATGACCGTCGTCTCATACATCTTTTTGCCCGTCTTATCCGTCTCGGAGACGTTGTTCACGCCGGGAGAGCGGACGAGCTGGGAGACGATGACGCGTTCTGCGCCGTTGATGATGAAGGAACCGTTCTCCGTCATGAGCGGGAAATCGCCCATAAAGACGTCCTGCTCCAAGATCTCGTCCTTCACCTTGTTGACGAGACGCACCTTCACGCGGAGGGGAAGGGCGTACGTCGCATCGCGGTTACGGCATTCCTTTTCGTCGTACTTGGAGTTCTTCCCGAATTCATGGTCAAGGAAGTAGAGCTCGAAGTGGTCGGAAAAGTCGGTGATGGGCGAATAATCCTCGAAGATCTCGGAAATGCCCTCTTCGATGAACGCGCGGTAGCTCTCTTTCTGGATCTCCACAAGGTTGGGAATGTCGATGACCTCGTTGATGGAGCCGAACTTTCTGCGTTCCGTCTTGCCGTACTTTTGGATTGGTAAGTTCATCCGTCAAATAACTCCTTTTTTGAATGTTATCACTTGACGGTCTACCGAGTATATCTTTTCATCGATAAAAACCGAAATGTCCGAATGGAATTTTTCTCCTCTCCCCCTTTACAAACTCCCCGAAAGGCGGTATAATGGGGAAAGACGTTCCCCGAAAGTTTGGCTTCTTCCGGCGAAACGGGCGCAAAAGCGCATTCTAAACATAATGATACAGTATGGAATTATAACTTTTTGCGCACAAGATGTCAACTTGTTTTGAGCGCGTAAAAAAAAATTTTTCAAAAACGACAAAAAAAGTGGGAAATTTTCATGAAAACGGCCCGAAAAAGGGCCAATCGGCAGGCGAGATGCGCATCGATAAATTTTTGAAGGTCTCTCGGATCTTAAAACGCCGCACCCTTGCGCAGGAGGCGGCGAGCGCGGGGAAGATCTCGGTGAACGGCAAGGAGGTCAAACCCTCCCACCGCGTGAAGGCGGGCGACGTGGTTGAGGTCTCCTTCCTTGCGGGCGTTTTGAAGTTCCGCATCCTCGAAATCAAAGAGACGGTCAAAAAAGACGACGCCCAGAATTTATACGAAGTCATTGGAGAATAAGGGAAAAATAGGGTGATTCCTCGATAAGCTCGGAATGACGATTTGAACGTCGGGATGCTTCCCAAATACGTCATGCTGAGCAAAGTCGAAGCATCACCGCATTCACAACAAATTATAAATCAAATGTTAACAGCTATTCTATGTGCCGCAGGAAGCGGCACGCGGGCAAAAATGCCCGACAACAAAGTTCTGCACGACCTGAACGGCATGCCCGTTCTATGCCATTCCCTCTCCGCATTCATGCCGTTTGCGGACGAGATCCTCGTCGCATGCAGGACGGAAGATGAGGCGCGCATCAACGCCATCCTCTCCCCCTTCCCCTGTGCCCGCCCTGTGCGCGGCGGGGCGACCCGTGGGGAGAGCGTCTTCCGTGCTCTCAAAGAGGCGAAGGGCGACATGGTGCTCATCCACGACGCCGCGCGACCCTTCGTCACGCCCGAAGTGATCAAAAATTGCCTCGAGAGCGTGAAAAAGTACGGTTCTGCCATCGCCGCCGTGCCTCTGACGGATACCGTTGCACATGTTTTTGAAGATCGTATCGCGGACATGCCCCCCCGCAAATCGCTCTATGGTTTGCAAACGCCACAGGGATTTCTCACCAGGGATATTCGCGCCGCCTACGAAAAAGCCTTCGCGGAAGGGCGGGGCGGGGAGTTCACCGACGACAGCGGCGTCTATGCCGCCTATATCGGAAGCCCGCATATCGTCGCGGGCGATCTTTGCAACAAAAAGCTCACCTATGCAAGCGATTTTATGCCCGCCGAGCGCGTCGGGTTCGGCGTGGACACCCACGCCTTCGCCCACCAAGAGGAGATCGATCAAGGCATCGCGCGGCTCAATTTGAACTATATCACCCTCGGGGGGGTCGTCATCCCCTCCAACCGCGCCCTCGAGGCACACAGCGACGGCGACGTTCTCATCCATGCCCTCATGGATGCCCTGCTTTCCGCCATCGGCGAGCGCGATATTGGCTATCATTTCCCCGATTCCGATCAAAAATATAAGGGCGCGAACAGCATGAAACTTCTCTCCCTCGTCATGGAGACGGTGCGCATGAAAGGATTTTCTGTAAAGAATGCAAGCCTCTCTGTTTTGTGCGAACAGCCCCGCCTTTCGCCCTATATCGAGGGTATGCGAAACAACTTGCGCGCCGCCCTCTCCTGTGAAAACGTCGCCGTCGCCGCGGGGACGAACGAGAAGCTGGGGTATATCGGCGAAGGCCGCGGCATCACCTGCTATGCTCTCGTTCTTCTTCAATCGAACCACAGATAGGCGACGCAATCCTTTGTCGAAGATGCGCTTTCCTTGGTCACGTACGCAAAAGTACGCTCCCTGCGGAAATGCTCCTTCTCCTTGTCTTGCTTGCCTCTCCGCGGTTTAACGGTAACCGAAGGGAAGACGATGCGCCGCTCTGTACCACCTGTCATTCCGAGGGCGTAGCCCGAGAGAATCCCCTCAATGAAAACTTCGTATCAGGGGATACACTCGCCCCTATGGGGCTCGGTATGACATTTCGATTTCATCAAATAAAGGAACTACTATGCCGAAGAATTTGACGCAATTTGTTTGCAACGAATGCGGATACACCTCCCCCAAGTGGCTGGGGCGTTGCCCCGGCTGCGGGAAGTTCAACACCCTCGTCGAGGAGGCAGTCTCTCCCGTTTTGACGAAAAACAAACCCACCATGTCTGCGACACCCTCGCGCGCAATTCCCCTCTCGAAGGTCACGTTCGAGAAGTTCGAGCGCGTCTCTTCGGGTATTCAAGAGCTCGACGTCGTGCTCGGGGGCGGCATCGTAAGGGGTTCTCTCATCCTCGTGGGAGGCGACCCCGGCGTGGGAAAATCCACCCTTCTCACCGAGGTCGCGGCGCACCTTGCCAAGGAGCATAAGGTGCTGTATCTCTCCGCCGAAGAGAGCTGTTCGCAGGTGAAGCTCCGCTGTGAGCGGCTGGGACTGAATTCCGATAACCTGCTCCTTCTCAACGAGACCAACCTCGAGGCGGCGGAAGAGAGCTTCTATGCGGCGGAATATGTCATCGTAGACAGCATCCAAGCCGTTTACACCGATGCCCTCACCTCTGCGGCGGGCAGCGTCGGGCAGGTAAGGGAGTGCGCCGCCAAGATCATGCGTATCGCAAAATCCCGTGGCATCACCTTCTTCCTCGTCGGGCATGTGACGAAGGAAGGCACGCTCGCGGGTCCCAAAGTCCTCGAACATATCATGGATACCGTCCTCTATTTCGAGGGCGAACGGTTTGAAAACTTCAAAATTCTCCGCGCCGTGAAGAACCGCTTCGGCTCGGTGCAGGAGGTGGGCGTCTTCGAGATGACGGGGGAAGGCATCTTCGGCGTTTCCGACTATTCCTCCCTCTTCCTCTCGGATAGCCGCGGGATCGCGGCGGGGGCCGTCGTCACGCCGAGCGAGACGGGCAACCGCTGTATGATGGTGGAGATCCAGACGCTCATGTCGAAGACCTCCTACGGGCTTCCCCGCAGAATGTCTTTAGGGGTGGACCCGAACCGCCTCATCGTGCTCATCGCCGTCCTCGAGAAGCGGTGCGGCATTCCCCTCGGCATGCAGGACATCTATCTCAACGCCATGGGCGGGATCCGTTTGAATGAGCCGAGCGCAGATCTTGCCGTGTGCGCCGCCCTTGCCTCCGCCGAGAAGATGATCGCCATCGAGAAATATACGGCGGTCTTTGGCGAAGTGGGCCTCACGGGCGAAGTGCGCGGGGTGAACTTTGCCGAAAAGCGGGTGAACGAGTGCTTGAAGATGGGCTTCCGCCGCGTCATCCTGCCCGCCAAGAACATGAAGGCGTGCGAAAAGTTCAAGGATAGGCTCGACCTCGTCCCCGTCTCTTACGTCACCCAAATGATCAAGGCACTATTCAATTCATAAGAGGAATAAAAGAGTGTGGTGTGCCAGATTTGCCATACCATTCTACAAAAAATCGGCTACGGAATGTAGCCGATTTTTTCGTTTTCTGATTTTTACGCAGTGCAGAGCTGTTTGATATAGCGCCGCTCCTTCAAAGAGACCTTGCCGTCGGCGGAGGTCACCAAGAGGCAGAGCGTGACGATGTCCGCGCCGAGCTGTTCATCCACCGTCCAGACGATGCTGTGAATGGCCTTCGTATATGCCTTGATCTCCTTCTGCACATCTTTGGAGACCTTATATGAACGCGCAATGCCCGCAAGGTCGCACGCCTCGCCGAGAGCCGCGACGAGTTCGGGATAGACGCCGAGCAGATCCTTCTCCCCGACGACGCCGTCGGAGACGACAGAACCGATGATGAAGGCGGCAAGCGTTTCGACGGGGTCGATGCCCTCGATGTGGAGGTTATGGAGACCTTCGACGACGGTGACCGCTTTCTCGGCGATGAGGGCCGCCCTCTTTGCGGGGGAGAGCGATTCTACTTCGCTACAAAGTTTTTGAAATTCAAACATGTTTGTCACTCCTTGTAAGTTGTTCTGTTTTGTTATACCACAAATATTAGATGTTATAACGCTTCTTTATAAAAAACTTATAGGAGCACGGCGCGGGCGAAATAGATGGGCATGCCCTTGGAGGAAAAATTCTGCTCGTACTCGGTGACGATGTTCCCCTCCGCCCATTTGCTCCTATGGAGATCGCGCGAGATCTCCGTCACCGCAAAACCGTTTTCGCCGAAACTGTTCAAAGAATACTCGAAGAAAAACGCGCTGTCCGTCTTCTGTTCGATCACGCCCCCGTCCGCCAAGAGTTTTTTATAGATGGAGAGGAAGCGGGAGGAAGTGAGCCGCTGTTTCTCGCGGTTGGGTTCCGGCAATGGTGTGGAGAAATTGAGATAAATTTTGCGGATACTTCTATCGGGAATGTAACAGGCGAGGATCTCGGCGGGAATATTCAAGAAGCGCACGTTGGGAATTTCTTCGCGCAGAACGCGCTCCATCGCCGTGAGAATGACGTTGGTGCACAGCTCTACGGCGAGGAAGTTCGTCTCGGGGTGGCGCTTTGCGAGCTCGGCGATAAAGTACCCGTTGCCGCAGCCCACCTCGAGTTCGACGGGGTTCCTGTTGCCGAAGAGCGTTTGAAAGTCCAAAATGGCGCGGAAATTCTCCGCCGCCTCCTTCAAATTGAGGCAGGGCCTTCCCCGCGCCACGAGGACGGGCGCGCAACGCTCCATCCTCGGCTCCAAATTGCGCTTTCTTCTCATTCGCATATGAATATACTCCAAGTTGATCTTGGCTCCCCGTTAAGGGTCACTGTCATACCGAACCCGCAAAGCGGGTGAGTGTATCCCCTAAAACGTAAGTCCGTGTTTTCATTCAGGGGATCCTTCGAAGATGCGCTCTCGGTTTTCATTTTTATATAACGGCTCAGGATGACGCACGATCTTACCATGTCGGATCGTGCGGGAGCTTGAGCTCGGCGTAAAAGGTGCCACCCATGTCCGTGACAACGTACCGGTCAAAGGACTCTCCCAGGTTATCGGCTCTGAGCTGAAAGTAGAGAACGCACCAGCCTCCGCCCTCGAAAAATGTTGCGTGGCTATGCAATGCCAATTTTTGATCGGAGGCCGGATCATCGCAGAGATACTGCTCTTTTTCGCCCGAGAGATCGCCTAAATAATACTTTTCTTTGTAGTAATACACCGCATTTTCGCCGTCAAAGGCGACGGCGATACGATCTTCAAGGGTGGAAAGGACGCTAAATGTCCCCTCCCGATCATAAGAAAAGAGGATGCTCTTTGTGATCTCCCTCGCGTCGATCTGCCCGCCGCCCGAGAGAAAGCCGGTCGGTTTTTTGTAGATGACGCAAAAGCCGTATACCATGTCCGCGGTCTCGCTTGCATATGCAGTGATATACTTATATTCGCGGCCGTCAAGCGCCTTTACTTGTTCGGCGAGCTGCTCGTATCCCTCTGCCGTCTCAAGGCCACCTCGAAAGGTGTCGCCCCACAAGACGCACCCGCTCACGGGCGTGTATTCCGCTTTGTGTTCGGCAAGCGTCAGGGTGTTTTCCGCCCGGTCGAACGCGAGTTTGACCTCCCCGCCCCCAAAGCGGAAAATCTCCATTGGAAGGGAGAAATAGACGGTATCTCCCTCCTCGTGCACCTCCATTGTGCCGACGCGGGAGCGGTCGATCGCATGGGGCGCGCACCCGCCGAGAAGGACGAGGGAGAGCATCATGGGACAGAGTGCGGCGCCCACTGCAAGCAATTTTTTCATAAAGCACCTCATTACCTATTTTTCTTATTTTCTTCCCGTCGAGCCGAAGCCGCCGACGCCGCGCACCGTCTCGGAGAGGGCGTCCGCCTCCTCAAATTCCGCCGTATAATAGGGCGCGACCACGAGCTGGGCGATGCGGTCCCCGGCCGCAACATGGCGGGTCTCCGTGCCGTGGTTGTGGAGGGCGACGACGATCTCCCCGCGGTAGTCGCAGTCGATGACGCCCACCTTATTCGCAGGGGCAAGGCCCTGCTTGCAAGCGAGCCCGCTCCGCGCATAGATGAGCCCCACCGTGCCCGCGGGGAGCTCTATGGCGATGCCCGTATGCACGAATACCGTCTCCCCCGCCTGCACCGTATCGTCCTCTAAGGCGTAGAGGTCCGCGCCCGCGGCGTGCTCCGACCCGTAGACGGGCAGTTTTGCATTCTCATGCAATTTTTTTACGTTGACTTTCATGGAAATCTCTCCACCGCTTTCATCCCTCTTATCATATCATATCGCCCCGCATTTTGCAAGCGAATCGCGACATGGAGGGCGGATACAATTTCACGCGCGGTCCCTTCTTCCTTTACAGAGAAAGAACAACGTGCGGAAGAGGAAATAGCCGCAACCGAAGAGCCCGAGCAGGATCCAAAAGACGATGAAACAGATCATGGCCGTTCTCCTCCCGGAAATGCCCGCTATGACCGCGATCGCCGTAAGGGCGACGACGCTCAATACCAGAAAGATAAGGTCGCACCAAAGAAGGGGGTTCTTCTCCGCCACCATGTGTTTACGGAGCAGGATTTTCAGGAGCGTATCGCAGAAGACATAGCAAAACATGCCCGAAAAGACTATTCCGAAGAACTCGATCTCGGGTACGAAGCTCCTCTCCCAAAACGCACCCAAAAGCACGGCGCACAGCGACGCGCCGAAAAAGAAATTCCCCCATCGCCATGTCTTATAGCAGAGCGTCCGCGTATAGCGGTCTTCCACGGCATGGAAGGTGCGGAACAGTTTCAACCCCCACCAAAGGGCGAGAAGGGGGAAGGCGCAGAGAAAAATGCAGTCGAGTGCGGCTTGCGATTGGGGCACATACACGCCGAGGAGCCGAAAAAGAAGGGCCGCGACCGCGCAGACCGCAGAAAACCAAATGAGCGGGGAGAGAAATTCCCATCTCTTCGGGCCGCCCTCGGGCCGCTTTGTCCCCTCGCCCGTCATGAGCTCACCGAGGTCGACGCCGAACAGGTCGGCCATCTTCTGCGCGGAGAGCAAATTGGGCACGTTCAAACCGTTCTCCCACCGCGCGACCGTCTGCCGCGAAACTTGAAGTTTGTCAGCCAGTTGCTGTTGGGTGAGGCCCTGCGCTTTTCTCGATCGGCGGATGCTCTCGTAGTATTCCATTTCGACCCCCTTCTCCACCATGATAGCATGGCCGAGGGCAAAAATCAAGCCCCATTCGTGCGACATTTTGCAAGATATATGCGACAGGCAGGCGGCAGAGCGCCTCCCGCGGGAGGAAAGGCATCGGAGCGGGGCGACGAATTCAAGAACCGGCCCCCACCTGTCAAGGCGGCGCATAAAAATACCCGCCGAGGCGGACATGGTACCCACCTCGGCGGTCTAACGGTCTGTTCAAAACAATTCGTCGAGCAAAAGATAATATCTGATCTTTTCCCGATCGGGTGCAAGGGAGAGCGCGTCGAACAGCCTGTCGGGATGGATGGGCGCCCACTCCCCGCCGTATTTTCCGCCGAAGTTGTCCCGGAGGCTTCGCCAAAGAAGGGCGAGATCCGACCATTTTTCCGCTACGCCCCCAAGCCCGAGATCGATAAGCCCCGAGAGGCCGTAGTCTTTGAGCAAAATATTGGGCAGACAAAAATCGCCGTGTGAAAAGACAAGTTCTTCCTCTTTGGGCCTATTCTTTTGCAGCCAATCGAGAAGGCGGGCGGGCGTGGAAAATTCCCGCCACGTCTGCGGCTCCGTGTTTCCGATCTCCACCTGTCCGCTCCGAACGCGCTGTTCCGCCAAAGAGAGACGGCGTTCCAAAGTGCATGCGGAAAGTCCGGCGACATCGACCGACCACATGCGTTTGAGGATGTCCGCAAGGGCGAAGATGAGCTCTTCGGGGTGCCTGCGGTACCGCGGAGCACACGCCATTTCCCCCTTGACGCGCGAGGTCAAGAGGTAGACCTTCTCCCCCTCGCATTCCCATCCGATAACATCGGGAACGGGAAGTTTGCCGCGGAGAAAAAGGAGAACGGCGACCTCGTTCAAACTCTCCTCATTCTTCGGGGAAATTTTGAGTACGAGATCATCGGATAGCAAGACAGCGGATGAGGACTCCCCGATCTTGTCGCATTCAAATGTCCTCTCCCCCATCTCGGCCGCGATTTTCACGGGAAGATATAGGTTTTCCATATCCACTATCCTATCATATCGTTCCCCTGTTTGACAAGCGAAAGTCGGGGGCTACCGACCGCGTTGCCTCTTTCCATTCCTCACCTCACGCTATACAAAATTTCATTATAGGTAGGCAGGGGCCAGTGGGCGGAGGAACAAAGGGGCTCCATGGCGTCGGCGAGGACGCGCAGGGTAGCCATGTCCGCGATGATGACGTCGGAAACCGCTCTCGCGGCGTTTTTCGTCCCCTCGGGAAGGGATAAAAGGTCGCCTTCGAGCTTCTCCGCCGCCCGCATGAGGGCTTCATTTTGCGCGGAGAGCTTTTCCGCCACTACCATGTCCGCATCCAACGGAAGATTTTCATTCACGGCACGCTTCCTTTCGATGACTTCGAGAAGCTCCTCAAGATAGCCGTTGACGGCGGGAAAGATCTGGCGGCGCGCCATTTTCAACATCGTACGCGCCTCGATGGAGACCGTCTTTATGTAGTTTTCGAGCATGATATTCGCGCGGGCGACGACCTCTTTCTCGCTGTAGACGCCCTGCCGCACGAAGACGGCGATATTTTCGCGCTTGAAAAATTCCAATGCGGCCTCGGCCGTCGTCTTCAGGTTGAGAAGCCCCCTCCGCGCCGCCTCCTTCTCCCAATCGGGGCCGTAGCCGTTGAAGTTGAAGATGATGCGGGAATGTTCTTTGAGTAGCTTTTCGGTATATTCCCTGCACGCGAGGCCGAAGTCCTTCGCCCCGGCAAGCGCATCCACCGCTTCCGAAAAAGCCTGTGCGACGATGGTATTTAGGACGATATTGGGGTCGGCGACGGAGGCGGACGAGCCGAGCATGCGCAGCTCGAATTTATTGCCCGTGAAGGCGAAGGGCGAGGTGCGGTTCCGATCGGTCGTATCGATGGGGAAGATGGGCGAAGAAGGCACGCCGATCGACCCCGGGACGGGCTTTTTCGGCACATATGCCCCGCCTTTGACGATGCTCTCCACGAGTGCGCCGAGCTGATCCCCAAGGTAGACGGAGACGATCGCGGGGGGCGCTTCGTCCGCGCCGAGGCGATGGTCGTTGCCCGCCGATGCGACGCTTGCACGCAAGATCCCCTGATAGGTATCGACGGCGGCGATGACGCAGGAGAGGATGAGCAGGAAGCGCGGATCGCGCTCGGGATCTTCCCCGGGGTCGAGAAGGTTCAGCCCCGTATCCGTCGAGAGCGACCAATTGTTGTGCTTGCCCGAGCCGTTGATCCCCTCGAAGGGCTTCTCATGGAGAAGGCACACAAGGCCGTGCTTTTTAGCGACCTTCTTCATGATCTCCATGGTGAGCTGGTTCTGGTCGACGGCGATGTTCGTCGTCGTAAAGATAGGCGCGAGCTCATGCTGGGCGGGGGCGACCTCGTTGTGCTTGGTCTTGGCAAAGACGCCATAGCTCCAGAGCGTCTCGTCGAGATCGTGCATGTAGGCGGCGATCCGCGTCTTCAGGCTGGAAAAATAATAGTCCTCGAGTTCCTGCCCGCGCGTCGCCCGCGCGCCGAAGAGCGTCCTTCCCGTGAGAATGAGATCTTCCCGCGCATTGTAGACCTTCTCATCGATGAGGAAGTATTCCTGTTCCGGGCCGACCGTCGTCGAGACCTTTCCGCATTCTATCCCGAAGAGACGCAGAAGGCGCTTGGCCTGCGTATCGAGCGCCGTCATCGACTTCAACAGCGGGGCTTTCTTATCGAGCGTTTCCCCCGTGTAGGAGACGAAGACGGTGGGAATGTAGAGCGTCCCCTCCTTGACGAAGGCGGGCGAAGTGGGATCCCATGCCGTGTAGCCGCGGGCGGCCGAGGTCGCGCGCGTTCCCCCCGAAGGGAAGGAGGATGCATCGGGTTCGCCGACGATGAGGTCTCTCCCCGAGAGCTGTAAGATCGCCCGATCCCCCGAGGGAGTGAGAAAACTATCGTGCTTTTCCGCCGTAAGGCCCGTGAGGGGCTGGAACCAATGGGTAAAGTGCGTAGCGCCCTTGGAGACGGCGAAGTCCTTCATCGCGTTTGCGACGGTCGACGCAATGGCGGGATCGAAGGGCGCGCCGCGATCGATGGTGCGGCGGAGCGAGGCATAGACCTCCTTCGGAAGCGCGTTCTTCATCACGCTGTCGTTGAAAACATTAGAACCGAAATTTTCGATCAGATACATGCCTTTCTCCCATGGGATCGAGATATTTCTATTCATTATATGGAATTCGGCCGCCGAAGTCAATCATTTGCCGCCTCTATCCTCAAAAACCCGTCATTCCGCTCCTCCTCGTTCCGAGGGGTTGCAGGAAAAAATCTTATCAGAAGCGCCCTCGCAAAAGTTTTCTCTTTTATGCGAAAAATACCGCCGAAGGCGGACATGGGCGCCACCTCGGCGGTCTGGCGCGCAAACTGTGCGGCGCAACATGGCGGGATCGGGAGCCCCCTCTCGCTCCTTTATTCATCGAAGAAGTCTTCGCGGCGGAGGCTGTGGCGGAGTTTTTCGAGAGCCTTTTTTTCGATGCGGGAGACATAGGAGCGGGAAATCTTGAGCTTCTTTGCGACCTCCCTCTGCGCAAGGGGAACGCCGCCCGTGAGCGCATACCGCAGACAGATGATCTCCGTTTCACGTTCGGTGAGGACGCTCCTGATCGCCTGCAAAAATTTCTCCTGCGTGAGGCTCTGCTCTACGCCCGCAAACACCTTTTCCTCCTTCTCAAAGAGAAGGTCCATGAGGGTGAGTTCGTTCCCGTCCTTGTCCGTTCCGACGGGATCGGAGAGGAGCACGGCGTTTTTGTGCTTCTTCCCCGCGCGGATGAGCATCAGAATTTCATTCTCGATGCAACGCGCCGTATAGGTCGCGAGACGGGTACCGTGTCCCGTTTCGTAGGTATTGATCGCCTTGATGAGGCCGATCGAGCCCACAGAGATCATGTCGTCCGTCTCTGCCGCGCCCGCATATTTCTTCACGATATGGGCGACGAGACGCATGTTATGGCGGATGAGTTTATCCTTTGCATCCTTATCCCCCGCCCGCGCGAGCCGCAAACATTCTTCCTCCTCCTCTTTGGAGAGGGGCTTGGGGTAGGAACTTCCGTCCTGTACCGCCCCCGTAAAGAAAAACAGCCGTGCGAGGACGGCGTAAAACATTTCTATCATCGCGTTCACCTCTCTTCCTATCCTATGAAAGAGAGGTTTTGTCCTATGAAAAAAGCCGCCCGTTTGAGAGCGGCTTTTAAGAAAATGCTTATTTATTGGGCGGAAGATGCGGGCCCTTCCTGCGGCGGAAGGGAGGCGCTCTGCGCCCGCGCGACGTTCACCTGTGCACAGAAGGCCTGAATGTTGTTCGCGACCGTCTTCACGTCCCGCACGAAGGAGACCTTATAACTGCGGCCCGCAAAGTCGGTGACGGTAAGCGCGGCGTCGTAATGCCCGCTGATGAGCATGATCCAGTTGGAAGTCCATATCCCGCTTGCGGGCGAGACCGTCCTGATTTGGTCGGTCGAAAGGCGCACATAGCCCATATTCTTGCCGCACCAGAAGGAATAGGTCGTCCCCTCGAGCAAAATCAGTTCCCGCGGCAGGCCCTCGAGGATCACAAGTTGCGGGATATAGATCCCCAAAAACAGCCCCATGAACAGCACGCCGCAAACGATCAGGGCGACGCTGATCCCAAGTTGGGGAAAGTTGGGGACGGTGAGGAGGAGCACGCCTCCCGCGATACAGCCGATGCCGAGCACGCCGCCCCCCAACACGATCTCGATGATGGCGAGAATGCGCACCCATTTGCTCTTTTCGGCCACGCAGACGCCCTGCACTGTGTTATCCATTTACTTCTCCTCCTTGATTTGAATATGCACTTCGTCGAGCTGCTTTTTCTCGACGGGCGAGGGCGCGTTCATCATGAGGTCGCGGGCCTTCGCGTTCATCGGGAAGGGAATGACTTCGCGGATATTCTGCGTATCGCAGATGAGCATCACCATTCTGTCCACCCCGGGGGCGACGCCCGCGTGCGGCGGTGCGCCGAATTCAAAGGCATGATAGAGGGCGGGGAACTTCTTCACGACGTCCTCCCTCCCGAGCCCGACGAGGGAGAAGGCCTTGAGCATGATCTCGGGATCGTGATTTCTCACCGCGCCCGAAGAGAGCTCCACGCCGTTGCAGACGATGTCGTATTGATAGGCGAGCACCTCTAAAGGGTCTTTTTCTTCGAGGGCTTTGAGCCCGCCCTGCGGCATGGAGAAAGGATTGTGGCAGAACTCCAGCTCGCCGCTCTCTTCGCCGATCTCGTACATGGGGAAATCGACGATCCAGCAGAAGCGGTAGACGCCCTTTTCGCAGAGGTCCAGCCCTTGGCCGAGCATGGTGCGAAGGATGCCCGCGTGCTTTTGGGCGACGCCCAATTTCTCATCTGCGACAAGGGCGATGAGCGCATCTTTTTCGACGCCGAGCCTTTGCTTCCATGCGCCGATATTTTCGGCGACGAATTTCGCCATTCCGCCCGCGGGAAGACCGTTTTCATCGAGCTTGAACCAATACATGGCAGAGCCTTCCGTCTTCACCTTGAAGTCTTCGGCCGTCTTATCGAGCCATTTTCTCGGCGCATTGACGCCCGAGACGGCGATCGCCTTCACGAATTTGCCCGCGAGAGCTTCAAAGCCGCACCCATGTCCGAGATCGGTGACGTCTTTTATCGTGAGCGGGTTGCGGAGGTCGGGCTTATCCGAGCCGTAAGTCTCGAGCGCGTCGCGGTAGGCGATGCGGCGGAACGGGGGCTTATCCGCTTCCCACCCCGAATACTTCGCAAACACGGGCGGGAGCACCCGCTCCAACACGGCGAACACGTCTTCCTGCGTCGCATATGCCATCTCGATGTCGAGCTGATAGAACTCGCCGGGGGAACGGTCGGCGCGGGCGTCTTCGTCGCGGAAGCAGGGGGCGATCTGGAAATAGCGATCGAACCCCGAGCACATCAAAAGCTGTTTATACTGTTGCGGGGCCTGCGGAAGGGCATAGAACTGCCCCGGGTAGATGCGGCTGGGCACGATATAATCGCGCGCGCCCTCGGGGGAAGAACTCGTGAGAATGGGCGTCGTGATCTCCAAAAAGCCCTCTTCCGTCATGAGACGGCGGAGGTCGGCGACGATCTTCGAGCGCAGAACGATCTTATCGCGCACGGCGGGATTTCTCAAATCGAGGAAACGGTAGCGAAGGCGTGCGTCTTCCCCCGCCTCCGTGGAGTGGGAGATCTCGAAGGGCAGGGCGTTCGCCAGACGGCGGCCCAGCACCTCCACTCTCTCGGGCAAAATCTCGATGAGCCCCGTGGGAAGTTTCTCGTTGGGCGCGGAGCGAAGCGCGACCACGCCTTCCACCTGAACGGTGGACTCTGTGGGGATCTCGCGGAAGGCGGAGAGCATGGGCTCTTCGGAGCAGACGACCTGCGTCACCCCATAGAAATCGCGAAGGACGGCAAAGAGAAGCCCGCCCTTATCGCGCTTGCTATCCAGCCAACCCGAGAGTTTGACCTTTTTGCCGACGTCTTCCTTGCGGAGTTCGCCGCATGTGTGCGTTCTGTAAAACATTGTGATACCTTCGGTAAAGTTTTTCTTCATTTTAGTCCCATCAAAAAAAATTGTCAAGTTTTCAAAGTGAGATACGGGGACTTTTTTGAAGAAGGCTCAAAAGTCGGATTTCCCGATAAGAAAATCAATGGAGACGCCGAAATATTCCGAGAGTCTCCACAGAGAGGCAAGATCGGGTTCCGTCTGCCCCATTTCCCAATAGGAGATCTTGCGTTGTGTTGTTTGAAGCGCCTCGGCAACTTCTTTTTGACTCAAGCCCCGCTCTGCGCGCAATTCCCTCAAACGTGCCGAAAACAATATTTTCATAATGAAATTTTAGACAAAATACGTCTTAAATATTTGACAAAGACGAAAATCGTCTGTATAATCTACTATAGACAAAATTTGTCTAAAAAACAATGGAGGAATCAGAAATGAACCAATGTAAAAACTGCGGAACGATGTTTGAGGGAAAATTTTGTCCGCAATGCGGAAGCAAATCCGACGACGCAAAATACTGCCCGCAGTGCGGCGCGAAGCTCTCCCCTACGGATAAGTTCTGCCCCGAATGCGGAAGAGCGTTAAACCCCGCGGAAACTCAAGCGCGCTTCGAGACGCAGGAAAGTAAAGCGGAAAGTGCGCCGCAGGCGCTTGTAAAACTCTGCTCCCTTTTGCCGTATGCCGCATCCGTTCTCTTTGCCCTCTTTTCCGTCTTGCTCTTCTTGATGTTTCTCGGCTCCGTCTCCACTGCGGCGGGCTTCGGAACGGGAAGCGTCTATCAGACGATGGTCTTGGTCGGAGATACAACCGCAAACCTCTGCATTTCCGCCGTAGCATTTGCCGCATTGGGCATCGTGTTTGCAGGGTGCGCGCTCCTGTACCGCTTCTATATTCCTCTGCGCGTCAAAAAAATCGGCCGTGTGCGCATTTGTTCATGTCTGGAGGGAGTGCTCTTCGCGTTCTATTTTGTCGATTTCCTGCTCGCGTGCATCCTCTGCGGCACGGTGAACAACGGCTTGACCGCCCCCGGCGCGGCGACCGTGTGCATGCTTGTATTTTCCCTCTTCTTCGGGCTGTGCTCTTTGGGGATCGTCTTGGTGAATAAATTCCTCCCCAAAATCTCCCCCGCCGTCACGTCGGAATTGAAGAGGAAAGCGATCGAGCGGCGTGCCGCATTGACGGCGCCCGCAAAGCCCGAGCACGAAGAATTGCAAAAGCCGCAAAAACCGAAATACCCGAACGCAGAGTGTTCCGAAGAGCTCCAAACAAAAATCCTGAAACATGCAAAAACGAGGAACCTTTTCACCGTATTTGCGGGACTCGTGTGTTGGTATCTTGCGCCTATGCTTGTGTTTTTGCTCTTTCTAGACAGTTATGAATATGAATACAACGAAAACATGTGGCCTTTGATTGCCTTGTGCGTTTGGGGCGGTTGCGGCGCGCTCCTGATCATTCTCGGCGGCATTTTTGGCTCTATGTACTACAAAAAAAGCTACTCCGAGTGGCGGAGCAAGCGCGCCTGGAACAATCGGACGATGCTTTGGACGGTATCGTTATGCTCCATCCCCTTGCTCATAACCTCCATCGTACTCATATTCATGTCGATATCCGCTTACAAATTCGTAGGAGGATATCTCGTGGACATGTACGACGGTGATGTGTACACACGAGCAATTCCATGTACATGCGTATTTTACTTGTCGTGTGTCGGCGTTTTATGCGTCATCGCGGCACATTGCATTGCGGGTGCGATCACGAGAAAGGGAAAGAAGCTCTCTCTTTCCGTTTACGGCGTGAAAAATCCCCGCCTGCTACCAGAAGTGGAAGTAATTCAAAACGCCTACCTCGCGCAACAAAATGACTACCTCGCATCCAAAGAAGTATGGCACGAATACCGCAAGCGGCTCGCCTATTTCGAGGAAGGCGTCGCCTATCGGAAATAAACAGCGGGAAGTCCCCTTTTCTCTAAAATGCAAACCCCCTCCGTTTGGAGGGGGTGCTTTCATTGAGGGAATTTTTTCGCCCCTGTGAGGTTCAGAGAGAGGACATTGGTGAGTACCATGTCCGCGGTTCACCCATCGGACTTCGTATGGGGAGATCCTTCGAGGATCGGCCCCTGTGGACTGCGTAATGTAAGTTCGGCTCAGGATGACGCGGGCTTTCCTTGCGCGGGGGTGGGGATTGATTTCCCCTTGAAATAGGTGATCGTGAGGATCAAAGTCAGGATGAAGGCGACGATGTCGGCCGCGGGGGCGGCGTAGAGGATGCCCTCCACTCCCCAGAAGATGGGGAAGATGCACACGAGCGGGATGAAGAGGACGATGTCGCGGACGAGCGAGGAGATGACGGCGCGGACGGGCCTTCCCACCGATTGGAAGAAGATGGACGACATCTTGATGATGCAGGTAAAAGTCAAAAGCGAGAGGAAGATGCGGAAGGTCTTTTCGGCAAACAGCCAATAGTCGTCGGGGTTGGGGATGTTCTTGGGCGTTCCGAAGATGGAGACGACGGCGCGCGGGGCGGCCTCGAACAATACGGTGAATACGACCCCCACGCCGATGGTACACAGCAGAATATTGCGGTAGAGCTTTTTCACGCGGTCAAAGTTGCCCGCGCCGAGATTGTAGCCGAGGATGGGCTGGCAACCGAGGACGATGCCGACGACGATGTTGATGACGACGGTAAAGACTTTGCTCTCGATGCCGATGACGGCGATGGGGATGTCTGCGCCGTAGTGCGACTGCGCGCCGTACTTCGCGAGCATGATGTTACACGCAAGCGAGATGAGGACGATGCTCATCTGCGTGATGAAGGAGGATGCGCCGAGCTTTAAGGCATTTGCGAACACTTTGAAGTTGGGGATGAGGTTTTTCCATTTCAATTTGAAGGTCTTGGTGCGGCGAAGGAAATAGAAGAGCGAGATAAGGAAGGAGAGGCACTGCCCGATCGCCGTCGCCCATGCCGCCCCCGCCATGCCCCACTTTGCCCCGTAGATGAAGGCGGGGTCGAGGGCGATATTTGCGACCGCACCCGTGAGCATGGATGCCATCGACCACGCGGGACTGCCGTCCGCGCGGATGACGGCGTTCATCATGTTCATGAGCATAAACACGGGGAAGAAGGCGAGGACGATATTGAAGTACTTCGTCGCGTATCCGATGCTGTTTTCGGAAGCTCCGAAGAGCGTAAGAAGCGGTTTTGCCAACGGGTAGAAGAGGGCGAGGAGAAGAAGACTCGTGCAGAGCGTGACGGTGATCCCCGTGCCTATGGACTTGGGCGCACTTGCGGCGTCCTTTTTCCCCTGGCAGATGTTGAGATGGGCGGCGCACCCGTCGCCGAAACACCACGCAAACGCCTGCGCGATGATGAAGATTGGGAAGACGACCCCCGTTGCCGCATTGCCGAGGGTGGACAGCTCGCTGTTGCCGACGAAGATCTGGTCGACAATGTTATAGAGCGCGCTGACGAGCAGGGATAAAATGCAGGGGATGGAGAACTTGAGCATGAGTTTGCCGAGTTTCCCCTCCCCCAAAAAGCTGTTTTGTTGTGTCTCTTCCATAATGGCCTCCTTTTTTTGCCGCAAAAAAACACATGCCTACGCATGTGCCCTATCAAAAACGACACATGCTACCGCGTACCGTGATCAGATTTACGCGCGAATATTTGCGCCACATGTGTCGTTTCGTTCGATGAAATTATATATTGTTATTTTACGGGTTTTTACAAAAAAAGTCAACTCATTTTTCGGGTGAAAATTTAATACCCGTCATTCCGGGGCGTGGTAAACGCGTCATTCTGCCCGTGGTGGTACGCGTCATTCTGAGGCGATAGCGCTTATACAATGTCCGCGAAAGCAACTCTCCGAAGAATCCCCAATACGAAGTCCAAAGTCTAAGCCTTCCCCCATCCATGGGGGAAGGTGGCACGGAGTAGCCGTGACGGATGAGGGCATATGGTATGACCTTTTGAAATGCAACCCTCATCAGTCACTGCGTGACAGCTTCTCCCTTCATAAGGGAGAAGCATTCTTTGCCTCAGGATGACGCGGTCAACCGCGGACATGGGTGGGGCTCAACGCATGATGATGAGCTTCTTCTTCGCCCTTGTTGCGGCGGTGTAGAGCCATGACGCGCCGTTTTCAAAGAGGCGGCTCTCATCCAATACGACGACAAACCCATATTCCGACCCCTGCGCCTTGTGGCAGGTGACGGCATAGGCGAACTCGAAGCGGCAGACGGTATCTTCCCGCCTCACGCGGGTGCGCCGCAGAGCCTCGAAGTTCTCCTCATGGACAAGCCTTCCGTCTGCAAGAAGGCAGGCCTTCGCGCCGTAACTGTGGAAATATTTCCCCTCGGTGAAAACCCCCGTATCGACGGGCAGGTCGTAGACGAAATCGTCGAGAAAATCGGCCTTGAAATCGAGCTGGGCGAGCCCGTCCTCCTGCTCCCTGATATTATATGCGTTGCCGACGGTGCCGTTTACGAGGTGAAAATCCCCCCTCTCGTCGAGCTTCTTCTCCCAATCGTTGAGAGTGCAGACGAGCTTCTCGCCGTCGATGGGAAGCCGCGCTTCCTCTGGAATTCCGAGGGCGGCGCGCACCTCGCGGTTGATGCGCATGCGCGTCTTGTTAGATCCTACGATGATCTGGTCGGCCTTGAGAAAGAGTTCCTTCCGCTTTTCAGAAGAGAGCGCCCGCCAAGGCACGACCGCGACGTTTTCGCCATACGTCCCATAGGAGGGAAAGTCCCCCTCCCTTAAACGTGCGGCAAGGCGCACGATGGGGTTATCCCGCTCCTGTCGCACGATCTCCTTCAGGGTAATCACGGGCATGGATAGGAGAGAATTCGTCCCGCCGACGGGCGGAAGCTGGGCGGGATCGCCGCAGAAGAGGCACTTCACCCCGAAGGAGAGAAGGTCGCGGAGCGTCTCGTCGGAGACCATGCTCGTCTCGTCTACGACGATGAGACGAATCTCTTTGGGAAGCCGCTCCTTGAGCACGAAGCGCAGGAAATGCTCGGAGATGACTTCGCCGTCCTCGTTTACCTCGATCTCCTCCTCCCGCGTATAGATGAGGCTGTGGATGGTGCTCGCCGCGCTTCCGTTCCTGATGAGGACGGATGCGGCCTTGCCCGTGGGGGCGACAAAGGCGGCGCTCTCCCCCGGCACGAGCCCCAAATGGCGGACGATATAATCGACGAGGAAGGTCTTCCCCGTGCCCGCATAGCCGCAAAGCACGAAGATCTGCGTGTTCAAATGCAGAAACCATTCTTCGATGAGCTCCGCCGCCTCGGCCTGATCGGCTGTGAGCGTGACGTTTTGGGCGAGCGAATTCTTCTCCATGCCTCTATTATAGCATACTGCGCCCAAATACGCAAACTTATGTTTGACGTTTTTTGATATTTTTTATGCGAAAAGCCTTCCCTCATCCATGGGGGAAGGTCAACAGGAAACCCCCTCCTTGGGGAGGGGGAATAGAAGGGGGCGACTGTCATTCCGAGCCGTCGAAGACGGCGAGAGAATCCCCTAATAGGAAGTCTGTGTTTTCATTTAGGGGGATCCTCTCGGGCTACGCCCTCGGGATGACACGTTTGACACGCGGGGCAGTATGACGAATTTGAAAGCTCAACCCCCATCAGTCACCTTCGGTGACAGCTTCCCCCATGGATGGGGGAAGCCTTAGAAAGCCACACCCTTATTCGGGTTTGAATTTCGCAAAGAGAAGCCGACCCAAAATGTTCTCTTCCACAATGATACAGCCTCCCTCTACGGGATAGGTGCGCGAGAGGGTACGCAACCCCTGTTTGGCGCGGAAGGTCACCTCGTTTTTTTGGGCGTCCATCTCATACGTCCCCGCAACGCTCCCCTCGTTTCCCTTCTGCGTCTTGTAACGGATGGTGAACCCTCCCCCGCGGCCAAGTTCGAGGCGGATATGCTCGAAGGCGGGGAGCTTATCCTCGCCCGAAAGCGTGAGCTTCTCGCAAAGATAGATGCCCGCATAGGGTTTGGAGAGGTCTTCGAGCGAGCCGAGTTCCTTCTCCGTATCGCAGGCGGCAAGGCCCAAGAGCGCGGCAAGCAGGGCAATCACAGCGGCGACGGAGGAAAAAAACTTTTTCATATCCAAAGTTTTCCGCGCATGCGGAAAATTATTCCCCCTTACTTCCCTTTGACGCGGGCGACGTCGATGTTATCCTTCTTCCTATCAGAGAGGGCCTTGATGGGGTGATCGGAATTTTGCACGCGATAGTCTTGCCCCAGCTTCAAGATTGCCTTCTCGATGACGGTGTGCGTGCCCACCTTCTCGGGCGCGCCGTTGATCTTCGCGTTATAGGAGAAATAGCGGAAGCCGTCGGGCACCTTGTCGAGCTCCTCCCATCCCTCTTCGACGCCCGTAAGGCGCACGCTCTTCAGAATTTCGCGGATATACTCCTTCTGCGGGCGAAGTTTCAGGAGCTCGGGGAACTTGCCGCCCTCGGGGAGCACCTGTTGCCAGACCTTGCCCTCGTACGTCTTGAGAAGGTCGGCGGCCTCGTGAAGGTGGCAGACTTCCTCCTCGAAGTGCTGTTCCCACACCCCCTTGATGCGCTCGTCCTTCTCGTCCATATAGCACGAATAATAGAGGTAGCACTCGGTGTATTCATTCATAAGAAGACACTCGAACTCGGACATGGTGGGGTCTTTTAAGCTCCCGTAGCCCGTAACATGCTGTTCCTCGATCATCGCGATCTCGTTGTAGAGCTTTCTGCCGAGGGGCGAGGCATAGAGGTTGGCGACGTTCATATAGTAGTTCATCGTCTGCTGTTCGGCGCCCGTGATGATGTTGACGTTGAGCTTGGTCTTGAGATCGGAGAGATACCCGTTGAGGTAGAAGTTCACGTCGTCGTTCGGATGGCGGTATTCGGCGACGGTGGGCCGTCCGGGCATGATCTCGGTGTAAGAGCCGACGAGCTTCTTCGGGTCGCCACCCTTCTCCAGCTCCATGAGGTCGCTGTAGCGGTAGAGGTGGTCGAAATCCTCGAGGAGGGCGAAATCGAGCTGTTTTTTCACGTAAGAATTCTTTTCGCCGATCGCAAGGTTGGCGGTGAGGTCGACGGCGAGCTGTTCGTAGCCGATGGTGTGTTCCAAGATGCTCTCGTCGGCGGGCTTAAGGCTTGCAATGCGCTTTTGCTGGATCTGTTCCCCCCTGCGCATGCGGGCGAGACGGCGGCGCACGTCGTTATTCGCGCACATGCGGGTGAAGGAATTGGAGAGGCGCACGCTCTCGAACTCCGTGCCGTTCATGAGGATGACGCGGGTGCGGGTGTAGGGGTCCACCTCGTTCTTGTCGTAGGGCTTTACGAGCACTTTGTTCCATGAAGTAAAAACTTTGTCCGCCTTTTGCGGCTTCAATTCAAACGGATCCATTTGAACCTCCTTTATGCGGAAAGTTTTACCAAATGCGGAAAAAAGTATGCCGAGGATTGCAAAACGGTGAAAAAGTTGTTATAATAAGAAAAAAACGGAGGAAGAAAGCTGGCATGATCGGCGTCGTCGTCGCGCTCGGGCGCGAAGCGGAAATCTTAAACGGCGAACTCAAGACGCAAAAGAGGCATACCATGTACGGGAAGGAGGCGCTCGTCGGCACATTCCGCGGCCACCATGTCGCGGTGTGCATCTCGGGCGTCGGGAAGGTAAATGCCGCGGCGGGCGCATGCGCCGCGCTCTCTTTGGGTGCGGAAAAACTTTTCAACTTCGGCGTCGCGGGGGGCTTAAAGCCCGACACTACCGCGGTGGGCGAAGTGTTTCTCATCGAAAAGGCCGTGCAATACGATTTCGACTGCGCCGAGATCAACGGCACTTCGATCGGCGTGCTCGATGGCGAAACGGATTGCTTTCTGCCCCTCTTCTGCCCCGAAATTTCGCTTGAGCGGCGCATTTTGGGCACGGGAGACCGCTTCAACGATGACGCTACCGACCACGCACTTCTGCTCTCTCTCGGCTGCGGCGTGCGCGATATGGAAGCGGGCGCGATCGCCGAAGTCGCCAAATATGCGGGCGTGCCCTTCACTTCGGTAAAGGCGATCTCCGACGTGTACGGTTCGGGCTCGACATCGGAACAATATACGCAAAATATGCAACGCGCTCTCGCGGCCCTCAAAGCCCGCCTCGGCGAAATTTTCGATAATCTATAAATCGTCTTATAAGCGTTAATCACGTCATGCTGAGCCGCCGAGGAACGAGGCAGAAGCATCACCGCATTCTAATCACGTCATGCTGAGCCGCCGAGGAACGAGGCGTGTCGAAGCATCACCGCATTCTAATCACGTCATGCTGAGCCGCCACCGCGTCATTCTGCCCCGTGCGAGGCTTCTATTTGTAGACTAAGCACGGCACGAGCGCCAACGGCGCGAAGTAGCGAAGCGAAGAATCCCTTACTACGAAGTCCGCGTTTTCTACTTGGGGGATCCTTCGAGGATAAGCTCGCGCGAACTGCGTAATACAATTCGGCTCAGGATGACGCGATCAAACGAAAAAGGAGGATACCATGATCGATCTCGGCGATTGGAAAGAGCCACTTGCGCCCCTCTTCGCGGACGAACGCTACAAAAAGATCCGCGAATTTCTGAAGTACGAATATTCGCATTACATCGTCTATCCCGACATGTATGATTTGTACAACTGCTTCCGCTTCACACCTTTTGCGAACGTGAAGGCCGTCCTCCTCGGGCAAGATCCCTATCACGAGCCGGGGCAGGCGCACGGGCTGTGTTTCTCGGTGAAGAAGGGCGTCCCCAAGCCCCCGTCGCTCGAAAATATGCTTAAAGAGCTCAAGAGCGACCTTGGCTTCGACCCTCCCGCCTCGGGAGACCTCACCAAATGGGCGAAGGAGGGCGTCCTGCTTTTGAACACCGCGCTCACCGTGCGCGAGCATCAGGCCAATTCCCACGCTAACTGCGGGTGGAGTTGGTTCACGGATAGTGTCATCTCGATTTTGAGCGAGCAAAAGACAAACCTCGTATTCATTTTGTGGGGCGGCAATGCGCGGCGGAAGAAGCCCCTCATTGACCAAACGAAGCACCTCATTCTAGAATGTGCGCACCCCTCGCCCCTCTCGGCGTACAACGGATTTTTCGGTTGCCGTCATTTCTCGAAGACGAACGACTACCTCGTCTCCCACGGCATCCCCCCCATCGACTGGAATTTGAAGGAGTGAAACGCATCGCGCCTCCGTGGAAGGGGGGCGAAACCCCCTCCTTGGGGAGGGGGAATTGAAGGGGGTGGGTGTACTTTACGTCATGTTGAGCCGCCGAGGCACGAGGCGTGTCGAAACATCACCACATTTTTCTCACGTCATGTTGCCCCGCGCGCATTCTAATTTGCACAAAGCGCGGGGCGGAATGACGAATTAGAGCGTCGGGGCGTTCCCTAATTACGTCGGATTTGAAAGCTTTCGCCTCATATTAAAAAAACATGGCTTGTTTGCCATGCTTTTCGTTATTTGCGTTTGATACGCAACTTCCTTTTCGGTCTCTCGGGCTTCCCCTCTCCAAGGGGGAAGCTGTCGCCGACAGGCGACTGATGGAGATCCAAGGCCTCCCCCTCCTCAAGGGGGAAGCTGTCGCCGACAGGCGACTGATGGGGGTTCGCTTCTTCAACTTCCACGCTCGTCTCGGCAGGTTCGGCCTTGCCGCCCTCCTCCTTGAGCGCCTCTTTCTCATCCAAAGCGGAGCGAGCGGAGCTTTCCTCTTGCTCCTTCGGCTTATCCTTTGCGGCGTCTTTGCCGCGGGGGCGGCCTTCCTCCTCGTCGTCGGGCTTCTTGGTCTCGATAAAGATGGCGTGCGACCTGCTTTCCTCGCCGCTCTCAAAGACCTTCACCATCGTGTTCTTCTCGGGCTCTTGCCCTTCGGGGATCTCCGTCTTGTCGATGAACCCCTTCTCGTCGAACCGATAGGCATACCCGCGGTAGTAGATGGTCTCCTTGAACTCCGCACGCATCTCCTTCGCCGCGTCTTCGCCCCCTTCGATCGCCTCGAGGAGCTTCTTCCTTCTTGCATCCTCGCATTTTTCGATCTTGCGCGAAACGGCGTCCGCCATGATGAGGCAGTATAAGAGCGCCACCACCGTGATAATGCCCGAATAGGATTGCAGGAACATGATGACGATCCCGACCCCCTTCACTCTCGTCCCCCTGTAGACGCCTATCACGTCCTCGAAGGTCGCATGGTAGCTGTCTTCCGTCTCGTTCGCATCGCCGCACGTCGTCAGCTTCAGATCGGCGCCGTGCCCTTCAATGTTCACGATGCGGTGGATGATGGTGTATCCGCGATCGTTTCGGTAGGCTACAACGTCGAACCGCTTCAGATCGGCAGGCGAGTTCACCTTGTCGAGAATGATAATATCGTATTGTTGGAAGCGGTTTGGCTTCTCCAACCCCTCAAGTTCGGCATAATAATGGTTCTTTTCGTTGAGCTCGCTCATAGAACCCGAGGCGACGACGAGGAAGCTCTTCCCGAGCACGGGCCGCCCGTCCGCAATGCGCGTCACGAGGGAGAAGATGAAGATGGGGATCACGATCGCGAGAAAGAGCACGAAGAGGGTGGTCTTGATGGCAGAAAAGATCTTCTTGCGCTTTTTGACCTTGGGGTTTCTCGCCTTGATGGCCTCGTCGATGAGCTCAATATCGCGCTTACCCGCTTCGATCTGGGCATTGGTGGAACGCGCATGCGAAAAGTATAGAATGGTGAATACTGCCGCAAAGCAAGCGACGCCCGCAAGCGTCGCGATGATAGACAAGATCTCGAGAGTGGACATGGTTTAATTATACCACCCCCCTCCCTCTTTGTCAAGAGCTGATGGCGATATAACTAATGGAGGTTGGCCTACCCCTTTTTAAGGGGGAGGCTGTCACCGACAGGTGACTGATGGGGGCTCAAGGCCTACCCCACCTCGGGAGGGAGGCTGTCACCGATAGGTGACTGGTGGGGGTTCAAGGCGCCTCCGTGGGAGGAACCGCGGGTGGTTGCTGTCATTCCGAGCCCCACAGGGGCGAGAGAATCACGTCATGTTGAGCGAAGTCGAAACATCACCGCATTCTTTTTACGTCATGTTGAGCGAAGTCGAAACATCACCTTGTTACAATGTGGTGACCCTTCGACAGGCTCAGGGTGACGAATTCGTACCCACCCCTGTCTCACGCGGGTAGAGCCCCGCGTTCGGTCAGCGTTCGCGCGGACGTATGCGCTCACTCACCGCAAAACGCCGCACACGGCACACTGTGCCGATGTGCAGAATTGCGTTTTGCGACCCCCTCCTCGGGAGGGGGCATGGCGCCTCCGTGGGAGGAGCTGTCACGCGAGAGCGTGACTGATGGGGGTTCAAGGCCTACCCCTTTCCAAGGGGGAGGCTGTCGCCGACAGGCGACTGATGGGGGTTCAAGGCGCCTCCGTGGGAGGGGGCATGGCGCCTCCGTGGGAGAAGCTGTCACGCGAGAGCGTGACTGATGGGGGTTCAAGGCCTACCCCTTTTCAAGGGGGAGGCTCCGCGCTAGCGGTGGTGGGGGTTAAGCTCCTCAACTCCCCCACCCGTCACGGCTTCGCCGTGCCACCCTCCCCCTCGCAAGCGAAGGGTAGGGCTCTCCACCAACCAACAAAAAAAGCGTACGCGGGGCGTACGCTTTAGATATTCAATTCCTATCTCTGTTCCGCCGTCATGTAGAGCGTGAACCGCGGGTGCTCTTCCGTCATGATCGTATCGTGCAGGTCGTTCAAAACTTCCAAAGCCGTCTCCATCGTCTCCCCCGCGCCCTCTTCGTCGAAGTAAATGCTCGGGTTCTTCCCCGCAAAACGGCTTCCCCAGCGCAGATTGAGTTCAAACTCAAACTCCCACACAAGCGTCTGCCCGCCGTCGTAAGAGATCTTCTTCCCCCATTCGTCGGTATCGAGGGTGTGCACGATGGGCGTCCCCGTCTCCATGTCGAAATATTCAGAGATGTCGAGATACCCCTCCTGCGCCGCCACGATCACGCCTGCAGGCAGTTGAAGCGTGTAAGAAAACACTCCCAAAAGTTCGGCATTCGTAATAGACCCCGAGACGATCACCTGCATCTTCTCGCCCCGTTTGCCGTCCCATTTGAAGCGGCCCTGTTCGTCATCCTTCGCCGCATCGAGCACAAAGCCCGTCTCGAGCACCTGCCCTTCGCTCAGTTTCACATCGTCCATGGTGAATGAATCGAAGGTGAAGGGACTGCCGCTCATATCGCCCACTTCGATCCCCCCGCCGACAAGTTGCTTTTTATTGGAAAGCATCGTGCCGAGGAAGATTCCGAGCGCAAAGAGCGCGACCCCGAAGAATACGAGGATCACAATCAGGAGAACTTTTTTACTGCTTCCGTCTTTTTTCTCTACATTTGCCATAAGATTTTACTCCTATTTGAGGAGATCAAGCCTTCCCCTTTCCAAAGCCTACCCCTTCCCAAGGGGGAGGCTGTCACCGACAGGTGACAGATGGGGGCTCAAGGCCTACCCCTTTTCAAGGGGGAGGCTGTCGCCGACAGGTGACTGATGGGGGTTAAGGCCTACCCCTTCCCAAGGGGGAGGCTGTCACCGCAGGCAGTGGTGGGGGTTAAGGCCTACCCCTTCCCAAGGGGGAGGCTGTCACCGCAGGTGACTGATGGGGGTTAAGGCCTACCCCTTTTCAAGGGGGAGGCTGTCACCGATAGGCGACTGATGGGGGTTAAGCTCCTCAACTCCCCCACCCGTCACGGCTTCGCCGTGCCACCCTCCCCCTCGCAAGCGAAGGGTAGGGCCTCCCCCCTTCGGGGGGAGGCTGTCGCCGACAGGTGACTGATGGGGGTTCAACTCCTCCCTCATTCTATCCCCAAGTGGTTCCAAATATCCTCACAAATTGCCTTATACATTTTGTGAAAATCATAGTTGGAATAACGGAGCACGGTGAGACCGAGGGAATTAAGATAAGCGTCTCGCACCTTGTCGTATTCCTTGCCCTCGTCCTCATAGTGTTGCGATCCGTCGAGTTCGATCACGAGCTTTTTCGACGCACAGTAGAAATCAACGATATAGTTGCCGATGATCTTCTGACGGCAGAAATGGACAGGAAGCCCGCGAAGAAAATCGTACCAAAGTTTTTGTTCTTCCTTTGTCGGATTGGCACGAAGTTCTTTTGCGCGATCTTTGAGCGCATGGTTATGCAATCTCTGTTCCATTTCTCTTCCAATCACTCCCCCATCCGTCACGGCTTCGCCGTGCCACCCTCCCCCTCGCAAGCGAAGGGTAGGGCTTACCCCCTTCGGGGGGAAGCTGTCGCGTTAGCGACTGATGGGGGGCTCAAGGCCTACCCCTTTTCAAGGGGGAGGCTCCGCGCTAGCGGTGGTGGGGGTTAAGCTCCTCAACTCCCCCACCCGTCACGGCTTCGCCGTGCCACCCTCCCCCTCGCAAGCGAAGGGTAGGGCTTCATCCCCAAGGCCTACTCCTTTTCAAGGGGGAGGCTCCGCCACAGGCAGTGGTGGGGGTTCCTATTCAAAAAGGGGAAATACACAAGTGGCATTTCCCCTTTTGATCAGACTTTTATCCGCTTCCGGGCGAGTGGTGCCGCATAAAAGGGATCTCGGTTTTTTTATGTGTGATTATTCGCCAGCCTTCTCGGTAATGGTAACGGTGAACGTGGCTTCGTCAAATTCATGGAGTGCTTCAAGGGCAGCCTTAGCAGCATCACCAAATTCAGCCTGCGTTTTGCTGGTGTTGAAATAGGTGTAAGGATTTGTGCCGCCAAGATCTTCGCCCCAATTCAATTTCACCTTAAATGTGAATTCAACGGGTTGAATAAACTCTGTCGCTGCCCCACCTGTAACAGAAATTTCTCCCCCTTGAGTAATATCGAATTTTTCGCCAGCGTCGGTTTCTTCTGTATATACCTGCGTAGGGGCGATATAAATGTCATGGTCTGAATCACTTTCATCGGTAGTGTATTTTTCCCATTGAGTCGCATGCCCTCCGTCAACAGCAAATGCTACATTCCATGTTTTACCAGCGGGAATTTTACCCGTGACGGTAATCTTAACACTGAATTCAAGATTTTCATATTCCTCGCCCCCGCCCTTTGTATATTTTAACCAAGCACCTCCAATGCTTTGCGTTTCGGGGCCATTGAACGAAATGTAATTTTTATGCGTAATATCATTCAAAATCTCTGCCTTCATGGTGTAGCCCTCACCAAGAGTGACAGTGGAAGCCTGAACATTTCCTGTTTCAGTCTGTGCCTTATCAAAAGCTCCGCTTCCACCGATCGTCCATGCTGCGAAGCCGACGCCGACGAGCGCGGCGCTCAAAAGCCCTGTCGTGAGAATTGTTGCGATCTTTGTTCTGCGTTTCATAAAATGTTCCTCTCCTTTTGAGATAAAATTTTTTTGTTGCAGAACACTCTGCAACGATTTGACTATATCCTATCACTTTTTGTTAGTCCTGTCAAGACTTTTTTGAAATTTTTTGTGTGAAAATTACAAATTTTTTTATTTTGGTTCTGATTGAAGCGATTTTTTCTGATTGAAATTTTTATTTTTTGTTTATCATTTTCGCGTTATGCGAATATTTTTGTGGATTATTCGTTTTTTGCTTTCCCTATTATATTACGCGCGCACATGTGCATGCCCGCGCATGTGAGCGGGGAGGGGGAGGAGGAGGGTTACTGTCATTCCGAACCGTCGAAGACGGTGAGAGAATCCCCTTATACGAAGTCCTCGTTTTCATTTAGGGGATCCTCTACTTCGCCTGCGGCTCGTGCCGCGCTTAGTAGACAATAGTGCGCGCGGGGCGGGCTGCGCCCCTCGGGATGACACGGTTACCATAAGGGTGGCGAACGAAGTGAGACAGGGAGGGGCAAGGCCTACCCCTTTTTAAGGGGGAGGCTGTCACCGACAGGTGACTGATGGGGGTTAAATTCTAATCACGTCATGTTGAGCGTAGTCGAAACATCACCGCATTATAAATTAGGTGATTCCTCGACTACGCTCGGAATGACGAATTAGAGCGCGGAGCAGGGTGACGAATTTGGAATTCCCCACCTCAGTCTGCGTTGCAGACAGCTCCTCCCCGGGGAGGCGCTCTCCCCCACCTGTCGCTAAAGCGACACCCTCCCCCATGAATGGGGTAGGGCTTGGGCGCGGAGGAAGATAAGGAAAGAGCCCGAGGATCGCCTCGGGCTTCTTTTGATGTTTTGGGGGGGGCATATAAATGAGATAACTATTGCATTACTTATAATCTTCAATATCCGTGAATCCTGTCCCGTTTTTCGATCCGTTTTGGGTTGCATAACAATATTTTTTCCATGGATCTTCTGATTTAACATCTTTCTCAAATACGCCTGCATAATCATCGAGAGTAACCGTCAATGCGTTCACACGCATTTTGTGCATTCTCACTTGCCAAGTGCCTTCCCAATTCGTTTGCTGTCCATTAAAAATCAAAACAACATTAGTATACGTTCCTTTTTTGACTTGCAACGTTATGGTATACTCATTTGTACCTGCGGATTTACAACTCCAAGAATAGCCTTCAAGTGTGGGACCGGATGTGCTGGCTCCAATCGATGCACCAGGCCAACTCTTAATAATGGCGCTACCGCTGCTATAATTATAAGCATACATTGACAAATTAGCAAGACCCCATGTAGACCATTGTTTATGATTATATGTGATAGTTATCGTATCGAAGTTCGCCGTCCAATTTGCGTTGAAGGTGATAGTGTAAAGACTCGTGGGGGAAATGTTCCATGTCCACGATGTACCCGCATTGGGATGATTGGAACTATTATAATACCAATAATTGAAGGTATAATTCGTTCTCGTCGGCTTGGCAGGCATTGTAATGCTATGCCCATAGAGGACGTGCTGATCGCTACGGGTCTGACCCGAAACGCCCGTGTCGAACTTGACGACGCGCAACTGCGCCCAAGCTGCAATGAGGGTAATATCTTCCTTAATCGTGAGTGACTTACTCGGCGAGTAGGAAGGATATGTCGGCAAGGCATCCTTTTCGCGTCTTGTATAGAGCGTGCCTGAGCCATTGACCTGCCACCCGAGGAAGTAATAATAGTTGCCGTTATAAGATTTGTCCGTATAATTCTCATACAGGCCTTCGTCGCTGACCGAGGAGTCAAAGTAGAAGGTAGAACCTTCTTCAAAATCTTTGACCTGTGCGGGTAATTCAGAGGCGGCAAATTTCGGGTAAGAAGTATTCGTCGAATTCTGGAATGTGATCGTATACGTCTTCGCGGCATTATCCCATTTTGCCGCAAAGTAGAGCGCGAAGTAGAGATCGTTGTCGGGCACTTTATCGTATGTAAATGTGTACGTCCCTGAAATCGGTTCGCCGTCGAGCGTCCAGCTGACGAATTTCACCTTTGCCTCTTCTTCGGCCGTCAAATTAACTGTATAGTTATCCAAATTGATCGAGCCGTCGAGAGTGATCGTAGTGTTCGCGGGGGCGGTGCCGTGGCCGTTGGTGAGGAACACGACGTCGTAAGAGGTCTTTTCCCACTGCGCGGTGAGGGTGAGCTCCGTCTCGTCGTCGGTGTGCCCTCTGTTTGCGAAGGCGATCATGGCGGTGGAGATGGTGAAGGCATCGCCGGGGTTGATCGTGACGGTGCTCTCCGCGCCGCTTGCATCGCGCGTGGAGATCTCCCAACCCTTAAAGGTGAAGCCCTTGGTGTTGATAGATTCGAGCACGACGGAATCGAGGCGGGTCATTTCGACGGTCTGCGTCGTATCGAAGCCCGTGAAGCTGGGGTTGGCGGTTGCGCCGTTATCCGTAAAGAAGTTTTCTTCACTCGTCTTGAAGTTGATCGTATAGGTGATGGGCGACCAGATCGCATCAAAGGTGATCTGCGGGCCGTCGTTTTCATCCACGGTGAAGCTCTGATTTGCAGAATATTGATAATCTGTGGAATGTCCGAGCAGGTAGCGGTAGTCGCGATAGTCCCAATACTCAAACTTGAAGCCTGCCCAGTGCGGCGCGTCGAGAATGGTAATATCGTCGCCATCGGTGTGCACTTTATCGTCCCACTTTGTCCAATCGTAATGATGATAATCGTCCTCTTCTTGCTTCGGGTAAACGACACCGCCGTAACTGTTGAGATTAAAGGAGACGATATGTTGCTTTGCTTTAAGTATGCCTAGGTTGAGCCACTGCGCGTAGAAAGTGATGACATATTCTTCGCCTTCTTTTACAGTGAACTTCTCGATCATCTCGGTATCGAGCAGGGCGGTCGCGTTGAAGGGCGAATGCGCAGAGTATGAGGAAGCGGGCAAGTTCTCGGGATCGTAGAGCCAATCATCACCACTATTATTTTTGAGGTTCCAACCCATGAAATTGTAGCCGCGGAGTTCCACGCCATCCGTCAGTCCGCCATCTTCCCGCGTCATTACGCCAAGAGGAAGACGAATCTCGTCTTTCCCCGCTTCGCGCGTGACATATACAATATCAGTATCGGAAAGGCCGCCGACTTCATATTTTGCCGCGGCGGGTTTGTTCCCGTCGAAGACGATCTTGTAGGTGATGGGATTCCATTGCGCGGTGAGGGTGAGCTCGGTTGAGCCCTCGACCATATTCTTCACATCATCCTCGGTGAGGGTGAAGAGGTTCGCGGCGATCTCGTCGCCAAACGTCCAGTGCGAGAAGGTGTAGCCCGTGAGGGTGGGATTTTCGATCTTCGAGAGCTCGAGGGTGGGCTCTTTCAACGAAACTTTATATTCGCCCGTGGGCATTTTCGCGAGCGTCGCATCGTTGATGGAGCTTGCGAATTTGACGGTATATTCGATATAATCCCACTTCGCGTAGAGGGTGGCGTCTCCGTCGATGGGTTCGCCCCTGTAGTAATCTCCCCACCCCGTATCCTTATTATAACTTACGTGCCAGCCCGCGAAGGTGCGGCCGACGGGCCATGTGGAGGCATCGGGGGCGGTGTAGGGCGCGGGCTGACCTTCGTCGACATACTCGTGCGTCGTGACGCGGTCGGGGAACTCGGGATCGGTGTAGGTGACGGTATTTAGCTTTTTCCACTGCGCGGTGAAGGTGACGTCGGCCGTGACTTTGTAGGGATCGCCCTGCTGGTAAAGGGTGGAATCGGTTGCAATGCTCGACTTCCAACCATCGAACTTATAACCTGCCCGCGCGGGTGCGCCCGGAAGGGTGAGTTCGTCTCCGCTCTTTACAACACGCTCGGCGGGTGGGGTTTCGCCGTCGTAACCTGCGCCGTAACTGAAATTAACGGTTTTAGAGACTTTCGTGACGGTGTAGTAATAGTTTGTAGGATAACCTCCGCCCGTTCTTTGAAGTTTATAGCTTGTAAGACCAACAACAAGTTCAATTTTCCAAATGCCCGGAGCAGTAATTCTGATATTGCTATCAGAGATTGAAACCGAACTCGACGTCGTAACAAGATGTCCGTTCGGCGACAAAGGATTGGAAGTTACTTTCTCATATAGATTTAGCCACGTAAGCTCGTTTGCAACATATGCTTGGAACTCGAACGCCGTCATGGTCGCCTTGCCAGGGTCGTTTTTAAGCGTGACCTCCATGGTATAGGTATAATTTGAACCGCTCTGCGTCGGCGTGCCAAAGTTATATTCGGAACTCGTATAGATGCTATCCGAGGTCGGTTTGAACCCGTTCCAATGCCAATCGTTCAGCCAATTATTCAAACTGCCGCGCATGTAAACAACAGGAGCTTTATTAGTAACAGGCGAGCTTAAAGTAATTTCGGTTATCGTAATATTGGCGGTATTTTCCCAACCATTAGAATTATAAGCCTTCTTCGCAGGAAGATACATCGTAATTTTATAACCATGGCTCTTCTTCACAACGAAATTCGAGCTCGAATAACTATCCGTTCCAAAATCTCCCGTGGGAAGGCTTCTTGTATATCCAGCGCGGGCCGTATATTTCTGTTGCAACGGCAACCCACCGCTTGTAGTGCGCGCAAAAAGCGGACCGCCGCCCGACTCTGTCTGTGTGCCGATGATCGCAAACTCATCCCCGCTGAAAAGATATATATCTTGTTCAAATTTGGTGTATGTGCCGGCACTATCATCTTGTCCGCCCGCAGACGTATAAAGATGATCTTTGTCTTGCCTAAATTGAAGCAAAGCGGCATTACCAAACTTATAGTCCCAATCAGTCAAAGATAAAGGACTACTTGAATTACCGGCTGTGCCGACCAAACCAAAGTAAACTTTGTCAAATTTTGAGGAAGGCAGTGAAAACCGTGCCGTAAGTGTGACACTGCCTACGAAATTACTTGCTTGTGAATAAGTTGTTCCTGTTCCGTCATACCAACCTTCAAACACTTTGCCCGCGGGGGCGTTCTCCGTCTCCAAGTCCGTAGGCCAAGGTTCGCTCTTATAAGTTAACGGATCGTCGAATGACGCCCCCACCTCAACCTCAATCTCTCTCGTTAACTTCTCTTGCCCTTCACTCACAAAAGTGACTTTGATGACTTCCGCCCAAATGGGGGTCAAGGTCACATTTGCCTCAAAAGGATACTTTTGACCGGGTTCGTAATGGACGCCGTTCCCCGATTGCCATGCGGAAAGGCCATAGCTGTTCGTGGAAGTCTTCGGCTTATATGTTAAATCATTGCCCGTAGGGAGCGTGATTTCCTGCCCTGCGATGGCTTCGATGGGAGCATGGGCCTCTTGGTTCGCGGGATAACCCGAGACTTCGGAAAATTCGCCATAGTTGAAGGAGATCGTGACCTTCTCCTCGATATTATCGGGGCGGAAGGAAGAGCCCGTTTTATCGGTGAGCGGCGTCATGATGATCCAAACGGCGGATACCATGCCCGCGACAAGGGCGACGATCAGCGTGACGATGACGGCGATCAGAGGTTTGGAAAGACGCTTCATATCAGTTCCCTCCTCCCGTGAGCGACGCGCCAAACAGGAATGCGAGTTCGCTATCCTCGGTGAAAGGCGTGTAGAAATATTTCGTGAAATTTGTGCTTGTGAATGTGAAATTATATGTAACGGTGAGGACGGCCACGGCGGAAGCATCTGCGTAGCCGAGCGTCCCGCTCACGATGTAGCTCTTATCCGTTGTGTTATGAGAAGGAGTGTTCGTCGTCACCTTAACTTCGATCGTATCATCAAGCAAAAGGGTGGCCGACGACGAAATGGTGACATAAGAAGCCGAGGCAAAGAGGTTATTCGCAACCTCTTTATTGAGCTTCATCGTGACGGAAAAATGAGAGCTCTCGCCGAGAACGGGCTTGCAGGCATTGACGTCGATCTGGAAGGAGACGGAGAGCGTGCCGCTATAGGAAGTTTCTCCGTTCGATTGGAAGCCTTTATTCGTAAAAGTGAGGCCGGAAGGCGTGCCCTTAATGCGGATGAATTGATCGCTCGTGACGACATTTTCGGCACTCACCGTGCCCGTAACTTCGGCAGAAGAACCCGCGGCAGGACCTTGCGAGATCGTCCAGCTCGCAAAACCCATGCCGATCATGGCACAGCACGAAAACAAAGCTACGATACCGAGTTTGGCTTTGGTCGTCATGCTTGAGTTCCTCCTTGAGAGTTACGCGGGCGCGTGGGCGCCTGCAGAGGCGCAAGGGCATAGTTATATGCGCGTTGCGTGTGATACTATATATTATAGCAACCTTTTGATTGAAGTCAATACTTTTCGGAAAAAAAGTGAAAAAAATTAAAATTTCGTGTTAAGCCGTAACACAATTATTCGGAAATGTATGAAATTATTCGCCAACTTTCGGTAAAATTTAACAATATTTGGGGGGGAATAGGGCGCCTCCGTGGAGGGGGAGAACTTGGGCGCGGTGACCTCCCCCACCTGTCGCTAAAGCGACACCCTCCCCCATGGATGGGGGAGGGCTTGGGGAAAAAGCAGGGATACCTGCCCCCGTTTACGGGGGCGGGTGGCGAACGAAGTGAGACAGGTGGGGGCATGGCGCCTCCGTGGGAGGAGCTGTCACGCGCAAGCGTGACTGAGGTGGGACGTGTTTAGAATTCGTACCCACCCCCTACCCCCCTCCTCGGGAGGGGGCAAGAATAAGGTGATGCTTCCCCTTGCAGGGGCTACAAGGCTCTCCCCCACCTGTCGCTAAAGCGACACCCTCCCCCATGAATGGGGGAGGGCATTGTTGCGGTGATGCTTCGACAGGCTCAGCATGACGAATTTGGAGCACGTGGACAACTTTAGCCTATACCATGTCCGAGGTCAGAGGGTGAAAAAGAATTCGCCGTCCTTTTCGTCGAGCGTGACGTAACTGTTTGAGGAGATCTTGCCGAGCAGGATCTCTTCCGAGATCTTATCCTCCACGCGCCGCTGGACTACCCGCTTTAAGGGCCGCGCGCCGAACTCTTCGCTATACCCCTCTTCGACGAGCCGCAACTTCGCCCGCTCCGTTACATGCAGGTTGACGTCCTTTTCCTTGAGCCGCTTCTGGAGGCCCTCCAAGATCTTCCCGCAAATATCGACGGCGTTCTCCCGCGTGAGTTTGTGGAAGATGACGATCTCGTCGATCCTGTTCAAAAATTCAGGCTTGAACTGCTTCTTGAGGGCCTCTTCGATCTGTTCCTTCATGCCCTCGTATTCCCCCGCCGCCTCGCCGAAGCCGAGCGCGGGGATCTCCTTCACCTCGTGCGCACCGACGTTGGAGGTGAGGATGATGATGGTATTCTTGAAGGAGACGACGCGGCCGCGGCTATCTGTGAGCCTTCCGTCGTCGAGGATCTGCAAAAGAATGTTGAAGACGTCGGGATGGGCCTTTTCGATCTCGTCGAAGAGGACGACGGAATAGGGCCGCAGGCGGACGCGTTCGGAGAGCGTGCCCTGCGAATCGTCGAACCCGACATATCCGGGAGGCGCGCCGATGAGTTTTGTGACCGAGCCCTTCTCCATATATTCGGACATATCGAGGCGGACCATGGTGCGTTCGTCGCCGAACATCGCCTCGGCGAGGGCCTTGGAAAGATCGGTCTTCCCCACGCCCGTAGGGCCGACGAAGATAAATGAGCCGATGGGGCGGCCGGGGTCTTTGAGCCCCGCGCGGGCACGGCGGATGGCGCGGGCGACGGCGCAGACGGCCTCGTCCTGCCCGACGATGCGCTTGTGGAGGTCTTCTTCCAAATGAATGAGGCGGGCGCTCTCTTCCTCGGTGAGCTTTGCGACGGGGACGCCCGTCCAATCGCTGACGATGGCGGCGATCTCCTCCGCCCCGATGGAAAGATGAGCCTCGCTCCTTGCGCTGTTCCATTCCGTGCGAAGGGTGTTGAGGTTCTTCTTGATCTCGTCGATCTCGCCCGTGAGCTTGGCGGCGCGGGTGTAATCTTCCCACTTTACCGCCTTTTCCCGCTCTGCGGTGAGACGGGCGAGTTTATCCTCCATCTCGCGGAGCTCCGCAGGGCCGTTGTAGGAATTGAGACGGGCGCGGGAGGCCGCTTCGTCGATGAGGTCGATGGCCTTATCGGGGAGGAAACGGTCGGTGACGTAGCGGTCGGAGAGGTTGACGGCCGCCTCGATCGCGGCATCGGTGATGGCGACGTTGTGGTGCGCTTCGTACTTATCCTTGAGCCCCTGCAAGATGACGATGGAATCCTCGATGGTGGGCTGTTCGACGAGGACGGGGGTGAACCTCCTCGCGAGTGCGGCGTCCTTTTCGATATATTTCCTGTATTCCTCGTTGGTGGTAGCGCCCACCGTCTGGAGTTCGCCGCGGGCGAGCATGGGCTTTAAGATATTCGAGGCGTCCATATTGTTCTCGGAGGAACTTCCCGCCCCCACGATCATGTGGATCTCGTCGATGAAGAGGATGACGTTCTTATCCTTGATGATGGCGTCGGTGACCGTCTTTAAGCGTTCCTCGAAGTCGCCGCGGTATCTCGCCCCCGCCAGAAGCCCCGTGAGATTGAGCGAGAAGACCTTTTTATCGCGCAGAAGTTCGGGGACGTCCCCCTCGACGATGGCGCGCGCAAGCCCCTCGATGACGGCGCTTTTCCCCACGCCCGGCTCGCCGACGAGGACGGGGTTGTTCTTCGTCCTGCGCGAGAGGATCTGGATGACCTTCTCGATCTCCTTGCGCCGCCCGATGACGGGATCGAGCTTCCCCTCGCGCGCACGCTGGGTGAGATCGACGCCGTACTGCATATAGGGCGGGGGCTCGGAGGGATCTTCTTCCTCGCGGACAGACGACATGAGTTTCCGCGCGTTGGTCCATTTTTGAGCGGGTTCATTGCGGACATGGGTGGGGGGAACGTCGTCTTCCGCATCGCTGTTCACAAATTTTGCGAGGCGGTCTTCGAGGGCGGAAAGGTCGGTCCCGATGCTCTTCAAAAGGCGGGCGGCAAGGCTCTCGTCGAGCATGAGGATGGAGAGGAGCATGTGCTCCGTGCCCACGAGAGGACTGAAGGAATTGCTCTCCAAGGCGAGTTCCAAGGCGCGGTCGATGACCTTCTTGGTGCGCGGAGTGTAGCCGTAGATCGTCCCCCCGTGCTGGACGCAACGGCGGAAGGCCTCGGTATATTTTTCAAGCGTGGCGCCCGCTTCCACGAGGAGCTTGCCCGCCGTACTGTCGTCGACGCAGAGCATGCCGAAGACGAGATGTTCGGTGCCGATATACGTCGTATCGTAGCGTTTGGCCGCCTCCTGCGCGATGAGCAGGACCTGATCAAGATGCTCGGTGTTTTTCGTATTCAAAGTGATCCTCCGATCAGAATAATTTCATTGCCCGAAGGGCCTGTGCGACATATTCCGCCCGCAATTCGCTCTGCCGCTCTGCGTTCGCCGCCTCTCCGCTCCTGTATTTGAGCCCGCCCGGCCGCATGGCGATCTGAAGTTCGTCGAGCGCGTCCATCCGTCCGTCCGCGCCGCCCCCGTCGCCGAAGAGCCCCAGCGCGATGCCGAGTTTGATATCGGAGATGCGGCTCACGAACTCCCGTTCTTCGAGAAGGCGGCAACAGGACAAGACGCCGAGCGAGCGGAAGATGCGGTCCTCGAGAGAACGCCCCTCCTCCACCTTCATGCGGGTGCGCTCCGCAAGCTCCATATCGACGAGTTTTGTGACCGTCTGTTCCACTTCCTCGAGGATATTCACCTCCGAGAGGCCGAGGGTCACCTCGTTGCTGATCTGGAAGAGGTCTCCCTCCGCGCCGCTCCCCTCCCCGAACACGCCGCGCACGGTGAGGCCGAGGCGGGTCAGGGTGGGCATGATGCGCTTGATCCGCCCCCGCCGCGAGAGGGCGGGCAAGAAGAGCATGACGGACGCCCGAAGCCCCGTGCCGAGGTTGGTCGGGCAGGCGGTGAGGTAGCCCAGCTCTTCATCGTATGCAAAGGGAATGGAATCTGAGATGATGTCGTCGATGCCCGAGATGCGCTCGTAGGCGCGGGAGAGATCGAGCCCCTTCATGAAGTACTGCTCGCGGACATGGTCCTCTTCGTTGATCATGACGGAGATGCTCTCGTCCTCCGAGACGAGGGCGGCCGAGATCCCTTTGTGGGCGATGAGATCGCGCGAGATGAGGTAGCGCTCCTTGAGAAGTTCAGCCTCCGCATCCGAGATCTTCTTCATCTCATAGAGGCGGAATTCCTCCATGCTCGTGAGCTCCGCCGAAAGGAGGCGGATCATCTCGCTGGCCTGTTCCTCCGCGTGGGGGTCCTTCATGAGGAGCGCGGGAAAGGGGTAATCTTTGAAGTTGCGGGCGAGGCGGATGCGCGAAGAGACTGCGACGCTCTCATATTCGAGTTTGGGGCTCATTCTTCGCCCTCCCCGCCGTAAAGCCGTCTGTTGATGTTCGCGAGCCTGCTTTTGAGCTTCCTCGCGACGAAATCGTCTCCCTCCGCCTCCGCCGCACGGATACAGGTCTTGAGCCGCTCCTGTTCGTGTACGAGTTCGCGGATGGTATCGTACTGCTCGTCCGCCAGACCGCTCGGGGCCTTTCCCTCATGGTGAAGTTTTCCCTGCGCATACCGCACGGCGGGAAGGAGTTCGGTGCGGAACGCCGTATAGCAATAGGCGCAACCCAAAAGCCCCGTGTGGCGGAAGGCCGCGAGGGTGGTGCCGCAGGCGGGGCAACATTTCTCCCCCTTCTCCTCCCCGCCCACGAAGGACGCGAAAAAATCGCCCCCTTCCCCGCGTTCGGGGTAGAGCTTTTCGTAGCACTCCGCGCAGAGGGAGAGGGTGATCTCTTTCCCTTCCGCATCGCGCTTATAGAGTTTTGCGGAATTTTTTCCGCAACATGCACACAGCATAGCTTCCTCCGCTTACCTCCCGGAGAGGACCTCCTCGAAGCGGTATTTTTGTTGAACGGAAGGGTATTTTTCGCGGTCTACCTCGGAGAGGAACATCGCAAGCGGCCGCGCCCAAAGCCCGCCCTCGCCATAGAGGGGGCGGTAGAGGACGAGCTCTTCGCCCGTCTCGCTCTCTCTGGCCGTCCCTTCGACGCGATAGTAATTGCCCTTGAAATGGCGGTAGACGCCGCCGATCTTGAGCTCACGCATCGCATTTCTCCCCGTAATGTTCCGAAAGAAAGGCCCACATATCGCCGACATCGGGGAAATGATAATCGCCGTAGGGGCAGTGCACCGTGAGGATGGGGAATCCCTTGTGTTCTCCCCTTTGGATGCGCTCCACCTCTTCCCACTTCAGAAAGACGCTCTCGCGCCGCTCGGTCTCCCGCCAATAGATCCCCTCCCCATAGGCGGCGAGCATGCCGCGCGCCCGCACGAAGGAGATGGAGGAGCGGGCGAGGAAGAACGCGCCGAAGACGCCGAGCACGATACCCGCGGTCATGTTGAAGAGAATCGCAATGGGAACTCCCGCCGCGATGAGCGCGAGCCCCAGCCCGCCCGTTATGAGCGCGCGTCTGCGTTTTTTCCTATCGGGAAGATAGCATTTTTTCTGCGGTTTGAACTTTTTGCCCGAGGGCATGTCCGAAGGCATATGCTCGCCGAGCGCTTCGATTCCGTATTTTTCGAGGGTATGAAAGAGGCGGTCTTTCGCGTCCGTCTGCACGAGCGCGGGCGGATCGTCTTTGGAGACGGCCCATTCCTTCTCTATATAGCGGCGGGGGATCTCGAGCACGACCGACCATTTCCCCTTCTCGCGGGGAAGAATGCGCGTGCAAACGGAAAAGACGCGGATCTCGGAATAGGGGATGAAGATCTCCCGGTCCCCCTCCTCGCCGTGCAGGCGGAGCCTGTCTTCGCAGAAGGTCGCGAGCGTCCCTTCTCCCACATAGAAACTATCCTCCCCGTCGCACCGCTCGCAATAGTCGGTAAGGCGCAAATCGAGGCGGGCAGAGAGTTTGCCGAAGAGGACGGCGAGCAGGGCGAAGAGGACGGCGCCGCCCCCGAACCCCGCCGCAAGATAGTAGCAGAGCGTTGCCGCGCCGCGGTTGAACTCCGCCACGATGGCGGCGACAAAGACGCCCAGAAGGCAGGCGATGGCAAGGCCCGCCGAGGCGACCGTAAGGACGCCGAGAAAGCGCACCGTGCGCCGAAGCGTTCTACGCTTTTTTGCCCGCTCTTCTTCATGCGCGGGAATAGGAATTTCTCTCATATTCATCCTCCTGTGAAGACGGAAAGGCGCCCCATGTCCGTACAAGGGCGCAAAGATCAACGGCTCGGCCTCAACCGCTTCCACCAGAGGAAGAAGAAGAGGGCGAGGAACTGTAAGGGCACCCCGATGAGAAAGATGAGCCAAAGCCTCGCATGGGGCGCGATCGAATAGACGGTGAAATAGATGCAGGCGAGAGCCGTCCAGATGAGGACGGAAATGGAGACGAGCCGCGCCCACTTATACGACCAGATACAGCTGAAAACGAGCACGATGACCGCCGAGACGGGAACGGCATACAGAAAGGCCAGCCAGAAGAGCTTCTCCTTCGGAAAGACCACTCCGCCGACGACATAGACGAGCACGGCGACGAGCCAGCACAAGGCCACCGCACACAGCATGATGATCATGCGCCTTAAGAAGCGCGTCTTGGCGGGCATGATGGCGCGGTCGGGCCGCTCATGGATGAGATCGTCCACCGTGACGTTGAAGAGGGAGGCGATCTGCGCGAGCGTGCGAATATCGGGGAGGCCGTTCCCCTGCTCCCATTTCGAGACGGACTTATCCGAATAGCCGAGCTTCTCCGCGAGCTCCTGCTGGGTCATATTGGCAGTCTTGCGGAGACGCATGACGTTTTTTCCGATGATTTCCGAAAGATCCCTTTCTTCCATAGCTCCATTATAACGCGTGCGCGCGCGTTTGTCAACCGTTCTACTGTGAGTAGAATGTGAATTTACAAACTCTACCGCCCCGATCCCACAAGAAAAGGGACGGGCAGATCGGCCCGTCTCTTTCTCATCTTAAGTATTTCTTTGGTATGTGCAAAGGGCTTATTTGGGCGCCTTGCAGAGGAGAAGGTAAGCGGGCTTGGACGCGCTCTCCTTCGCGGGGAAATAGCGCTTCAGAAGCCCTTTGAAGCCTGCGCCGTGGCGCGCTTCATCCTTGGCCATCTCGTGGACGGTATCGTGGATCGCATCGTAGCCGAGTTCCTTCGCGCGCTTTGCAAGGGCGAGTTTGCCTTCGCATGCGCCCGCCTCCGCGGCGGCGCGGAGCTCGAGGTTCTTCTTGGTGGAAGGGGTGACGACTTCGCCCAAAAGTTCGGCGAATTTGGATGCGTGATCGGCCTCCTCATAGGCATAGCGCTTGTAGGCCTCGGCGATCTCGGGATAGCCTTCCCTCTCGGCGACGCGCGCCATTGCGAGGTACATGCCCACTTCGGTGCACTCCCCCTGGAAGTTGGCGCGAAGGCCGTCCATCACCTCTTGGTCTTCGACAACGCCGTCGCCGACGTGGTGCTCGCAAGCAAATTCCTTCTCTTCGATGGGCTCGAACTTCCTCGCCTTGCAGACGGGGCAGACTTCGCAGTCGTCGGGCACGATCTCACCGCAAACAGCACATCTTTTCATGATAGTTATCTCCTTATTGATGAAATTCTGCGTCTATTATATCATAAAGAAAACGCCTTGGCAATACGTTTGAAAAAATAAAAAAAGAAAATTATTTTCCCTGCCAAAGGCGATTGCAGAAGGCGAGAAGTTCGCGCGGGGAGGAGACGAAACGCTCCGCCCCTACCGCCTCGAGCTGTGCCTTGGAACGGTATCCCCAGAGCACAAAGACCCCGCCCATGCCCGCGTTCCGTGCCGTTAAAACGTCCGCCTCGCCGTCGCCGACGAAGAGACAATCTTCCGTCTTTGCCCCCATTTTTTTCGCCGCATGGAGGGAGAGCGCCGCGTCGGGCTTAATGGGAAATTCCCCGCTGTCGCCGCCCACAAAATCGATGAGGCCGCCGAAGAACTGCTCCACCGTCCTCTGTGCGGCCTCCGCGGGCTTATTGGTGACGACGGCGCGCCCGATCCCCATCTCCTTGAGCGTGCGAAGGAGCGTTTCGATCCCCGCGAAGGGATGGGTGAGCGCGTTCGCGCTTGCCGCATAACGGGCGCGGAAATCGGCATACACCGCCCCAAAATCGGGAGCTCCTGCGGGAAGGGCGCGCTCCACAAGTTTCTTTGCCCCGTCTCCGATAAAGGCGCGCGTCTCTTCGGCGGAAAGGAGCGGATAGCCGAACCCGGAGAGCGTCTCGTTGAGGGAGAGGCGAATATCGGGAAGGGTATCGATGAGCGTCCCGTCCAGATCAAACAGAACGGCCTTTCCCATCACATCTTCTCGGGAACGCCGATGCCGAGAAGGGTCAGGGCGTTCGTCAGAGTCGTGAGGGTCGCCTCGGTGATACGCAGGCGAAATGCCCGTACCATGTCCGAATCCGCCCCCATGATCTTGCAGTCGATATAGAATTTGTTGAACTTTTGCGCCACATCTACGCAATACCGCGCGACGATGCTCGGCTCATAGGCGTTCGCCGCCGATCTCACGACGTCGGGGAACTCTGCGAGCGCCTTCAGAAGGTCGAACTCCTGCGCGCAGGGCTCCGAAGCCGTTGCGCCCTTCCACGCGATCCCCTTCCCTCTCGCCTTTTCGAGGACGGAATTTGCGCGGGCGCATGTGTATTGCACATAGACGCTCGTCTCGCCGTCGAAGTTGAGCGCCTTATCATAGGAGAAGACAATATCCTTGATCTTGCTGTTGTAGAGCGCGCCGAAGACGACGGCCCCCACGCCCACCTTCTCGGCCACCGCCTCCTTCTCTTCGAGGTCGGGGTTCTTCTCCGAAATGATGGCGAATGCCTTCTCCACACAGCGGGAGATGACGTCTTCGAGCCATACGACGTTGCCCTTTCTCGTGGACATGGCCCCCTCCTCGAGGCTCACCATGCCGTAGGCGACGTGGACGAGATCCTTCGCCCAATCCTTCCCCATGAGCTCCAAGACCTTGAAGACCTGCCTGAAGTGCAAATTTTGCTGGTAGGCGACGACATAGAGGCACTTTTCAAAATCATAGGTGTTCTTGCGGTAGATCGCGGCGGCGAGGTCGCGGGTGGCGTAGAGCGATGCGCCGTCCGAGCGCAGAATGAGGCAAGGCGGCATGCCGTAGGGCTCGAGATCGACGATCTGCGCCCCCTGGCTTTCGACGAGAAGGCCCTTCTCTTTGAGTTCGTCGATGACGGGTTGCATCTTATCGGTGTAGAAGCGTTCACCTGCGTAGCTATCAAAGGTGATGTGAAGGCGGTCGTAGATCTTCTGCACATAGGCAAGGGTGAGGCGTTTGAACCACTCGAAGAGTTCGTTCGCCTCTTTATCCCCGCTCTCGATGAGGCGGAAATATTCGCGCGCTTCGGCCTCCATCTCCTCCGTCGCCTCGCGGTTGAAGCGCACATAGAGGTCGTTCACGGCGTGGATGCCGCCCCTTTCCACCTCTTCGCGCTCCCCCCAATGTTTGTAGGCGCAGATGAGCTTGCCGAACTGCGTGCCGTAGTCGCCGAGGTGGTTGATGCCCACCGCCTTATATCCGAGGAAATTGTAGATGCGGTAGAGCGCCCCGCCGAGCACCGTCGTCGAGAGATGCCCGATATGGAAGGGCTTTGCGATATTGACGGAAGAATAGTCGATACAGACGGTCTTTCCCCTACCCATGTCCGAGGAGCCGTATTTCGATCCCTCATCTTCGATGCGGTCGAGGGTCTCCTTTGCGAGCCCCGTTCTATTCAGGCTGAAGTTGAGATAGCCGTTCAAGGCCGCGGCCCTTTCCACCACCTCGTCGGCGGGATAGGCGCGCGCAAGCTCCTCGGCGATGAGCGCGGGGGATTTGTGCAAGATCTTCGCGAATTTGAAACAGGGCAGGGCGAGATCCCCCATCCCCGCATCGGGCGGAACGACGATGCAACCCGCGATCTCCTCGGGGCTGACCCCCTCCACGTGCAATCTTTGTGCGATATAAGCCTTATGATCCATTTGCATCTCCTTTGTCAAAATCCTATTTTACCATATTTTTGTATTTTAAGCAACCGAAAGACTTGCCCATTCCGAGAAAATGTTTTATAATAGACGGCGAAGATCTGATTGGAGATATTGCCATGAAACTCGGAGTCGTGGGGCTTCCCAACGTCGGGAAATCCACCCTGTTCAACGCCATCACCCATGCGGGCGCGGAGGCGGCCAATTACCCCTTCTGCACCATCGAACCCAACGTCGGCGTCGTCGCCGTGCCCGACGAGCGTCTCGAAAAACTCGCCGCCCTCTATTCAAGCAAGAAAGTGACCCCCGCCGTCGTCGAATTCGTCGATATTGCAGGTCTCGTGAAAGGGGCGAGCCGCGGCGAAGGTCTCGGGAATAAGTTCCTCTCGCATATCCGCGAGGTCGACGCCATCGTCCACGTCGTCCGTTGCTTCGAGGATGAAAATATCACCCACGTCGAAAATTCCATCGATCCCGTCCGCGACATCACGACTATCAACTTGGAGCTCATTCTCGCAGACATCGAGGCCGTCGAAAAGCGGGAAGACCGCATCCGCAACGCCGCCCGCGGCGGTTCGGATAAGGCGGCTTCGGCGGAATTTGCCTTCCTCGGGCGGTTGAAGGCCCATCTCGAGGAGGAAAAACCCGCCTCCTCCCTTGCCGTCTCCGAAGAAGAGAAGGCTCTTCTCGACAACCTCTTCCTCCTCTCGGCGAAGCCCGTCATCTACTGCGCGAACATCAAAGAGGCGGACATGGGTACCCCCGATGAGCTCTTGCCCCTTGTTCAAGCCGTAAAAAAATACGCCGCAGAGCACGGCGCGGAGACCATCGTCGTATGCGCAAAGACGGAGGAGGAGCTCGCCCAAATGGACGAAGAGGACAGGACAATCTTTCTGGAGGAATTCGGCCTCAAGGAGAGCGGGCTTTCCAAGCTCATCAAGGCCTCCTATTCCCTGCTCGGGCTCATCTCCTATCTCACCGCGGGCGAAAAAGAGACCCGCGCGTGGACCATCGTGAAGGGGACCAAAGCCCCGCAGGCCGCAGGAAAGATCCACTCCGATTTCGAGAAGGGCTTCATCCGCGCCGAAGTCGTCGACTACGAGACCTTGCTCGACTGCGGAGGGCTCGCGGGCGCGCGCGAAAAGGGCAAGGTCCGCTCGGAGGGCAAGGACTATGTGATGAAGGACGGCGACGTCGTCCTCTTCCGCTTCAACGTATAAAATAATCCGATAAAACGTAAATCCGCCGCTTTCAGAAAAAAGCGGCGGCTTTTTTGTATTGCGTCTATTTTTTCTTGAGCGTCCCGCCCTTTTCGATCTTGCCGTCTGTGCAGACGACACAATAGTCCCCCGTCCCGTTCGCAAAGCCCTTTTTCTCCACTGCGAGCCATTCCCCAACCGTTCCCCCAAAGTAGATATGGGTGAGCGATGCGCAATTCTCGAAGGCGTTCGGCGCGATGCGTTTGACGCTTTTCGGAATGGTCACCTCTTCAAGTTTGCTCCCTGCAAAGGCATACGCCCCGATCTCGGAGACGCCGTTTGGGATAGCCGCCTCTACTCTTCCTCCGTCTGCGGCATAAATTCCCGCCCCGCACGAGAGCGGGTTGGCGTCCGTTCCCTCAAATGTCACTCCGCACCATGCGCCGAGGTCGGCGATCCTTGTCTCGGCTAGCGAAAGGCATCCCCAAAATGCGCCGTGGCCGATCTTCTTCAGGCTTTGGGGGAGGCAGACCCTCTTCAGAGAGCGGCAGAACTCAAATGCGTGGTTGCCGATCTCGACGACGCCTTCGGGTAAAACCGCCTCTTCAAGCGCACTGCACCCGAAGAAGGCGTGCTCTCCGATGCGTTCGATCCCCGCGGGCAGGACGATCTTTCTGAGCGAACGGCATTCAAAAAAAGCCCGCGCCCCGAGAAATTTTACGCCCTCTCCGATGCGCACGTCCGTAACGAGGCCGCACCCTTCAAACGCGGCGCAGGCGATCGAATCTACCCTGCGCCCGAGGTAACTTCCCGCGATAAAAATCTTTCCCGAGGGACGCCCGCCCGCCTTCGCAGAAAACCCCTCCTCCTCGGCATGCGGCACATAGACCACGCCCAATTTCGGCGTTTCTGATGGCGCTTCCACGGACATGGTACCCTCATTTTCCATGGAATGCGCGATCAGCCGCAAGGTGAGCGTATCCCTTCCGACGCTTCCCTCGCCGATGAGCATCCTCATTCCGAACTTCGTCCGAAAGATGGTCAAATTGTCGCCGTCGAGTTCGTATTCACCGTATAAGCCGCGGCCATACGACCATTTCCCGACGGTTTGCCCTTTGTCCTTTTTCATTGGAATTCTGCTTTTAAGCGGCCCTTCGCCTCTCGCGGATAAATTCCGCGATTTCGTTCATTATAATTCTAAATTGGAATTATGTCAAGAATTTCATATGATAAAATTCCAAAAAAGAAATATGGGAAGGGGATATGAAGGTCAGGAAGAAGGAGTACGGGAGCGCGAATCTCATCGGCAGACGGGTCGAAGGGCTTCGGAAGGAACGCGCCATTTCGCAAAAGGATTTTGTGGCGCGCCTGCAAGTTGCCGGGCTCGACATCAATCCGACGAGCTATTCCAAGCTCGAAGGCCAACTTCGCTCTGCAAGCGATAAGGAGGTCTACACCATCGCGCTTGTCCTCGCAGTGCCCATGGAAGAACTCTTTCCGTGCTGAAATAAGAGCATAAAAATGCCGCCGAAATTTCGGCGGTTTTTTTATAGCCCGCGCTCTCATTCCGAAAGGGCGGGCGGGGAAGCGATGGAACTATCCTTCACGATACGATCCGCAGGGTGGAAGCCGCGGGCGGAGACGAGCGGAAAGACGCGGGCGCGCCTCCCGAGGACGACCCCCGGGTTCAAAACGGCGTTGCACCCCGCTTCGGCATGATCGCCGAGAAATGCCCCGCACTTTTTGAGGCCCGTTGCAATGCGCTCCCCGCCGCAACAAATGGTGACGGGCGACTTATCGGCGCGCAAATTGGAGACGATCGCCCCCGCTCCGAGGTGGGCCTGATAGCCCAAGACGCTATCTCCCACATAGCTCAAATGGGGGATCTGAACGCCGTCGAAGAGAATGCAATTTTTGAGTTCGACGGAATTCCCCACGACGCAATCCTCCCCCACGAGGACGCCCCCGCGCAAATATGCACCGCATCGCACCTGTGCACGTGCGCAGATGATGCAGGGTGCATGCAAGGTGGCAGAGGAGGCGATACTCGCGCTCCGATGGACGAACACACCCTCGGAAAGCTGTATGAAGTTTAATTCGATGGTTGTCGAAATATAGGAAATTTCCTTGGAAATATGGGGCAAAATCTCCCAAGGATAGCGAAAAGCGAGAAATAGCTCGGCGGCAAGGGTATGGCGAAGATCGAAGAGCGCACAAGATCTCAAGTCTTTTTCGGTCATACTCCATCGTATGCGCAAAGATGGTGCAAAGTGTAAGTATCCCCCGAAAAATCGGGGGATACCTTCACGATTGGCCCGCAGAGGAAATATCCTCTTCGTCCTTTCTCTTGGGGTCGGGGGTGATCATGCAATAGTGCGGATTGTGCGCATAGAGCTCTTTGCCCTTCTTCCCTTTCTTCTTGGCCATAACACTCCTCCGCGGATCAGTATGTTCCCATTCGGAAGACTTTATGCCCTTCAGTTGGCTGCGAGCTGTTTTTTAACCTTTTGGAATTTCTCGGCGTTTTGGTCGATCATCATCTTCGCCGCGGGCTGGACTTCGTAGTAGCCGCGGGCGAGCATCTGCTCGAAGACGGAGAACTGCGTCTCCGCATGGGCGGTGTAATTTTTGAGAATGGCCTTGCGGAAGGCCTGCGAACTGCCCTCCGTGAGCGCCGCGGAGTAGTAGTTCATGAGCAGTTTCTCCTGATCGAGGAGATCTTGCAGGGCGTCTTTTTCAGAGAGCGTCGTTTCCCGTTTCGTCTGTTTCATTGTTTCCCTCCTTCCAAAAGTGCGCAGAGGGCGTTGAAGCGCTCCTCATGTTGCATCGCGATGCGGCCCATCTCCTGCGCGAGGGCGGCGTCCGTCAAGGTGTTGGAAAACAGCCGCGCCTTCTTGCATGCCATCTCTTCTCCCGTGAGTACTTGGACGAGCACGTCCAGATCTTTTGCCGTAAGTTCGGTCATCAAAAAAACCTCCTGCGGTCATTTTCGTCCGCGAAGGAGGTTTTTATACGCGAAGATGCAAAACGCGCCTATTTGCCCGTATGCGCAAGCCTGAATTTGCACATATCCGCAAGCGTGCACTGCTCGCACGCGGGCTTTTGCGCGTGGCATACCCGCCGCCCGTGATAGATGAGAAGGTGGTGCGCACGCGACCATTCCTCCTTCGGGATGACGCGCATGAGGCCTTCCTCGACTTTTTCGGGTGTGTTCCCTTGGGCGATCCCCAGACGGTTGGATACGCGGAAGACGTGGGTATCCACCGCGATCGCGTCGCCGCCGAAGGCGACGGCATAGACAACGTTGGCCGTCTTCCTCCCGACGCCCGCCAGCGTTTGCAACTCCGCGAGGGTGGAAGGCACTTCGCCGCCGAACTTCTCCATAATATCGCGCGAGGCGGAGAGAATATGCGCCGCCTTACTGCGGAAGAACCCGCACGAGTAGATATGGCGCTCGAGCTCTTCCTGCGAGAGGGAGAGCATCCGTTCGGGAGTATTGTATTTTACGAAGAGTTTCTCCGTCACCTTGTTGACGCGCTCATCGGTGCACTGCGCCGAGAGCATGACGGCGACGAGAAATTCGTACGGGCTCGAAAAGTGCAGAGCGGGCTTCGCATCGGGATAGAGCCTGCCAAGTTCCTTCAGGATCGCATTGATGTCCATAGGAGCATTATACCGCGCGAAGGAAAAAATTGCAAGGAAAATTCACCCGCCGAGATAACGCCCCTCCCGCAAAAATCCCGCAAAGGAGGAATAAGGCTTTTTCTTCAGGGCAAGTTTGGCCTTTTCGAGAAACCGCTCGTCGAAGCGCGCCGAGATCCCGCAGCCGACCCCCGCCTCTTTGGGCGTCGAGACCGCCTGTGCGGGAACGCCCAACGTTCGCAAAAGGGCGATAAAATCGAGCGTCTGCGCGCGCGATCGGAATACCGCTAAAACCGTCATGAATGGTTCCCCTCCTTCGTATAATACATTATAATATATTCCCTGCCACGGAGAAAAGCATGATCTATCTCGATAACGCCGCCACGGGCGGCTTCAAACCCGCCGCCGTGCAGAGCGCAACGCTGGCCGCCCTGCGCCTCTCGGCCAACCCCGGCCGCAGCGGGCACAGGCTCTCGATCGCCCTTGCGGAACGCGTCCTTGCCTGCCGCAACCTCCTCTCCGAAATCTTCGGCGGTTACGGATATGAGCGCGTCGTCTTCACGCGTTCCTGCACGGAGGCGCTCAACCTTATGCTCCTCGGAACGCTCAAGGCGGGAGACCATGCCGTGTGTACCTGCATCGAACACAATTCCGTCCTCCGTCCCCTCGAACATCTCAAGAAGACGGCGGGCGTATCGTATGATATTGCCCCTCTCGGCGAAGACGGCAAGCTCCATCCCGAGGCGGTCGCCGCGCTCGTCCGCGAAAATACACGCGTCTGCTGTGTGACGACGGCCTCCAACGTGACGGGTTATGCCCCCGATCTTGCGGCGATCAGGCGCGCCATTCCCGCCCGCGTCCTCCTCTTTGCGGACGGCGCGCAGGGGGCGGGGCACATTCCCATCCATATGAAAAAGACGGGCATCGACGCCCTCGCCCTCGCCGGACATAAGGGACTGCATGCCATCCAAGGCGCGGCCGCACTCCTCTTTTCCGACCGTTTCGACCCCGATCCCATCCTCTTCGGCGGAACGGGGAGCGAGAGCTATAGCCTCGATATGCCTACCTTCTATCCCGACCGTCTCGAGGCGGGCACACTCTCCTATCCCGCCGTCGCCGCCCTCTTCGAGGGAGCGCTCACGGTAAAATCGCGCCAAAGAGAGGGTGCGGAAAACCTCCTCCGCCTCACAAAAGCCCTTCTCTCCTCCCTCGCCCAAATGCCGCACTACAGGGCATATTCCGAGCCCAACGAATGCGGGATCGTATCCTTCTCCCACGACATGGTACCCTCGGAAGAGCTCGCAGGGATCTTATCCGACCGCTTCGACATCGCCGTGCGCGGAGGGCTCCATTGCGCGCCCCTTGCGCATAAGGCGCTCGGGACAGCGGAGAGCGGGCTCGTGCGCGCCTCCTTCTCCCCCTTCCAAAGTATGCGGGAGGTCGACGCCCTCATCTCCGCGCTCGCAAAAATCTAAATTCTTTTGAGCTCCTCGACGATCTTTTTTAACTTCCTCCGCCGCACGCCGTCGAGAAGGGGGGAAAGCTGTGCGTAGAAGGCGTCGATCTGTTCGTTCGTGAGCGTCCCGTTCTTCTTTCCCTCGACGGCCTTCGTATAGATGGCCTTCAGCATCTCGCTCTCGGGTTTGCCGCGGAAGGCGTTCACGATCGTCTGCACTTCGCCTTCGAGCGTTTCATCCTGTTTTTTGCCGCCCTTGGGCGTATAACTTGCAAAATCTCCCATAGTCACCTCACGCTGTATGGTATGCGGGGAACGGCTTTTTTGTTCGCCGCATACCATGATGTCATGGAGATCGCCCTTCTTATCGCCCTCTTTGCGGCGAACAACGACCCGTCCCTTGCGGAAAAGCTCCGCTCCTTCCTCGCGTTCTATCGCGAAAACCGCGAACTGATCGCCTCGCTCTCCGCCCTCAATTCGCCCGTCGCTTCCTCTTCTACAGAAAAAAAAGCACCCATGTCCGAAGAGCCTCCACTGAAAGAGGCAGAAAAAGAGCGCCGCACCCCAAGCGGGAACGGCGCGGAAAAAATTCTCGAAGCCTATTTGAACCGCCTCGGTTAAGCCCCTGCGATGTCGAGGAGCATCGCCCGCAGGATGGTATCTTCGCCCGCGAAGATCGTGCGCCCCGCGAGCGTCTTCGCGCCGTCCTCTTCGGTGACGCCCTTGCCGTGGATGCTCGTGCCGTCGGGCCAGAAGATCTGTGCGACGGTGAGTTTGAGCGCATTGCCCGCACTATCGGTGTAGGTGGACTGCATGATGCCCTTTCCGTACGTCTTTGCCGCGCCGCCGTTCGCCCGCAGGTAGATATGGCTGTAGGGATCGGGGCCGAGCGTACCGTAAGTGACGAGGGCGCCGATGAGACATTCGGAGGCCGAGGCGGTATTCTCGTTTGCGATGATATACACCTCGGAATCTTCTGTAAAATACTTGTCGTAATCATTCGCGGGAGCGCGGTAGACGAGCTCCGATCCGTTCCTGTATCTGGCCGTCGCGACGATGGGGCGGTTGCCCTGCGCATTTTTCAGAAGGTGGGCGCTGATCTCGCTGAACACGTTGAGATACCCGCCGCCGTTCCCGCGGAGGTCGATGATGAGGTCCTTCCTCCCGCGCTCCTTCATGAGGGCGAGGCAGGCTTCAAACTCCTCCGCCGCCGTCCCGTAGAAGCGGTCGAAGCGGATATAGGCGGTATCCGCGTCTGCCCCCTCGAGGGGGTCGTGAAGATCGATCATGCTCCCAAGATCGTTCGGATCGAAGCGATATGCCCCACCCATGTCGCGATACAGGCAGTAGGAAACGCGGTATGCGCCGTACTCGAACGTATAGTCCTGCGCATCCGAACCGTCCCTTTCGTACCCGCAACGGAAGACGACGGGGCCATCCGCTTTATCCAAAAAATCAGAAACATCCTGACGCGTGCCCGACGAAAGTTCTCCGCCCGCCGCGCCGAATCCCGTGACATACATGCCGTTTCTCACGCCCGCAAGCTCGGCGGGAGAGTTGCCCGAGAGCGAATAGACGACGGGGACGGAGCCCTCGTCGTAGAGGGAAAAACCGTATCCCGCGCTCTTTCCCGCGGTGCGGTCGAGCTCCGCCTCGTGCTCTTCCTTGGCGAAATATTGCGAATAGGGGTCGAGCGCATCGGTGAGGGAATCGAAGACTTCTTCGTAGATCTCCTCCTCGGTTATATCTTTGTAGAAGTGGCGTTTGGCCGTTTTCACCGCCCAAAGGAACCCGCGCGCATTCTTCCCGAGCGAGAACCACATGGCGAACCAGCCCGCCAAAAAAAGCAGGGTCGCAAGCATGATCGCGCCGATCGCGATGGCAAACCGCTTGAGCCGCTTGTTTTTCAACGCCTTTTTTTCCGAAATTTCCCGGCCTTCCATATCATCCTCCCTGCGGAGATCCCCGCAAACGCCTTCCATTATACCACGCCACGCCCCCTTTTTCAACCGCCAAAAGGGCGGTTTTGTCTTGTCTTTCCAATTTTGGAAACGTATATGCGCACGCCTGACAAAAAATATATGATTTTTTTCATTTTGGAAGGCATTTTTTTTCTCTTCCGTGTTGACACCCGTATTCTTTCATGTTATAATATCATAGACAATCAGCTTTCGCAAAAGAAAGCGTCGGAGGTATCTTATGGAATACAATCTCGAAAACGACGACATCGAAGAAGTAAGACCCCGCGTCGCCGGCTATCGCGTACTCGGCGTCATCTTTTTCCTGCTCGCGGCGGGCGGCCTCTTCATCGGCGCGCTCTCCAAGTTCGCTCCGTCGATCTTTTCTCCCATTTTAGACGGCGGCATCAGCTCCGCCCCCGTCGCGTTGCATGATACGCTGTTCGGGTTCATCTGGGCCGTCTTTGAGGCGCTCTTCCACGGTGCGGGCGCGATCGGGTCGATCAGCGGCATCCAAAGCTATCTGGAGATCATCCTCGCCTTCTTCCTCGTGATCGCCGTGCTCACCTCGCTCGTCTGCATGATCGTCGGCCTCTGCTCGAGAAGAAACGCGAAGGTCTGCGCCTTCACAAGCGCGGTCGTCGTCACCATCGCATACGTCCTTCTCATGATGGCCACCTCCACCTTGGGGATCGCGATCAGCGGCGTGCTCGGCATGGGGATGTTCGATCTCTCCATCTGCATCATCGCGGGTGTGTGCGTGATCGCCCTTGCGATCGCCGCCGGCGTCGTCAACAGGGGTCATGGCGTCGGCGCCCTCTTCGGGTTCCTCTTCGCCTTCGGCGCATTCTTCGCCTTCATCATCTCCGGCGAGACCTCCATTTTGGGGCCCATCGCGGTCGACTCGATCATGGGCAATTTCAGCAAGGTCGCCTATGAACTCATCGGCCAGATCCTCTACTATCTGGTTCTGGTCAACGTGATCGCCTCCATCTGCCGCTTCGCAAGCAAGAAGGGATACACCTTCGACGCTACCCGCTTCGGGCTGCTCTTCCTCTTTGCGCTCGTCTTCTACATCGCCGCGGTTGCGCAGAACGTTCCCATCGGATATGTGTTCGCCGGCGCTGTAGGCAATGTGATCTACCTCTATTGGCTCGTCGGCTCCATCCTGCTCCTCGCCTGCACGCTCCTCGGATTTATCGTCTTCCTTACGGTTGCGATCCGTCTCGGGATCAAGGCGCGCAGAGAACGCGACGATGCGCTCTTCGATCAGAGAATGGAAGAGAGCGCCAACTATGCGCAGAAGAACAACTTCGCTCCTACCTATGTGACCAACATCAACAACGCGCCTGCGGCTCCCGCCGCTCCCGCCGCCGCTCCTCAGCCCCAGCCCGCCGCTCCCTATGGCGCGCCCGCGGCTCCCTACGGCGTCCCCTATATGGCTCCCCAGCCTCAGCCCGCGCCCAATATGACGGTTCTCCAGATGCCCCAAGCTCCGGCGTATCCGCCCTATTATCCTCATCCCTTCATCCAGCAGGTACCCGTTCCCGTACCCGTGCCCGTGCTCCAGCCCGTTGTGCGTAATGTACCGCAACCCGTGCCTGTGCCTCAGCCTGTGATCCAGCCCGTGCGCCAGAATGTCCCGACGCCCGTTCCCACCCCCGTGGTCCAACCCGTCGTGCAGAAGGTCGTCGAGCAACAGCCCGCACCCGCCGCACCCGAACAGACTGCGGCTCCCGCCGAAGAAGAGATGAGCGATTTCGAGCGCATGATGCTCGAGCTCGTCCGCGGCAACGGCACGAAGGAAACGCCCGCGGAAGAGGCGGCTCCCGTCCCTGCGGAGACCGTTCCCGTAGAAGAGACCCCCGCGCTTCCCGCACCCGAAGAGACCGAGGCTCCCGTCGAGGAAGAGACCCCCGCCCCCGCCCCCGCCCCCGCCCCCGCTCCCGCTCCCGCGCCCGTCGTGGCAGAGCAAAGCGGCAACACGAACTACGTCTACGATCCCTTCTTCAACAGCCTCACGACGAGTGAGAAGGATGAATTCGGCGACCTGTTCATCGGCAAGACCAAGGGCGACTTCGGCCTTCCGACCTATCAGATCGGCGGCGACAACTCCGTCTTCTTCAAGACGTTCTTCGCCTACCTCGGCAAGTTCCGCCCCTACATCTCCTCCTCTGTGCTCGGAAAGGTATTCAAGTATATCAACAAGTGATAGAAGAGAAAAGCAGGAGCCCGCGCGGCTCCTGCTTTTTTTATGCAAACAAAAACGTCCGCACCGA
>CANQFB010000006.1 GCA_947598205.1 uncultured Clostridia bacterium
AAGGAGATCGAGAGCGTCGCTTCCGCCGACGTCACCGTCGAAGACAAGGGCGAAGGCGTTTACGGTTTCACCATGCCCGCGAAGGCGGTCGCCGTGACCGTCACCCTCAAGACGAAGGAAGTCACCCCGCCTTCGACGTACACCGTTTCGTTCGATCCCAATGCCCCCGAGGGCGTGGAAGTTGATGGCACGGTGGGCGCGATCACCGTGAATGCGGGCGGCTCCGTCACCATTCCCGACGGAACGTACACGGCCGATGGTTGGCTGTTCGCCGGCTGGGCGGACGCTCCCGACCACAAGGCCGATCTCACGCAGGGCGATCTTCATGTCGGCGAGGAATATACCCCCACAGGCAGTATCACCCTCTACGCTTGCTGGCTCAAGGGCTACAACGACGCGTTGGGCCAATCCGATGATGTGATCTATGTCGGAACGAGCGTTTTGGGCTTCGGCTCTGCCGTCCGCGTGAGCGGCGAAACAAAGAAGCTGGGCTTTGCCGAAATCGATCAGGAGACGGGCACGGTTACGGGCTTCACCTTCTATTATGAAGAAACGGAGGGCGGCGACGTCGTCGGCCTCATCACGGAGGATGGCTATGTTCTGCGCGACGACGCCTCCATGGGCTCCTTCCTCCAATATAACTATGTCACCGACGAGCCGGAGGCCTACATCCTCACGCTCGACGGCTATCAAAACGGCATCGTCTCCCATATGGTGGGCGAACAGATCCAAAGCGACTACGGCTTGTATGAATATGACCCCGAGGCGCAGGAGTATTTATTCCTCTACTTAGACCCCGTAACGCATCTGCCCATAGGTGAGTATGAAGGCTTCTACTTCATTCTCGTGGAAGAGGCGATCCCCGAGATGGAAAACCTCAAGGGCCACTTCATCAAATGCGGCGAGGAATACGGCAACTATATCCTCTATGACGACGGATACTTGATGGACACCGCGATCTATCTCGACGGCTACGGCGGAGCAGTTCTCTATACTGCCAATGGAGCGGAGGAGGAGCCCGTCTTCACCGATATTGGCCATTACTATGGCACAGAGAACTATGTGGGCGCTGCGGGCGAATGGGAATATTCTTCTTTACAGACGAATTCGACCTTCCGCTTCACCCTCAATTATGTTCTGGATGAGGATGGGAGCTACATCCAGATCTATGTCCTCTTTGACGAGACGCACAGCGGCACCTTCAACGAGAAGAACGGCACGGGCACCCTCACGCTCGACGGCTACGGCCAGGCGGTCTACACCTCCGAAGGCGGGACGTTCGAGGGCGTCGTCGTATTCGGCGATACCCTCTGCACCTTCTACGTCTATGATGAAACATATGTTATCGTAGATACCCTCTACTTCAACATCGATTGGGACAATCAAGAATTCTCCCTCAACACGGACGATTTCGTCATCGACGGCACCGTGCTCATCGAATACAAGGGCACTTCCAGAAATATCACCATCCCCGACGGCGTGACCGAGATCGCCGATAAGGTGTTCTACGGGTTAGACGTCCTCTCCGTGGTGATCCCCGCGAGCGTCACCAAGATCGGCGCGAACGTCTTCCAAAACAATAACACGCTCACGCGCGTGACCTTCCTCGGGACAGCCCCCGACGCCATCGAGATCGACTGGGCGGCGGCAAACGATCCCTTCCGTTGGCCCGCGGGCGGCTTTGTCATCGTCGTGCCCGAAGAAAACGTCGAGGCCTTCCGCACCGCGTGGTCGGAGGCATGGACGGCGGCAGGGCGCAAGGCAGACCTCTACACCATCAAGGGCTCTGTGGAAGTCGATATGCGGCCCGAATTTGAGGTGAACGCAGAGGGCGTGCTCATCGCATACAACCGCCCGAGTGACAGCTCCTCCACCGACCTTGTCATCTCCAAGGGGCAGACGGAATACGGCGGAGAGGAGATTACCATTACGGCGATCGCCGAAGACGTCTTCATGGGCAACACATGGCTTACCTCCATCGACCTTGGCGGCGTCACCACCATCGGCGCGGGCGCATTTGAGAACTGCACCGCCCTCGAACGCGTCATCTTCACCAATGTCACCGCCATCGGCGAGGCCGCATTTGCGGGTTGCACCGCGCTCACGGGCGAAAACGGCAAGATCGAGCTTCCCGCCATCGTGACGATCGGAGCGAGCGCATTCTCGGGTTGCACGGGCATCGATCATATCACCGTCGGCGAGCATATCGAAAGCATCGAAGCCCTTGCCTTCATGGAGATTGCCACCGAAGCTGATCACGGCATGCTCTATCTCGAACTCACGGGCGGCACCCCTCCCACCATTGCATCGGGCGAACGGCAGGGCGCCTTCACCGGCAACCAAGGCATCGGATACAGGATCATCGTGCCGAGCATCGACTATGCAAAGGCATGCTGGGATAAAGACAATGGCGTCTATGGTACCCATCTCATGATGAAAGCCGGCGACGAGGCGGGCGATTACTTCGACGGCTCTTCCAACCTCATTTTGGAAGGCAGGGCGGTCGCTTTGGACGGCAATTATATTTGGCTCTATGAGATCGAAGGGAACACCATCACCTTCTACTCCGCCGAAGCCGCCGAAAATGGCTATGCCGTCGCAACGGGCACTTATGAGAACAAGGCCGTCACCGTCGAGATCGATGGCACCGAGTATTGCTTCACACTTGCGGGCACGCCCGTGACCTTCGTCTCCGACGATGAGCTCTATACCCTCGTCGTTCAAGACACGAGGGAGCTCAACCCCGACACATGGAGCGCCAAAGGCGAGACCAAACACAGCATCACCGTCACCTTAAACGGCAAGGAAGCGACGCTCGCGATGGATGGCTATAACACGAAGACCATTGAGGACTTCGAGGATACGGACGGCAAACACTATAAGTTCACCATCCATCTCCCGACGCACGGGAACACCTTTACCTATGAAAAGGTGCAGTTGCAATACTCCGAGGATCTTGAATTTGACGCAAACGGCAAGATCGAAGGACTTACCTGCGACGACGGCAGCACGCTCAACCTGCATAAGTTGGGGGCGCTCGTCTATGTACATGGAACATTCCAAAACATTGACGGTACTACCATGACTTGGGGCGACTATTCACAAACCTGCACGCTTGATGGCAATGTCGTCCATATCACAAGAAAACAATCTGTTAATTCTGTCAATAAGACATATGAGATCACCGTAACCGTTGATATGGCGGCGAAGACCTTCACCTACACTTGGGAAGATGTCACCCCCGCGCCTACCAAGTACACGGTCACCGTCAGCGGCGAAGGCGTCACGGCAAGCGGGCTTGTGGCGGACGGCTATGCTTCGGGCACGAAGGTCACCTTCACCCTCACCGTCACCGACGACACGAAGGAGATCGACACCGTGACCTCTTCCGAAGTCTCGATCACAGATGATGGCAACGGTACCTACTCCTTCACCATGCCCGAAAAGAATGTCACCGTCACCGTTACTCTCAAAGATAAGACAACTGAACCCACGGATAATGTCTACACGGGCGACCTCACTTATACGCTCAAAACGGACGGCCGCACATTCCATTTCACGTCAATCATCATTGACACTTCCAAAGAAGTGAAAGAAGCGACCATACAGGTGACCGTCAACGATGCAGATATGTCCGGCGTGTTTACTTTGAAGAATTCTACCAAGTCTTGGTATGAGGGTGAAGGTACCGCCAAGTACTACTACTCCCTAACGATAAACTTGGTTAGCTTCAATTTGGCTGTTTTGAATGAAGAAGATGCTGTCGTCATATGTGATGCAGATGACGCGCAAATCGACAACAACAAATTCGTCAAGGGCGGCGCTGTGGTCGATCCCGACGATCCTGACGACCCCGACCCCACGCCCGGCGATAAGACCATCGACGACTATCTTGGCACTTGGGAAGGCGAAGACACGGCGAAGAATGTCGGCAAGATCGTGATTGAGAAATCCGGTGAAGAATACGAGGTTTCCTATGCGAATGCGGACTATCCCGATGAGCTCACCGCACTTTCCAATGTGCAGATTTCAACCGATGAGGAAGGTCATGTCGTCTTGACTGCGAAAAAGGACGGTGGTGTGCCCGTGCTTTCGTGGGATCTCAAAATGACCTTCACTGCCGATGATACGGCGACGGTTGAGATCAAGGGCGCTACATCGGAGTTCACCCGTACGGGCGGCCCTGAGCCCACGCCCGGCAAAACCATCGACGATTACCTCGGCACTTGGGAAGGTGAAGATACTGCAAAAAATGTCGGCAAGATCGTGATTGAGAAATCCGATGAAGAATACAAGGTTTCCTATGCGAATGCGGACTATCCCGATGAGCTCACCGCACTTTCCAATGTGCAGATTTCAACCGATGAGGAAGGTCATGTCGTCTTGACTGCGAAAAAGGACGGTGGTGTGCCCGTGCTTTCGTGGGATCTCAAAATGACCTTCACCGCCGATGATACGGCAACGGTTGAGATCAAGGGCGCTACATCGGAGTTCACCCGTACGGGTGGCTCTGTCGACCCCGTTGACCCCGATGTTCCTACCCCTACCCCCACCCCCAAGCCCGAAGACGCCGACGGAACTTACACCAACCCCGCGGGGACGCCCGACTTGGATGCAAACTTCTATAGCTATGGCGAGTATAACTTCACGGGCGCGGTTCTTAACGAAAACAATATCCATTTTGATAGCGAATATGACATAGATGTGACTCTTACTTGGAATGGCAATGAAGGGGCTGGAGAATATACGATCAACCCTATAAGTAAAATCAAAGTCAAAGTGGTTGCGGAAGAGGGCAAACTCACCGTCACTTTTACCTATGGCGGTAAAGATTACACTGCGACCTTCACAAAGGTGACCGATCCCTCTGGCGGCGACGACGGCGGTGACGAAGGCGACCATGGCGAAGGCGGTGACACGGGTGATACGGGCGATACAGGCTTGACGCTTGCGGACTTCCTCAATGTAGTTTTTGGGTATTCTGGTAAAGATGCAACGGGTTGGACCCTGTCGGATGATGGCACAATTGACCCCGGTTCAACCGCTGTTTGGACAACGAGCACAAAAACATACTATATCTACAAGATCGAACTAAAAGAAAAAAGTGCTGGCGTAGTCCTTTACAATTTGTATTGCTATTACATAAACGATAAAGGATCAACCGGAACCTCATTCTCTACCTACACGATATACTTGTACTTGCGTGATGACGCAGGCCAAACTATAAGTGACGGAAGTGTTAGTGCTGATGCGACATATAAGCTCTATGAGAAAAAGGATACTACCGATAATCAAGTCGGTACGATAACTTTCGGCGAAGACGAGAATGGGAACAAGCAAATCACTTTCACAATCGGCGATCAGTCTTATACATTCACCGAACTCCCCGCATAACCGCACGAAAACTTAAACAAAAACTCCTGTGTTTATACAGGAGTTTTTGTTTGGACTTCGTATCAGGGGATTCTCTCGCCCCCCTACGGGGGGCTCGGAATGACGCGGTAAACGGTGCGGGGCGGGGTGACGCGGTAAACGGTGCGAGGGCGGGGTGACGCGGTAAACGGTGCGGAGGCAAAAGAACCCTACCCCTTTTTAAGGGGGAGGGTGTCGCCGCAGGCGACGGGTGGGGGTTCATTCTAATAACGCAGTGCATAATGCTCCTTATCCGCCACGGCGAAGCCGTGCCACCCTCCCCTTCTGGGGAGGGTTTCTCCCCTCTCCGCTTTACTTTTCAAAAACTATGCGGTATAATAAAACCATGTCTTACGAAGTCATTCTCAAAAAAGGCGAAGAAAAGCGCATTTTAGCGGGGCATCCGTGGGTGTATGCCAACGAGGTCGCCCGCATCGAGGGCAAAGATAAAAACGGCTCTCTCGCGACGATTCGCGCCTTCGACGGCCGCTATGTCGGCAAGGGCTATATCAACCATGCCTCCAAGATCTTGGTGCGCATTTTTATCCGCGGAAATGAAGAAGACGGCCTTGCCCTATACCATGCCCGCATCCACGCCGCAAATTCCTACCGTAAATCGCTCGGTTATGACAACTGCTACCGCGCCGTCTTTGCCGAGGCCGACGATCTTCCCGCCCTCATCGTCGATAAATACGGCGACTATCTTTCGGTGCAACTTCTCTCCCTCGGGGTGTATCTTCGCAAAGATCTCATCGTCAAGGCGCTCGCCGAGGAGTTCTCCCCCAAGGGCATTTGGGAGCGTTCCGATGTCGCCGTCCGCAAAAAGGAGGGCCTTCCCGAGGAGACGGGACTTCTCTTTGGGGAAGTTCCCGATTGGGTGGAGATCGAGGAAAACGGGCTGAAGATGGCCGTGGACCTCAAAAACGGGCAGAAAACGGGGTATTTTCTCGACCAAAAGGAAAATCGTGCCGCCGTGCGCCGCTACGCCCGCGGGGAAGTTTTGGACTGCTTTTGCAACAGCGGGGGTTTTTCGATGAACGCCGCCCTTTCCGCAACGCATGTGACCGCGCTCGACGCCTCCCCCTTCGCCCTCGAGAATGTGAAACGCAACGCCATGCTCAATCATTTTGATAATGTTGAAACGGCGTGCGGGGACGCTTTTGAACTTCTTCGGGCATACCATGCCCAAAAGAGGAGCTTCGATTGCGTGATTTTGGATCCGCCCGCCTTCTGCAAATCGGCCGCCGAAGTGCAGGACGCGCTGAAGGGGTATCTCGACATCAATCTCTTGGGGTTCAAGCTCGTGAGCGCGGGCGGGTTTTTGATCAGCTCTTCCTGCTCGCACTTTGTGACGATGGCGATGTTCGAGAAGATGCTCATCGAGGCGGCGCGCCGCGCCGGAAGAAGGGCGCAATGCGTGGAAGTGCGCTCGCAAGCCCCCGACCACCCCGCGCTTCTTTCCGCCGACGAGACCCACTATTTGAAGTTTTTTGTGTTACGGGTGGAGTAGGAAGCCTTCCCCCTCGGGGGGAGCCGTGCGGACGGCGTAAAAAAAGACACCCAAGCGGGTGCCTTTTTTATACTTTAATGATTACTTCCTCGGGTTTTTGATGTTGGCCTGTGCCGCGGCGAGGCGTGCAATGGGGACGCGGTAGGGCGAGCAGGAGACGTAGGTAAGCCCGATGTTGTGGCAGAACTCGATGGACGAAGGGTCGCCGCCGTGTTCGCCGCAAATGCCGAGGTGGAGCTTCTTGTTGCCCTTCTTCCCCTTCTTCACAGCCATCTCCATGAGCTGGCCGACGCCCGTCGTATCCAATCTTGCGAACGGGTCGCTCTCATAGATCTTGTTGGCATAATATGCGGGAAGGAATTTGCCTGCATCGTCGCGAGAGAAGCCGAAGGTCATCTGGGTGAGGTCGTTCGTACCGAAGCAGAAGAAGTCGGCCTCCTTCGCGATCGCATCGGCGGTGAGCGCGGCACGCGGGATCTCGATCATGGTGCCCACTTCGTACTTGATCTTCTTGTGCTTGGACTTGATGACCTCTTCCGCGGTCTTGACGACGATATCTTTGACGAACTTATATTCCTTGACTTCGCCCGTGAGCGGGATCATGATCTCGGGCACGACCTTCCAATCTTTGTGGCGTTTTGCAACGGCGATGGCGGCCTTCATGACGGCCCTCGTCTGCATGACGGCGATCTCGGGATAGGTGACGCAGAGGCGGCATCCGCGGTGGCCCATCATCGGGTTGAACTCGTGGAGGTCGGAGATGATCTGCTTGATTTGGGCAACGGTCTTCTTCTGCGCCTTGGCGAGGGCGGCGATGTCCTCTTCCTCGGTGGGAACGAATTCATGAAGGGGCGGATCGAGGAAACGGATGGTGACGGGCTGGCCGCCGAGCGCCTCGAAGAGGCCCTCGAAGTCGGCCTGTTGCATGGGCTCGATCTTCGCAAGCGCCTTCTCGCGCTCTTCCTTGGTATCCGCGCAGATCATTTCGCGGAACGCCCCGATCCTCGCGGGATCGAAGAACATGTGCTCGGTACGGCAGAGGCCGATGCCCTGCGCGCCGAACGCCGCGGCCTGCCTTGCATCCTTGGGGGTATCCGCATTGGTGCGGACGCCCAAGGCCTTGTATTTATCGGCGAGCTCCATCACGCGCCCGAAGTAGCCCGAATTGGGGTCTGCGGGGACGGTGGGAATGATGCAATCGTAGATATTGCCCGTCGAACCGTCGAGGGAGATGCCGTCGCCCTCGTGATAGGTCTTGCCCGCGAGGGTGAACTGCTTGTTCTCTTCATCCATCTTGATATCGCCGCAACCCGAGACGCAACAGGTGCCCATGCCGCGGGCGACGACTGCCGCGTGCGAGGTCTGGCCGCCGCGGACGGTGAGGATGCCCTGCGCAAACTTCATGCCCTCGATGTCTTCGGGGGAGGTCTCCAAGCGGACGAGGACGACCTTCTTGCCCGCCTTGCCTTCCTTCACGGCGTCTTCCGCGGTGAACACGATGGAGCCCGCCGCCGCGCCGGGGGAAGCGGCAATGCCCTTGCCGACGATGTTCTTCTCGGCCTCTTTCAGAGCCTTCGGATCGAACTGCGGGTGAAGGAGCATGTCGAGCGACTTTGCGTCGATCTGCATGAGGGCTTCCTCTTCGGTGATCATGCCCTCGTCGATGAGGTCGCAGGCGATCTTGATGGCCGCGGCCGCCGTGCGCTTGCCGTTACGCGTCTGGAGCATATAGAGCTTTTCGTTCTCGACGGTGAACTCCATATCCTGCATATCGTGATAGTGGTTCTCGAGAATGTTGCAGACGTTCTGGAACTGCTTGTAGACGTCGGGGAAGACTTCCGCCATCTTGGAGATGGGCATGGGAGTGCGGACGCCCGCAACGACGTCTTCGCCCTGCGCGTTGGTGAGGAATTCGCCCATGAGGCCCTTCTCGCCCGTGGCGGGGTTGCGGGTGAAGGCGACGCCCGTGCCGCAGTTATCGCCCATGTTGCCGAAGGCCATCATCTGCACGTTGACCGCCGTACCCCAGCTATAAGGGATGTCGTGGTCCATACGGTAGATGTTCGCGCGGGGGTTATCCCACGAACGGAAGACGGCCTTGATGGCCTCGAAGAGCTGTTCCTTGGGATCGGAAGGGAAATCCTTGCCGAGCTGGTTTTTATACTCCGCCTTGAATTGGTTGGCAAGCGCCTTGAGATCGTCGGCATTGAGTTCGACGTCCTGCTTGACGCCCTTCTCTTCCTTCATCTTATCGATCAGGGCCTCGAAGTACTTCTTGCCGACCTCCATCACGACGTCGGAGAACATCTGGATGAACCTTCTGTAGCAGTCCCACGCCCAGCGGGGGTTGCCCGACTTCTTCGAGATGACCTCGACGACCTCTTCGTTGAGGCCGAGGTTCAAGATGGTATCCATCATGCCGGGCATGGAAGCTCTTGCTCCCGAGCGGACGGAGACGAGGAGAGGATTTTCTTTATCGCCGAACTTCTTGCCGGTGATGTGCTCCATCTTGTCGATGTACTCCATGATCTCGGCCTGAATTTCGGGATTGATCTGCCTGCCGTCTTCATAGTACTGCGTGCAAGCCTCTGTGGTGATCGTGAAGCCCTGCGGGACGGGAAGCCCGATGTTGGTCATTTCCGCGAGGTTCGCGCCCTTTCCGCCGAGAAGTTCGCGCATGTGCGCGTTACCTTCGGTGAACAGATAGCAATACTTTTTTGCCATGTAATAGTTCCTCCTGAATAGAATACAAATTTTTTACCAAAAGAGATTATACACGATTTATATTGAAAATACAAGCCTTTAAGCCTGTATTTTGCAAAAAATTGGCTGTTTTTTGCTTTGGGAGCGGGGAAAATGAAAAAAGGCCTTCCCCTCTCAGGGGGGAAGGTATCGCCTTCGGCGACGGATGAGGGGCATGACCTGCCCCTGTTTACGGGGGCGGGTGGCGAACGCAGTGAGACAGGTGGGGGCTATTCACGTTCAACCCCCACCACCGCCTACGGCGGAGCCGCCCCCTTCAAAGGGGGCAGCCCATTTTTACACCACGCCGTAGGAAGGCCAAGTGCGATTGGATTTGAACCAATCCGTTTCCTTCAAAATGGTATCGTTGTTGCTCCCCGCAACGGTGACCCCCTCCGCGTTCGACGTGACCGTGATGTCGCCGTTCATCGAAGCATACCCGCTCCCCGTGGACATGGTGGTCACATAGATGTTCTTCGTGTACTTCGCAACGCGGTCGATGAAGGCCTGCGAGGGGAAGGTGTTCTCCTTGGTCGTCGTGTATTCCGTCGAGCCCGCACAACAGCAGACGCACACGTTTTCGGGCGTGATCTTAGAGAGAAGTACTTCGTTTGAGGAGGTCGGACTGCCGTGATGGCCTCCCTTAAAGAGCTTCACATGGGGAAGATCGTTCTTTTCAACGAGGCTCTTCTCCCCCGCCTCCTCGAGGTCTCCCGTGAAGAGGAAGTTGTTCTCCCCCTGTTTCAGGAGAAGACAGACGGAGTAGTTGTTCTCGTCGGAAGATTTGTTCTCGTAAAACTTCTGATATAAGATGTCGAAGGAGACGCCCTCCGCAAGCTCATAGCTGCGCTGTGCGCCATCTGCGTTGTTCCAGCACTGCAAGGCGGTATAATGCACCGCCCCCGCCGTGACCGAAACTTCCTCGTCGCGCAACCGCTCATAGTCCTTCGAGACCTGCGATGTGGTGTTCTTCATAGCGTAATCGATGATCGTCTTGCATTGGAAGTTTGCAAAGATCCCGTCTGTGCCGCTGCTTCCGACGAAGGCCGCGATATGGTCCTCGTGGGCGTGGGTCGCGACGACGTATTCCAGAATGCCGTCGGTGCAATATTGTTTTATGAAGGGGACGAGCGTCTTCGCAGAACCCCGCTTGGAGCCCGCGTCGATGAGCATTTCCGTATCCCCGACTTTGATGAGGATACAATCGCCCGCGTTGCCGTTGCCGAGTTCGGGAAAACGGATGGTCAGTTCGCCGCTCTCCTCTTCTGCGGGCTCGTCCTGCGGGCCTTGCGGATCCTTCTCCCCTTGCGAACCTTGCGCGCCCGTTTCGTCCTGCGGCCCTTGCGGCCCGCTCTCTCCGAAACTGCACGCGGCGATCCCGCATGCGAGACAGATCGCCGAGATGCCCGCGAGCACGGCCAATGTGATCTTCTTCATGGAACTTCTCCCGAAAACTGCTTATCTCTATCTCCATTATAACATATTGTGCGGCGAAAGGCAACCGTGCGGGAAAAATCGCCATACAAAAAGGCCGCCCGTGCCGCTCGGCACAGACGGGCCTTTTTGACCGTGAATTTAGCGCTCGTCGCCGTAGGTGTAGCGGTCGGGCACGATCCCGAGATAGGGCAGGGGGTCTTGGGGTTGCTCGTCGAAGGTGAGCTCGAAGCAGAGATGCGTCTCTTCGCCCTCATAGTTGGGGGCTTCTGCCACCACGCCAATCTTTTGGCCCTGCTTCACCGCGTCGCCCTTCTTGAGAGAGGGATCGATGACGAGACAGCGATACCACGATTTCACGTTGCCCTCGTGCTCGATGACGATCATGTCGCCGCCGAGGTTCGTGATGACCCCCGCCGCCGTCGCAAAAACGGGCGTTCCCGCCTCCGCGATGAAGTCCACGCCGTTGTGGAGATATTCCCACGGAGTGATATTTTCACCGAAATATTTGGAGATGCCCGAATATTCGACGGGAACGAGATAGGTCCCCGCGGCCTTGCCGCACACCGTGCAGACGCCGCCGTCGAAGGTGTGGGGCTCTCTGCCGCTCTCCGCATCGTGGCCGCATATGGCCTTGTGGAAATGCCCCTCGGCGTCGGACGACCACTCTGTATCAAAGACATGGTCCCCTTCTTCGAGCTCTTCCTCCTTCAATGCCCCGCACACCGTGCAGGTGTAGAGGGCGATCCCCTTCTCCCAGCAAGTGGGTTCTTTGACGACGCGGCGAGCCCCGTAGCTGTGGGGAAGCGCCTCTTCAAACGCCCATTCCGCCTCGCGGCAGAGGGTGCATTGGCGGAAAGAAAGGCCGATGGAATTGCAGGCCTTCTTAAGAATGACCGTCCATTCGGGGAAGATGTGTTCGTGATCGGCTTCTCCCCCGGTGACGCCGAGATCGGTGATCTCATGCGCCGCAAGAAGGGCCCCGAGCTCCTGTTCCGTCCCGCCGTATCCGTTTTCGGCGGCGCGGCAGTAGACTTTAGCGACCGTCCATGTGCGGTCCGCGATATAATGCCCCGTCCCGCATGCGGCAAGCCCGCAGGAAAGGGCGAGGGCCGCGGCGATCCCGACCGCCGCAAGTGCAAACTTTCTTTTCATCGAATTTTCCTCCGAAATTTTTGTCTTCACCCAAAAGACGAACGGGCCCGTCCTTTTACTCACCTGTTTTGAAAAATTTTTTGAAATCTCCCCACTCGCACACGAAAAAGAATGTGTCTTTCCCCTTCGGAAGACGACCTCTTTCCTCTAAATAGAAACAAAAAATAAGACCGCCGATGCAGACATGGTATCCACATCGGCGGTCTGTTGTGTTCGGGTCTTTTTCAAATACCCGTTCAGAGATTTTCGATGACGTCGCGGGCGACGTGGACGCCGCTTGCCGAGGCATGGGAGAGGGAGTGCGTGATGCCGCTTCCGTCGCCGATAATATAGAGCCCGCGATAGCGGGAGCAGAGCCGCTCGTCCACTTCCACTTCCATATTATAGAATTTGACTTCCACGCCATAGAGAAGGGTATCGTCGTTGGCTGTGCCCGGGGCGACCTTGTCGAGGGCGTAGATCATCTCGATGATGCCGTCTAAAATGCGCTTGGGGAGCACGAGGCTCAGATCGCCCGGCGTGGCCTTTAAGGTGGGTGTGACGAAGGATTCCTCGATCCTGCCCGTGGTAGAGCGCCGCCCGCGGATGAGGTCGCCGAACCGCTGGACCATCACGCCGCCGCCCAAGAGATTTGAAAGTTTCGCGATGGATTCGCCGTATCCGTTGGAATCCTTGAAGGGTTCGGAGAAGTGCTTGGCGACGAGCAGGGCGAAATTGGTATTCGCCGTGTGCTTTGCGGGGTCTTCATAGCTATGGCCGTTGACGGTGATGATGCCATTTGTATTTTCGTTGACGACCACCCCGCGCGGGTTCATGCAGAAAGTGCGCACGAGGTCGCCGTATTTTTGGGTGCGGTAGACGATCTTACTCTCGTAGAGTTCATCCGTCACATGGGAGAAAACCTCGGCGGGAAGCTCGACGCGCACACCGATGTCTACGCGGTTGGAACGGGTGGGGATGCCCATCTCCTTGCAGACATGCTCCATCCATTTACTGCCGCTCCGCCCCACGGAGATGATGCAGTTGCGGCACTTATAGGCCTCGCCCATGCACTTCACCTCGTACCCGTCTCCGAGAACGGAGAGCGCCTCGACGGCCGTATCGAAGTAAAAATCCACCCTTCCCTTGAGGTCGTGATAGAGGTTGTTCAGAACGACATAGTTGATATCCGTCCCCAAATGGCGGACGGAGGCGTCGAGAAGGTGCAGATCGTATTTGATGCACTCCGTCTTGAGGGCGGTTCCCGCCGTCGAATAGAGCTTGGTCCCCTCGCCGCCGTAGCGGAGGTTGATCTCATCGACGTAGCGCATGAGCTCGAGGGCGCGCTTCTTGCCGATATGCTCGTGAAGAGTGCCGCCGAAATCGTTGGTGATATTATACTTCCCGTCGGAAAAAGCCCCTGCGCCGCCGAAACCGCTCATGATGGAACAGGTCTTGCAGTTGATACAGCCCTTGACCTTCTCCCCGTCGATGGGGCATCTGCGGTTTTCGAGGGCGTGCCCCGCCTCGAGGACGGCCACTTTGAGTTCGGGCCGCGCGTGAGAGATCTCGTATGCGGAAAAGATCCCCCCGGGACCTGCGCCGATGATGATCACGTCGTAATTTTTCATTGGGACCCTCCGAAAAAGCGGAACTCCCCGCGGGAAGCGCCGCTTGGATCTTCGCGCCGAACGCCATAGGGCGGCGCACAAGGAAAGAGGTTGCAAACGAGGGCAACCTCTTTTCAAATGCGCTTATACGCATGGTGCCGGTGGTCGGGCTCGAACCGACACGAACTCGCGTTCGAGGGATTTTAAGTCCCTTGCGTCTGCCAATTCCACCACACCGGCATAAGAGGTAGAGTTGTTACCGCCCTCTGCCTGCTTTTTCGGGCGACGATAGGGAGTATATCACACCGCGGGGAAAATGTCAAGAAAAAGTTTGCCCCTCGGGAAGGACGATAAAATGGGGATCTAACCCTTTCCCCAGCTTCGCGGGTACGGTCTCACGCGGGTAGAGCCCCGCGTTCGGTCATCGTTCGCGCCTTCCGATGCGCTCACTCACCGCAAAACGCCGTACACGGCACACTGTGCCGATGTGCAGAATTGCGTTTTGCGCCCCTAAAATGGACAGCAAAAATAAGGTGATATTTCGACTACTCTGCTTCGCCTGCGGCTCGTGTCGCCCTTCGGCAAAATAGAACGCGCGGGCGGGGCAACATGACGGGATTTAGAACCCTCCCCCACCTGTCTCACTTCGTTCGCCACCCTCCCCCTCGCAAGCGAAGGGGAGGGCTACGCGGATGAAGCGGGTCAAGAGAGGGGTTCGACGATGATGCACTCGTAGCCGTAGCTCGTCTTGCCGAGCGAGATCCGATAGCGCTCGCCCGCCTCCGTCTCCACCGTCACAGAATGGTCCTCGTTGAGCGCCTGCGATATGATCCCGATCTCATTATAATGGTTGTAGAGATGCGCGATGGCGATCAGAACTTTCTCTTCTCCCTCAACTTTGAAACGAAGGTCTGCGCTGAACTCGTATTGCTCGTCGGAGACGGTATTTTGTGTAAACTCGAGGGCCGTGAACGCAAGCGAGATCTTCCCCTCATTTTGAGTGAGCGTAACGCGGTATATTCCGTCCTTTGTGGAAATATCTATCGAGAGCCCGTCCTCTGCGATCGTCGAGGAAAGATCCTTTTCATCGACTGGCTTATACCGCTCGCGGAATTCCACGAGCCCCGTGATCTTGCCCCCTTCCACCTTCAGGGTGGTGACATAGGAGATGGAGAAGAAGTATTGGCTCACGACATAGCCGAGGATCTCGCCCTTGAGGGAGGGAACGTTGCCCTCGCCGAGTGTAAAGGAAAACTGCAACAGATAGCCGTCCTGCTCATATTTCCACCTGTTTTCTCCCTCGACCTTACTTCCGTAGAAGGTCTTATAGCTCCCGCCGTCTTCCGCGGAGGGGTCGTCGTTGAACTCCATCTTCTGCACGGTCAGATTGCCCTCTTCATCGACGCGGACGTTTGAACGGTAATGGATGGCGGGATCGGAAGTATCCTCGAGAACATATTCCCTGCCGAGATACTCGATACGGATGACGCCGCCCCCGACCGTTCCGCGGTATGCCCGATCTTCGGCGGTGAAAGTGAGCTCGCCGCTGTAGGTGAAGTTGACGCCCGTCGCCTCGACGCCCTCGTAGTTCACGCCCGTGACATATTTGTTGAGATTGATGCCCCGCATGAGGTTGAGCGTGACGTAGTAGGTGAGTGCGATCTCCTTGCCGCCATCGTCCGCCGTGGTCAGCGTGACGGGGGAATCGGCGGCGCCGAGCGGCAGGATCTCCTTCCCGCCTACGGGGAGGAAGGGGCTATCCTTCGTACATGTTCCGAAGGAGACATACTTTTTCTGCGCTTCGTCGAATGCGTAGAGCCGTGCCGCATCGCCTTCTATATAGTACTCATAGACGGGCTCGCTGTTCCAACCGTAGTTGATGTAGAGGTTCTTCGTCACCTTGCGATCTTGGAAGAGATAGAGTGCATTTTCGAGGAGATCGTAGAAGGCAACCCCGGACATGGTATCCACGTCTTCCGCCACGATAGAGATGGGCATGGGCGAGAAGGCCTCGCCGAACGCCCCGATGGCCGCGTTGAGGGCCTCTAAATCCTTCACGAGGACGGCGCTCCCCTCGATGAAGACGCTCTCCTTCCCCTCGCCCTCCGAAATTGCGGCAAAGGCGTCTTCCGCGACGGTAAGCCCCGTAAGGTCGGCCGCCGCGGCAAGGTCGAGCGTGAGCGGAACAGCCCCTTCCAAAGAGCGGGAGAAGGCCCTCTTCCCGATGCGCTCCACCGCGGCGAATTTGACGCTCGTAAGGGCGTCGCATCCGAAGAAGGCGCGCGCGGCGACGGTCCTGATCTTGGGAAGATCGACGCGCTCAAGCGATTTGAGACCCTCAAACGCGCTCCTGCCGATCTGCTCGATGTCTCCCTCGATCGAGGAGAGAGCGGCCGCCCCGATCAAGGCCCGCGGCTCGATGCGCACGGTCTCGTTGAAATCGACGGCCGTGAGGTTTTGTGCGCCGTCCAATATGAACGCGCTCGCCCCGATCGTATAAACGCCTTCGGGAATGCGGAAACTCTCCCCCTCGCCGAGGTACAAAAGGAGCGTGTCGCCGCAGACGATATATTCGCCGCCGTAGCGCAAGTCCGCGCTTCCGTCTCCGAGGCGGAAGCGCAAATCCGCATCCCCTCCTTCGGCGAGGACAAACTCGAGGGAAAGGCCCTCATCGAGCATCATGACAAAAACACCCCGCCCCATGTCCGCAAGATAGCTTCCGAAAAGACTTTCGCCCTCCTCGGGTATATACATGGCCCTTCCGCCCTCTTCGAGCGAAAGTTTCGCGCCGCTTCCGAGGCCGTCGGAATAGGTCCTCCCCGCGACGTCGCCGAAATAGTAGAATTTCCCGCCCGAGATCTTGCCCCCGCGGGACGCTCCGCCCTGCGCGGCGAAGGTAAATACGCCCGTTTTTTCATCATATTCGGCACTTTTTTCCCTGACCGTTTGATCTTCGCGGCCGAGATACAGGACGTCCGCCTCGGCCTCGAGCCTGAAGAGGACGTCGCCGCCGCCGAACACGTCTTCATAGCGCGTATATATGGGATCGTAATAGGCGGAGAGAAGGTTTTCTTCCCCGTCCTTCACGGACATGGGTACCGTCTTTTCGGTATTGAGCGTATAATGCGCGGGGATATTTTCCGATCCGTCGATCGTCGTCCCGGGAAGGGCATACCCCGTGACCGCGCCCTCTTCGCGGTAGAGATCGAACGCGCCCGTCTCCCCGTTCAGGGCGGCAAAGTCGAGCCGATAGATCTTCACGGTATAGCGGACCTCCCATGCGGCCGAAAGGGCCGCGCCGTCCGCGGGCATCCGATCGCCCTCGGTAAGAGGTTCGCCGTCCGCCTTCATCCACGCATGGAACTTGCAGTTCTTCCTCTCGGGGATCAGCGTCTGCATGAAGGAATAGAGGTCGCTCCCCGCCTTCAGATAAAGGGAAGGCCCGTCTGCGAGCGTCCCGCCGCCCAGATCGAGCGAGATGGCGGGAAGTTTCTCCCATTTCGCATAATAGGTCCTATCTTCATCGGGCATGACGGATGGCGGCGTCTGCCGCTCTCCCGCGCCCTCTTCATCGAGGTACCAACCCTCGAAGGAATATCCCTCCCTCGCGGGAGCTTCGGGGGGAAAGACCTTCTCGCCCGCGGCGGCTCTGATCTCGACGGCGGCGGTCTCCTCGCCCGTCTCAAAGCGGAGCGTCCGCAAAGACGGGCTTCCGCAGGCCGCCAAAGCTCCCGCAAGAATGCAGAGGATGAGCATCCCTGCAAGCGCCGCGATCATTCCGAACGTGTTATGCAAGCCTCTCTTCATCTTATCTCCCTTCCTTTCCGCCCCCAAGGGGAATTTTTCGGTCGTGCAAGTCCACTATACCATAAAAGAGTGGGCGGGGCAACAGATTTTTTCCGCATTTTATTGAATGGGAAAAGGCCCGCCTTCCCCCTCGGAAAAGAGATTTTTTTCTTGCGCGGCACGGATTTGTTTGAAAATGGGCACATTGCGGTATAATAAAGATGAACAAAGGAAGCGGCAGGCATGAGGCGGAACGAGATTCCGCCTTTCCCACAGCCTCCCAATCTATTTAAAAGGAGATCACATTATGAAACATGAACTTACGACAAGAAACCAAGGCTACGGTCTTTTCGACGTATTCGACGACTTTTTCAAACCCATGTTCTTTGAAGAGAGCCGCGACCTTCGCACCGACATCAAGGAGACGGCAACTTCCTACGAGCTCGACTTGGAACTTCCCGGTTACGGCAAGGATGAGATCAAGGTCTCGCTGGATAGCGGGTATCTCACCGTGAGCGCCGAAAAGAGCCAAAAAGAAGAGGAAGGGAAGAAATATCTTCGGAGAGAGATCCGCGAGAGCACTTCGAGGAGCTATTATGTGGGCTCGGAGATCACCCGCGACGAGATCAAGGCGAAATATGCGAACGGCATTCTGAGCCTCACCGTCCCCAAGGCCCAGCCGAAGAAGGCCGAGGAAAACAAGTTCATCGCCATCGAATGACGCGACCCGTTTCAACCGCCCCTCACGGGCGGTAAAGCGCGCAAAAAAGCCCGACCGATTCGGTCGGGCTTTTTCGTTTGGAGGCGCCACCCGGATTTGAACCGGGGAGTCAGGGTTTTGCAGACCCTTGCCTTACCTCTTGGCTATGGCGCCGTATAAAAAACAGTGCGGAGCTGTGTTTGGAGCGGGAAACGAGATTTGAACCCGCGACATCCACCTTGGCAAGGTGGCGCTCTACCACTGAGCTATTCCCGCATATGAGCTTTCCGCACTGTATTGGTGGAAGTTATAGGGATCGAACCTATGACCCCCTGCTTGTAAGGCAGGTGCTCTCCCGGCTGAGCTAAACTTCCGATTGCTCGTTTATCATACCACAATCCCGCCTTCATTGCAAGCGTTTTTTCTCATGATTGAAAATTTTTTTGCAAAAAATCTTTCCGCCCCCTCTTTCGCCCGCCTCGGGCTTTGAAGAAAACCTCACTTTTCGAGTAGCTTTAATGCCCTTTTCAGAACGGGAACTTCCCTGTTTGCGATGAGCCGCCCCAGCGCAGAGACCCTTCCCCTCTCGTATTCCGCGGCCGCCTCTTCGGGGGTGAGGCGAAGCGTGGAGAGATGAAAGCACTTTTCTTCGTCCTCGGTGAGTTTTTTTTCGCCGAAGGAGAGCGCCCTGCACAAAAAATACGTCGTAAGATTGCGCCGATGGATGAGGTTGTAAAAGTCGCGGACGACGCCGATCTTTTGAGCGATTTCGACCTCTATGCCGAGCTCTTCGCGAAGTTCTCTTATGAGCGCCTCTTCGAGGGATTCCCCCGCCTCAACGCCGCCGCCCGAGGTCTCGATGAGCGTGCATTTACCGAAGATGTCGTCGCGCACCGCCCTTACAAAGTAAAGGTATCCTTCGTCGTCGAAGACGATCCCCCGCACGATCGCGCGGTCATGGTCTGTATATTCAAATGGCCATTCTCTATCCTCGAGATCGAGGCTGAAAAATTCCCCATCCGGCATAACTTCCCCCCAAAGAAAAGGCCGCACCCTTTCCGATGTGCGGCCCCATTGTTCTTTTAATAGACGCTGACTTGTTTCTTATCTCTGCCAAGGCGCTCGAATTTGACGACCCCGTCTTTGAGGGCGAAGAGCGTATCGTCTCCGCCGATGCCGACGTTGTTGCCCGGGTGGATCTTCGTTCCCCTCTGGCGGACGATGATGCTGCCCGCGAGGACTTCCTGCCCGTCCTGACGCTTGACACCGAGGCGCTTTGCGTTCGAGTCTCTGCCGTTGTGGGAGGAACCGGTACCCTTTTTATGCGCGAATAATCTGATAAAAATCATGATTTCTTCTCCTTATTTTGATCGTTCGGAGGAACTTCCCCCATGCCATACTTCAGGCAACTATCAGCCTACGATTTTCTCGATCTTCACAGCGGTGAACGGCTGGCGGTGGCCTTGCTTCTTGCGCTCGTTCTTCTTGGACTTGTACTTGAAGACGATGATCTTCTTGAACTTATCCTGCGCTTCCACTTTGCCCGTGACTTTGGCAGATTTCGCTTCCTCGCCCACTTTGACGGTCTCGCCGTCCGCGAGCATCACGACGTTGAAGGTCACTTCTTCGCCAACTTCGGCCTTGAGCTTTTCCACCTTCACAACATCGCCTTCGGAAACTTTATACTGCTTTCCGCCGTTCTCGATGATTGCGTACATTCGCTTTTTACCTCCTCTTCCCGGTCTCGCAAGGCATCATAGGCGGCTTCCTGTTTCGTAAGCGCTTTGTGCCCGTCCTTGGCGGCTCGAAAATAAATTTAGCATACCCGCATGGAAAAGTCAAGCGGTTTTACGCATAGATCGCGGATTTTTTCGCAAACTGCATGCAAAAGGAGAAAAATATGGACATCAAAAAGAGCGAAGAGGTTTTGGCAGAAGTTCACCGCAACTGCCAATATGCCATCCAATCCATCTCGGATATTCTTCCCGAGACGGACGACGAGGAGATCAAAGAGGAACTTTTGCGCCAGCATGAGGAATATGAGCGCATCGGCGGAAAGGCCGCCCTTCTTGCAAAAGAGCGGGAGATCGAGCTCAAAAACCCCAATCCCATCAAAAAGGGAATGATGTGGATGGGCATCAAAATGAATGCGATGAAAGACGATTCCCGCGCCCATATCGCCGAGATGATGGTGCAGGGCACAGTGATGGGCATCACCGCGCTCAAGACGACGCTCGGGGAGATGTCGCCCGATTTTGCCGACGAGGAGATCCGCCAGCTCGCAAAGGAGCTCTTAAAATCGGAAGAGCAGTTTGAAAAGACGTGGAAAAATCTGATTGCTTGACGCATTACGGGCATACCATGCCCGAGGAAAAGCGCTTTATTTTGTGAAACACGTATAAACTGCACCAATCTTCGTCCACGGTAATCAATGTCGCGATAATTTGTCCCTTGCCCACCCCTATGCGGGGTGGGCCTTTCCCCACTGCCCCCGTAAGGGCGATAAAGTGCATTTCAATATAAAAAGCGGTGGGTTCAAAAGAATCCGCCGCACAATGTGTTCCGAATAGAATTATGCTTCACTGTTCACCTTTAAGTACCACTCCTCTATCGTTTTTCCGTTCAAAGAGTTCTCGATCGCTTCCATACTTTCGTCAAGCACGATCTTCCCCTGCTTCATCACGCATAGGCGGGTGGCGATCTTGGCGAGTTCGTCGAGAATATGGCTTGAAATGATGATCGTGACGCCCTTTTCGCGGTTTAGACGCAAAAGAAGGTTGCGGATATCATTTATCCCTTGGATATCCAAGCCGTTGATCGGCTCATCCAAAAGGAGCAATTCGGGCTCTCCGACAAGCGCCATTGCGATCCCAAGCCTCTGCTTCATGCCCATCGAATACCGCACTGTCATCTTCTTCTTAACATCGCCCAGCCCGACGAGCTCCAACAGCCCCGTGAGCTCCTCTTTCTTGCACCGATACCCGATGGCGAGCGCCTTGGCCTTAAGATTTTGATACCCCGTCATATCGCCGTATAGCCCGGGCTTTTCGATTAGTGTTCCGATCTTACTCACGTTGACATCGGGCGCATACTTCAACTCCCCGCTACTCTGCTTCAACAGACGGCATAAAATGCGCAGGAGCGTCGTCTTGCCCGCGCCGTTGTTTCCGACGAGGCCGTATATCTCCCCGCGCCTGATACCGAGCGTCACCTCGTCGAGCGCCTTTTGTTTGCGGTATGCCTTGGTGATATTTTTTACTTCAATCAAATTCTCCATCTCCATCGTGCCACCTCAATAACTCTTCCTCGAATAGGCGAGCCACGCAATGAGAAAGGAAAGTATCCCGAACCCAATCATCACACCGAAACAGGCCCATTGGAACTTTGATGGAAGATCTGCGGCGATATTGGTCGCACCGCCGAACAGAGAGTAGAACTCGAATGCGCAACCATGTCCGATGGCAAGATTCACGCCCTGTTCTAAAAAAGAATGTAAAAAGAAGTAGGATAGTGTGACAAGCGCCACCACGATCCCATATTTGCAAATACAGCAAAAAGCCAAAACAACCATACCGATCACGACCGCAAGCCCGAGCCGCATAAGTTCGATCAAGACGAATTTCCAAAGCGGCACACCGTTGCCATCTGCCAAGCTATAAAAGACTGCGTTGCCCCATGCGGCGTTTACGATCGTCTGCACGAGAAAAATTAAGAAATAGGTGACGACGGCGAACGAGAAGATAATGATGATTTTAGAGAGGATATAGTAAATTTTCTTCGAGGAAATATAGGTATTCTTGATATATCCCGAAGCAAAATCTCTCGTACAGAAAGCGATCGCAAAGGTCATTACGATAAGGGGGACACTCATGCTCGCGCTCGCCTGCATCGTAACAAGAATGGAATTGCGGGATCCGGCATAGGACGAGATGATCGGTCCGGAAACCGCATACAATGCGCATGCTACCATACAGACGATGATCGCGCAGGAGTGAAAAATCAGATAAAAATCATGTCTCAATGCACTTTTCATTCTTTTTTCCTTTTTGTATTTTTGTACGAATTGACATGTGGGAAAGATTAAACGATACCGTGGTGTTTATTACTTATAATGTGCATCTGTATACTCACCTGTTGCCACGCATTATATCACTGCGTTTTTGCAATGTCAACACGAGAAAGAATTTTTCTGTAATCTCGTAAAATGTTGGCAAGAGTGCTGTTTTTGATACGGAATACGGTACGCACAGGACCTCTGAGTACGTCATAATGAGATCGTTGAATATCGCCTTATAATAAAATCTCGCCCTTCAATTATGTTCAGGGTGACGTGATCGGAAATAGACGGACTGCGCAAAAGGGGATTCTTCGGAGAGTTGCTTTTGCATTTTCATTATGATTTATCGGCTCAGAATGACGTGAAACCCATCCACGCGCGGGGCAGAATGACACGTTTAACGCTTCTGACTGCGTTTTGCTTATTCTATCATCGGTCTTACGCGGAGGGGGAGACCGATTTTTTCTGCAAGGGCGCGGCAGGCGGTGATCTCGTCTTCGCCGATGCAATCGACGACGGAAAACCACGCGTTCACGCCGTTTATCTTGCAGTCGCGGGCGAAGGCGAGAAGACCTTCAAACGCCCCCTCGATCTGCGGGCGGCAGAGTTCGTCGTACTTTTCTTTCGAGGAAGCGTTGAGGGAGATATTCACGCCGTCAAGTTTGCCTTTGAGCATCTTTGCGATACCCATGTCCGCGATGAGCGCTCCGTGCCCGTTGGTGTTGACGCGCGTCTTCCCGCCTCTTTCGTGAACATAGTCGCAAATTTCAAGCATCGCGTCGAGGCGGTAGGTGGGCTCGCCGAAGCCGCAAAAGACGATCTCGCCATACCGCTTCGGGTCGTCGATCTCGGCGATGACTTGCCCCACGGTCGGCTCTCCTTCTTTCAGCCAAAGGGGGTAGCCCTCGTAAGTCTCCTTGCCGTTGCGCACGCAGAAGGTGCAACGGTTGGAACAACGGTTGGTGAGATTGATATAGAGATTATTCCCGATTTGGTAGGTATAGGTATCTTTCATAATTCAATGAAGTTTGGGGAAGAGGGCGCAGGCGTTTTGGCGTATTTGCGCCTTCATCTCCTCGAAGTCGATGCCCTTCAAAGAAGCGAGTTTTTCCACGATGACGGGAATGTTCGCGGGGGTATTTTTCTCCCCGCGGAAGGGAGAAAGGTAGGGGCTGTCCGTCTCCGACAAGATGCGCTCCATGGGGCAGGCGCGTACGCTTTCCGCGACATGTCTTGCATTTTTGAAGCAGGCGACGCCGCCGAAGGAAAAATATGCGCCGAGCTCGAGGAATTCGGGCAAATTCTCCGCGCCGTACGAATAGCAGTGCATCAAAAACCCGTGCTTCATGCGCCCGAAGTGTTCCCGCAGAATGGCGAGAGTATCGGCGCAGGCGTCCCGCGAGTGGATCTGCACGGGGAGGGAAAGCTCCTCCGCGGCATGAAGTTGCGCTTCAAACGCCGCCCGTTGCGCCCGCTTATCGGGGTCGGGATAGTGGTAATCGAGCCCGATCTCCCCCACCGCGACGCACTTTTCGTCCGCGGCCGCCTCTTCGAGCGTCTCGACCGTCTCCCGCCCGAAGTTTTCGAGCTCGGAGGGGTGCACGCCCACGGTGAAGAACGCCCCTTCGTACTCCTTGCAGAACTTTGCGTGCCAAGCGGCGTGCTCCAAGGTATCGGCCGCGAGGATGACCTTCGTCACACCCGTCGCCTTGATCTTCTCCCATTCGGTGGGGAAGTCGTACCCTTCCTCGGCAAAGTGGGCGTGGACGTCGATCATCTGACCTTCGCCCCGCTCGCCATGATTTTTTCGGGGGTGAGGAGGGAGAGGTTGCCCTCCCCGTCTTCGGCACACAGGATCATGCCCTCGGAGAGTACGCCGCAAAGTTTTACGGGCTTTAAGTTGGTGACGACGACCACCTTCTTCCCCACCATCTCTTCGGGCGTGTAGAATTTGGCGATACCCGAGACGACGGAGCGCACTTCTTCGCCGATTTTCACCGTCTCGTGGAGAAGTTTTTCGCTCTTTTTCACCTTTTCGCAGGCGATGACCTCGCCGATTTTCAGCTCCACTTTGGCGAAGTCGTCGATGGTGATCTCGGACTGCGTATTGGGGGATCCTTCGGCGGGCTCAGGATGACGCGCGGGGTTAAAGACGTCATCCCGAGGGGCATCGCCCCGAGAGGATCCCCTTGATGAAAGCGCGGACTGCGTATTGGGGGATCCACTCGCCCCCTGCGGGGGCTCGGAATGACAGGTCAATTTTTTTACGAGTTTTTCCACTTCGGCGAGCTCCTTCTTCACATCGATGCGGGGGAAGACGGGCGGGATCTTCTCGACGGGCGCGCCCGCCTTGAGCGTCCCGAACGTGAGGCTCTCGAAGCCCGCGTTCTCGTCGGAGGAGAAACTTTTCAAAATGGCCGCGGAGGCCTTGGTGAGGAAGGGCTTCAAGAGCACCGCGCAGATGCGCACGGTCTCGGCGAGGTTATAAAGTATCGCGCCGAGGCGCTCCTTCTTTTCGGGGTCTTTGGCGAGGATCCACGGCGTGGTCTCGTCGATATATTTGTTGGCGCGGTCGATGACGGCGAAGATGTCCGCAAGCGCTTCGGGCGCATTGAGGGCGCCCATGTCCGCATCCACCTTTTCAAAAAGCCCTTCGCACATGGCAATGAGTTCGCCGTCCGTCCCCTCAACGGGCCCGCGGGCGGGAAGTTTTCCCCCGAAGTTCTGGGCGATCATCGCCTGCGTGCGGGAGACCAGATTGCCGAGGTCGTTGGCAAGATCGGCGTTGATGCGGCCGAGGAAGCGCTCTCCCGTGTATTCGCCGTCGCTCCCGAAGGGAATTTCGCGCAGAAGGAAGTAACGGACGGCGTCCGTTCCGTAGCGTTTTACTAGTTCGTAAGGATCGGTGAGCTCGCTCTTTGCGGCCTCCTGTTTGCTCTTGGAGAGCTTGTCTCCGCCGATGAGAAGCCACCCATGTCCGTAGACCTGCCTCGGGATAGGCTCTCCGAGGGCCATCAAAATGGCGGGCCAGATGATGGCGTGGAAGCGCACGATCTCCTTCCCCACCATGTGGAGCTCGGCGGGCCAGAACTTCTTGTAGAGCTCGTCGTGCTTTGTCCCGTAGCCGAGGGCAGAGATGTAGTTGGAGAGGGCGTCGATCCACACATAGGCGGTGTGCTTTGGGTCGAAAGGAAGGGGCACGCCCCACTTCACCGTCGTGCGGGAGACGCACAGATCCTGAAGCCCCGCCTTGAGGAAGTTGTTCACCATCTCGTTCACGCGGGACTTGGGCTGTAAAAATTCGGGGTTTTCTTCATAAAGTTTCAAAATGCGGGGGGCGTACTTGGAGAGGCGGAAGAAGTAGCTCTCCTCCTTTTGAAGCGCAACTTCCCTGCCGCAGTCGGGGCACTTGCCGCCCTTAAGCTGGCTCTCCGTCCAAAAGGCTTCGCACGGGGTGCAATAATACCCTTCGTACTCCGCCTTGTAAATATCGCCGCTCTCATAGAGTTTTTGATAGATCTTTTGCACGCACGCGACATGGTCCGCATCGGTAGTGCGGATAAAGCGGTCGTAGGAGACGTCCAAGAGCTTCCACATCTCCTTGAGCTCTGCAACGAGGGGATCGACGAACCCGAGGGGTGTGACGCCCCGCTTCTTCGCCTCTTTTTCCACCTTTTGACCGTGCTCGTCCGTCCCCGTGAGGAAGAAGACCTCTTCCCCCTTCATCTTATGGAAGCGCGCGAGGGCGTCGCAGATGACGGTGGTATAGCAGTGGCCGATGTGCCAATTCCCGCTGGGATAATAGATGGGCGTGGTGATATAGTATTTGCTTGCCATATAATACCTCTTTTGCATTATAGCGCAGTTCAAAGAAAAAGTAAATGTATTTTGTGCCAAAGCCCTTGCAAATTCTTTTTGGGTATGGTAGAATAATTTCGCGACACAATAGAATACTAACCATATTAAGATACAGCGGCATCGGTGTATCCTTTTTACCTTATATGGTTAGTTTATTGTGTCGCAACAATTCGGGGATACTCGAAGCGGGCGCTCCTCGGATTGGAGCGTCTTTTTTATTTCGCCCGCAAATATTTTTACAAGGAGTTCTATATGAAAAAGAAATTTTGGCTCATCTTGCTCGCGATCGCGAGCGCACTTTGCCTCGCATTTGCGATTGCCGCCTGTGGAGGCGGGAACGGTGAAAACAGCGGCTCGGGTGAGGGCGAGGGAAAACACACCCATAGCTTCACTTGGGTCTACAACGACGACGCGACCTGCATCGAAGACGGCACGGAGACACAGCACTGTTCCTGCGGCGAAACGGGCGAAACGCGCACAAAGACGGGTACGAAACTCGGGCACGATATTCAACCTCTCCCCGCAAAAGAGGCTACCTGTTCGGAGAGCGGCTATTCCGCCCACAACGGTTGCACCCGTTGCGGATACGCCGAGGAAACGATTGAATACACGGATGCGCTTCATGTCAAGTATGAGTTGAACGAGGATGGCGACGCGTATATTGTTACAGGTCTCGACGATGCTTGCAGTGATACGCAAATCTTGATCCCGAATTTCTATAAAGGACTTCCTGTGACCTCGATCGGCTATAAGGCGTTCTATGATTGCACAGAACTTAAAAGCGTCGCCATTCCCGAGGGTGTGACCTCGATCGGAGATTCTGCGTTCGCCTATTGCAAATTTACAGGCATTGACATCCCCGACAGCGTGACCTCGATCGGAAAGAATGCGTTCGATCGTTGCACAAGACTAACATACATTACCATTCCGAACAGCGTGACCTTGATTGAAGAGGGGGCGTTCGATCGTTGCACAAGCCTTACAAGCATTACAATCCCCGACAGCGTGACCTCGATCGGAAGCTATGCGTTTGCATATTGCGACGGGTTGACGAGCATCACGATCCCCGATAGCGTGACCTTAATCGGAGAGGGGGCGTTCGGTTGTAGCGGACTGGAACATATTACCGTGGAAAAAGGGAATACAGCCTATCGTAGCGTGAAAGATTGCTTGATCGAAATTTCAACCGAAACTTTGATATCGGGCTGTAAAAACAGTGTGATCCCCGACGACGTGACCTCGATCGGCAGTTGTGCGTTCTATAATTGCACGAGCCTTACAAGTATTACCATTCCCGAGGGCGTAACCTCAATCGGAGAGGGGGCATTCGCGTTTTGTTGTTCGCTTGAAAACATTATCATTCCAGACAGCGTGACCTTGATCGGAGATTTTGCGTTCTGGTGTTGCGAGAGCCTTGAAAGCATCACCATTCCCAATGGCGTGACCTCGATCGGAAGCACGGCGTTCCGCAGTTGCACAAGCCTCACAAGCATTACCATACCCGACAGCGTGACCTCGATCGGAGATTATGCGTTCGACGGTTGCACAAGACTTAAAAGCATTACCATACCCGACAGCGTGACCTCGATCGGAGATTATGCGTTCTATCTGTGCGAGCGGCTTGAAAGCATCACCATTCCCGAGGGCGTAACCTCGATCGGATATAGGGCGTTCGCGTTTTGTTATTCGCTTGAAAACATTATCATTCCAGACAGCGTGACCTCGATCGGAGAAGATGCGTTCGACGGTTGTCGGTCGCTTGAAAGCATTATCATTCCCGATAGCGTGACCTCGATCGGAGCTTTTGCGTTCCATGAGTGTAGGTGGCTGAAAAAAGTGTACTATGGCGGGACGAAGGCGGAATGGAAAAATATTTCTATAAGCAGCTATGGCAACTCCTATTTGACTTCTGCGACGCGGTACTACTTCACCGAGGACGCGCCGACGGCGGAGGAGTGGGCGGAATGGAACTATTGGTGGCACTACGACGAAGAGACGGGAGAAGTCGTCGAATGGGTGAAACCGCAGGCATGAGAAAGAGAATATGAAAAATAAGGAGACCGCCGAGGGGGATGCCATGTCCGCCTCGGCGGGTATTTTTTGAACTGCGTATGAGGGGTTTTAATAACGTCATGTTGAGCCTGCCGAAACATCACCGCAGTATAAAATAAGGTGATGCTTCAACTGCGTTCAGCATGACGTATTCAGAACCCCTCCCCCCACCCGTCGCGGCAGAGCCGTGACACCCTCCCCCTCGTATGCGAGGGGGAGGGCTTCTCTCATCAGTCGCCTGCGGTGTTCTAATTGACAAATTCTGACAATATAGTAAAGCGTGAACGGAATATTTGCGGTCATATTCATTGCGTCGTGCGCGCTCTTTTTGTTTTCCAACCCCGACGGGTTTCTTTCCGCCATGCTCTCGGGCGGGCAGAAGGCGGCCACGCTCTCGCTCTCCCTTCTCGCCGTGTATTGCGTGTGGCTGGGATTTTTCAAAATTTTGGAGCGGAGCGGGCTTTCCGAGAAGATAACAAGGCATACCATGTCCGCGACGAGGCGGTTATTCCGCTCCGACGATAAGGAGGCGCTTTCCCTTGCGGGGGAAAATCTTTCCGCCAATCTTTTGGGGCTTCCCGGGGCCCCCACGCCCCTCGGAATCAAGGCGACGAAGCGCTTTATCGAGGGCGGGAACGACTACGCCGCCGATATGCTCTTCGTGCTCAATGCGACGAGTTTACAACTCCTTCCCACCACCGTGATCGCCCTGCGCCTTGCCGCGGGCTCGGCTCTGCCCGCCGACATCTTCCTTCCCACCCTGCTCGCGACCCTGCTTTCCTCCCTTATCGGGGGGACGCTCGTCTTTTTGACGCGCAAAAGAAGAAAAAAGCCCGCGCTCTCCAGAGAGGGAAGGGCGGCATGAAGTGGCTCTCTCTCATCGTTCCCGCCCTCTTTCTCGCCGTCTTCATCTTCGGCCTTGTGCGGCGGGTGAAACTCTACGATTGTTTTACGGACGGGGTGAAGGAGGCCCTGCCGCTCATTCTCTCCGTCTTCCCCTATCTCGCGGCCATGCTCATTCTCTCAGCCCTCTTTGAAGAGAGCGGGCTCGCGAAGATGGTGACGGACTTTCTCTCCCCCGCCTTCCGCCTCTTCGGGATCCCGCCCGAGATCTCTTCGCTCGTACTCATCAAGCCCTTTTCGGGAAGCGGCTCAACCGCCATTCTATCCGAACTTCTTACCCAATTCGGGCCCGATAGCTATATCGGCCGATGCGCCTGCGTGGCGTACGGCTCGAGCGAGACCGTCTTCTATATCTCTGCCGTCTACTTTGCGGGGCTGAAGACAAAAAAACTGATAAAGCCCACCCTCATTGCGCTTGCGGCCAATTTTCTCGGCGTCGTGGCGGGCTGTCTTTTATGCAGGATCTTGTGAATTTTTTTGTGAATAAATCACCTTTTATAGAGAAACGCGTGTAAACATTTCACATCGCTTGAAAAGAGCGTGCGAAATTTTTTTGCATAAAAAATTTCGACAATTTATTTTACATTCTTCACGATTTCGACTATAATAGAACCATCTTAAATCGACTATCCTAATTTTCCCCCTTATCATATGTAACCCCCCTTGGAGCGCGAGCTTTGAGGGGGGTTGCATTTTGCGCGTTATCGCGCGCGAAGGGCGGGGCATGCCCGAAGGAGAGCGTGTACATTTGCCCTCTCCGCCTCCTCCGTGCCCTCCGCAAAGGAGAGGACGACGCCATAGAGGATCCCCGGGCCGATGTTGAAGAAATGGCAATCAACGAGGCTCGTAAGGATGAGGGCAAGCGCCACGAGCAGGGCGAAACTCTTCTCGGGCGAACGCCTTGTAAGGAGCAACTTCAACGTCTGCGCCCTGTGGAAGAGATATGCGGCGAGGAGCACGATGCCGCCCGTCGAAAGCAGCTGGATATAGGTGTTGTGCGCCCGCGCGGGAATGAATGCGCTGTGGTCGACGTTGTATTCAAAGCCGAAGCCCGGCGTATCGTAGAAGCCCACGCCGAGGAAGGGGTTCTTGCGGAAGGCCGCGATGCAATTCTTCCAGATGGTGAAGCGGCTGCTGTCGTCTGTGCCCGCCTCGAGGACGGAGGCGTAGAGCGCGTCGATACGGCCGCGGAAGACGATCAAGGCGAGGGAGACGGCGGCGATGATCCCCATACAAAGGAGGAAGAAGACGAGCCGCTCCCGCCCCTGCTTTTTGGAGAGCGCCCATAGGGCGCATACGCTGAAGACGACCGTTCCGAACAGCATACTGCCGCGGCTCTGCGTGAGGCAGGTCGACAGCAGGAGATAGAGCGCGGGGAAGATATAAAGCGCTCCCCTCTTTCTTGTGGCGGCGAAGTAGAAGGGCGCGGGAATGCACATCGCCATCACGCCCCCGACGTTATTATACGTCCCCCAGCCCGCATAGAGCGCGGTGCGGTCCACCGCCCCATCGGGCAGGAAAACGCCCGCATTGCGATACATGCCGAAGACCTGCACGGAGACGAAGAGCCCGATGACAAAGAACATGGTGGCCGTGTAATCCTTCGGCGTCTCCTTCCAATTCACCGTGTAGTGGTAATAGAGATAGAAGAAGGCGAGCGAGGCGATCTGCACAAAGCCGAAGAGGACCGTTCTGCCCGAGTAATGGGAAGAGCCACCGCCGCCGAGCATATAGGCGGCGCCGAGGGCGAAAAAGCCCATCGCGAGCTTGGGTGCGCCCGCGCGGCGTCTGTTTTCGATAAGAAGGGTCGCGAGCCGCCCGAGGAGCAATGCGACGCCGACGATCAGAATAAAGGCGAGCTGGATCTGGAAGGCGGGATCGCGGAAGACGGTCGTTCTCCCCTCCCTCTCCGCAAAGATGGTGTTGTTCTTTGCCGCGATCGTCATATATCCGCAACAGGCGATGGGGACGGTTGCAAGGGTATCGTCGGCAAATAAAAGGGCGAGCGCGCCGAGGATGATGTCGCACCAAAAGACGGCAAGTTCGATCGCGAGAAGTTCTCCGAGCGTCATCAGAAGCCCGATGAGGACGAGATAGATGCGGGAGAGAAAAAACTCGCGCAAGAGCCTCACGGGAAGAAAATTTTTCAGTTTGGGAAACACCTGAACGATCATACGGCCATTATTATATACCTTTTGACAATTTTCGACAAATTATTTCTGTAACATATGCGAAACTTTCAAAAAAACGCTCACATTCCGAGAGGGGGAAGCCCGAAGGGATGCTTGTTTTCCACGCTCGTGAACGTGAGGGCATACACCTGCTTCGCCTTGGCACGGAGGAGGGCGTCGGCAAGTTCGGAGACGGTCGCGCCCGTCGTGAGCGTATCGTCCACGATGAGGATGCTCTTCCCCTTGACGGCCTTCCTGTCTTCGATATGAAAGCATCCCTCGAGGTTCTTTTCGCGGTCGGTGCGGCCGAGGAATTTCTGCGAGCGCGTCTCGTGACGTTTGACGGCCGCATATAAGATCTCCTTTCCGCTTCGGGCGGCGATCTCCTCGGCATAGAGGCGGGATTGGTTATAGCCGCGCTTTTTCTCCGCCTTCCCCGTCATGGGGACGAAGGTCACGGCGTCGCACATTTCAAACTCCCTGCGGACGAGGGGCATGGAGAGCTCCGCCAGCGTGCGGTAGAGATACCGCTCTCCCCGTTTGAACCGCACGACGAGCCGCGCCGCCTCCCCCTCGTGGGTGAAAACCGAACGCGCCTTTTTCACCTTGAGCGGCTTTTGCTTGCACTCGAGGCAAACCCCTTCCTCCCTGACTTTCCTGCCGCAGAAGGGGCAGACGTTTTGATCGTTTTTGGGCATCTCCTTCAGACATGGTTGGCACACACGCGCTCCGTCGAAGACTTCGCGCCCGCAGACGTCGCAGGTGAAATTATAGGCGTCGTCGTATTTTTTGAGTTTTCTTTTGAAAAATTCGATGAGTTTCATGGGCGTGTTCGATGGTGGGCGGGTGACGCCCCTCCCGTTCGGAGGGGATAAGGGGTGGGTACGAATTCAGAATACGCCCCGCATCACTCCCCTGCGGCGACAGCTCCTCCCGCGGAGGAGCTTGGGTTGGGGATATGCAAAGAGGTTGGCGCGGGGCCAACCTCTTTTTTCTTAGCTCTTAAAAATCGTCGTCATCGGAAGACTCTTCTTCATCGTCGTCGTCATCGTCGCCGGCGAGCAGATACACCTCGTCTCCCGTGACATATTCGAGATCTTCCTCTTCCTCGGCGGGCTCTTCCTCTTCTTCCTCTTCCTCTTCTTCGGCCTCGAACTCGTCCTCGAATTCCTCGTCGAGCTTTCCCATCTCCGAATCGAGGTCGGCATCGGCGTCGTCGTCGAGATATTCCCGCCACTCGTCGTCCTCTTCCGCCCCCTCTTCGTCCTCATATTCCGATTTGCGGCGGCACTCCTCGCACATCTTCTCGCCGGGGCGCATCATATTCTCCCCGCAGATGGGGCAGAGCTCGGTGGGAAGAAGTTCGTCTTCCGCCTCCTCCGCCTCGTCGATGTCGCTCGGGATGCCCTTCATTTCTTTTAAGCAGACGTCGCAATATTCCTGTTTTTCTGCGTCGATATAGTTGAGCTCGCAACGCGGGCATTTGATATAGCGTACCATAAAATTTTCCTCCGGATAGATCGCCCTTCTACAGCTAATAAATTATATTTGTATTTATTTTTTTTGTAAACTCTTTTTTTATACGTTTTGAAAAAAATTTTCCGAATTTGCAAATTTTTTTTGGGGAAAGCCATATCAGGGGGCAAAAAAACCTCCCCGCCGTGCGGGGAGGCCGTTTAAGCCGAAGATCATTCGTTGTAGGGGTCGGCGGGATCTTCGCCCTCCGCGGGCTCTCCGCTCTCCTCTTCCGCCTGCGCCTCGGGGGCTTCGACGCCCTCCGTGAGCTCGTTCTCGGGCCTTACCGCGTCGTCGTCGGCATAGACGTCGATGTCCTTATCGTCCGTCGTATCGACGTGCATGCGGACCTTGGCGGGTGCATTTTCCTTCTTGTGCTTCTTGACGAGATAGACAGAGACGCCCGCCGCGACGGCCGCCGCTGCGATGATGCAAGCAACGACGATGAGCGCGATCTTCCAGCCTGCAAGGCCGTGCGCCTCTTCCGTTGCGGGAGGGGTATATTTATCGAGCACTGTCGTCTGCCAATAGTTGTCCAACGTTTCCTTATCGGCGTCGTTCATCTTGCCGAGGCGGGTGATGAAGGCGGAGCGGGTATTGAGAAGTTTTCCGCCCTCTTCCTTGAGCGTGTAGGTGTTGCCGTTATAGGTGAGCTCTTCGCCCTTTACGAACTTATCGAACGCTTCGAGAATATCCGTGTAGGGATTGGTGATCTCTTCGTCTCCGCCCTTCTCCTCGTTCTCCTTGATGGCGTCTTCGTATTCGCGGTTGTTCTCGTCGAGGAGAGTTCTCTCGCCCGCGTAGAAATAATACTTGACGGCGTTGGAGAGGACGTCTTCCTCCATCTCCTCGGAAATATCGGAAAGGAGGCTGTTCTTGGAAAGATTTTCCGTATCGTAGCCGAGAATGAGGTTGAGCTTCTCGTCGAAGGCCTTCAGCTGGGCGTTGTTCATGAGCTTCCCTTCGGGCGTGGCAAGGCTTACGCGGCTGATATAGTTCAAAGCAGAGCCGGCAGTCGTGTCGGCGTCGGCGAAGAAGAGGTCGGTGCCGATGATCTCGAAGTTGTACCAGCCCGTCGCATGGACAAGGTCGAGGATGCGGCGCGCGCCATAGAGATTTTTGTTATCCGAACCGTCGTCGAGGTTGCTGTAGAAGTGCTGTTCGACGTTGTGCGCCTCGTTATCGTAGACGGCGCGGTAGATGGCGTCGTTTCCCGAGGTGGTGAGGGTGTAGTAGACGTAACCGTATGCGTCGCCCTCTTCGATGGGATCGAGCGCGACGAGCTTTGCGCCCGTGGCGTTGACGGCGATCTTCAACGTGTTGGTGACGGCGCCATCTGCGACGTCTGCGCGGAAGATCCCGTCGTCCTTCACATAGATATAGTGGTGATTGCCGTTCGTGTCGATATAGTAGAGAGCGTCTGCACTCGCCGTTTTGGAGGCCGTCTCTTCGCTTGCGATCACGGAAAGAGATTCGTTCCCCCCGACGCTGTCCCACGACGTTGCGGTGAGCTCATCTTCGCCTAAATAGAAGAGTTCGCCCTCCTTGTCTTCGCCCGTGAGCGAAGGCTTCTCCTTGCGGAGAAGATAGAGGCCGCCGTTCTCATAGGAACGAAGGGTATAGGTGTACCCGTAGGGGGGCACGGGGTCAGTGGTGCTGTGGTTGAATTTACCGGCTTCCTCTTTGGTGCCTCTGCCGTCCAGAACGAGCGTGCCGAGGTTGACATAGGGGGCTTCGCCGTCGTGATCCTTGAGCCACTCCTCGTCCCATTCATATTCGTAGGGAGCTTCGGTCGTGCCCGCGGTCACGCGGTAGATTTGGTTGTAGAATGCGTTATCGTGCGCCTGATCGGTATCCGCATGGACGGGGACCGCCATGGTATAATAGATGACAACGTTTTCTTTATCCGTCTTGTGGAAGACGGGTCCGTCGCCCGAAATGCCCTTGGCGAGCACGACGTCCTTCTCCTCCTTGGTGTTGAAGGAGTGCAGGGCCTGGTTGGACGAATCGTAGTAGACGAGATACACCGTATCGCCTTCGCAGACAAAGCGGTAATCGGTGGAATTGGAGGAGACGCGGACGAGTTCCTTCCTGTCGGTCCCGTCGAGCTTCGCGCTCACGAAATCGAGGTAGGCGTTCTGCACTTGCCCCTCAATATCCTTGACGTTGGTGGGCGTCGCGTAATATACCCTGTCTCCATAGATATAGATGCCGCCGTTGTAAGAGCCCGTGACCATGAGGGAGGGAACGACGATCTCGGCGTCGCCCTTGCCCTGCGCAACATCGGACTTCTTCGCACGCATCAGGGCGCCTTTGACGGGAACGCCATAGTTGTTGTTCGAGGTGTAGGTCTCTTTCCCGTTGATAAAATAGTAGTAGCCGTTGTCTTCGTCGCCGATCGAGACGACAAACCCGCCGTTTGAGGTGACAGCGCCCGAGGGCATCCCATCGGGGGTGGTGAAGCTCGTCCCACAAGCGGCAAGCGAACAAACGCCGCACGCCATGACGGCGGCAGATGTAAACGCCAAAAGTTTCTTTATAGTTCTCCGCATATCAATTTCCTTCCGTATTTTCGGGAATTCGGTTCTAAAACCTAATTTGCCATTCTATACTAATGATACGTATTCCATTATAACCCAAAGAAAAGCATTTTGCAATTAAAAACTTGCGAAATAAGCACTTTTCTTTGAGAAATTTTGCTGAAATCCGTCTTTGGAGGGGCAGGCACATGGAAAAATTCGGTATCTTTGAACTGCTCGACGCGCTCTCCGCGCTCACCGCGGCGGGAGCAGACGACGCACGCGGCGGCCAAGGCGATGTAAAAGAGGAGGGAAAAGCAAAGGACCGCCCCTTCGACCCCGCCTTCGATCCCCCCGCCTACGGGCAGGAACAGCCCCACGCCTCCCCCGCGGGCCGCTCCGCATACGATGGGTTTCTCGCCCGCCACGAGGCCGCAAAGGGCAGGGCGAAAAAGGGGTGAAACGGGAAATACGCCCCCGCTGTCGCCCAAGGCGGCCCCTCCCCCATCTTCATCCGAAAGAACAAGAAAACAGCGCCCTGTTGGGCGCTGTTTGCGTTCCGATAATCGATCCGCGAAATCATCTCTTCGAGAACTGAGGAGCGCGGCGAGCTTTCTTCAAGCCGTACTTCTTTCTCTCTTTGACGCGGGGATCTCTCGTGAGGAAGCCCGCCTTCTTGAGCGCGGGGCGCGTTTCGGGTTCGGCCTCCAGAAGCGCTCTGGCGATGCCGAGACGGATCGCACCCGCCTGCCCCGTGTAGCCGCCGCCGATGACGTTGACGAAAATATCGTACTTGCCTTCGGCTCCGACTTCGACGAGGGGCTGTTTCACGACATATTGCGTGGTGCCCTGCGGGAAGTAATCTTCGAGCGTGCGGTCGTTGATGACGATGGCGCCGCTGCCTGCGGGAATGAGGCGGACGCGCGCGATCGCCTTCTTTCTTCTGCCCGTTCCCCAGAACTGCAATTTCTTCTTGATATTCGCCTTTGCCATTCTCTAATTCCTCACCTTAAAATAATTTCAGCGTCTCGGGCTTCTGCGCCGCGTGGTTGTGCTCGGGCCCCTTGTAGACTCTCAACTTCTTGGCCATTGCCCTGCCGAGGGAGTTCTTGGGGAGCATGCCGCGTACGGCTTCGTAGACCGCGAGGTCGCTCCGCTCCGCCATCATCTTGCCGTAGGAGATCTCTTTGAGCCCTCCGATATAGCCCGTATGATAGCGGTAGTACTTCGTCTCGAGTTTCTTGCCCGTGAGAAGCACTTTATCGCTGTTGATGATAATGACGAAATCGCCCGTATCCACATTGGGAGTAAAGGTGGGCTTGTTCTTGCCGCGCAAGATCGCCGCGACTTTAGAGGCGAGCCGCCCGAGGGGGATCCCGTCCGCATCGACGACGTACCACTTTCTCTCAACCGTTTGCGCGTTTGCCATATAGGTTTTCATATTTGTACTCCTTGCACATATCCGAAGGCAGTTTTGCGTGTAGGGCCGGCCCCTGCGATTGGCGCGCCTTCGAGGGCGCCGACTGCCTCTTCTTGCCGACTACTTCTTTATTATAGGGCGAGAAAAAAGTTCCGTCAAGCTGTTTTGACTTTGGTTTTTAAGAAATTTTCGCTTTTTGGAGAATTATTTTATGCGAGGAATTCCTTCCCGCGCCCGATCATACCTTTTTTATGACTTTTGCGGGGTTGCCGACGGCGATGCTGTCCGCGGGAATGGAATGTGTGACGACCGCCCCCGCGCCGATGACGCAGTTCTCGCCGATGGTGACGCCGGGAAGAACTTTCACGCCGCCGCCGAACCAGACGTTATTGCCCACCGTGATGGGCTTCGCAAACTCGAGCCCGCTCTTGCGGACGGCGGGATCCGTGGGGTGTGCCGCCGCATAGAAACCGCACTGCGGGCCGATGAGGACGTTGTCGCCGAAGACGATCTTATTGCAATCCAAAAAGACGCAGTCGTGGTTGCAATAGAAATTCTCCCCCACCGTCGTATTGAAACCGTAGTCGAACCAGACGCGGGGTTCAATATGGACGTGGACACCATGTCCGCCGAGAAGGGCGTCGAGAATGCTCTTTTGGCGCTCCTTGTCGTCGCCCGGGGTGCGGTTGTATTCCTCGCAAAGACGGCGGGAACGGGACAGAAGTTCTTTGAGTTCGGGATCGGAGCTGTTGTATAGCTCCCCCGCCAGCATTTTTTGTAATTCTGACATTGTTACCTTTATCCTTTATCAAAGTATGGTGCGTCATTCTGAACGAAGTGAAGAATCCCCGCATACGAAGTCCGAGTTTTCATTAAGGGGATTCTCTCGGGGCTTCGCCCCTCGGAATGACAGGTAGCCCCGCGCAAAACAAAATCTGTGAACTTATTCCAGCACCGCCTTAATGCGGCGAATGCCTGCCGAGGAGGACTGCTCCTTCACAATGCGGAAATGTCCCAAGACGCCCGTGCTTTGGACATGGGGCCCGCCGCACATCTCCTTGGAGAAGTCGCCGATGGAGTACGTCTTGACGACTTCGCCGTATTTGCTGTCGAATACGCCCACGAACTGCTCCGCCCGCGCCTCTTCGAGGGACATCTCGCGGAAGACGACGGGGATATTTTCCTTGATCTTCTCGTTGACGAGCTCTTCGACAGCCTTGATCTCCTCCGCCGTCATGGCGCGCTCGAAGTTGAAATCGAAGCGCATGCGCTCGTCGGTGATGTTCGACCCCTTCTGGTTGCAGTCGGGAGAGAGGATCCTCTTTAATGCGGCGTTGAGAAGGTGGGTGGCGGTGTGGTACTTCACGGCCATCTCGCTATGGCTCTCGAGGCCGCCCTTGGCCTCGCCCTTCTGGATGACGCGGCTCTTTTCCTGATGCTCTTTGAAGGCCGCATCGAACCCCGCCGTGTCCACCGTGAGCCCTCGCTCTGCGGCGAGCTCCTCGGTGAGCTCCAAGGGGAACCCGTAGGTATCGTAGAGGCGGAAGGCCTGTTTCCCGCCGATGACGGTCTCCTCAACATATGCGGGGTCCTGCCCCTTCATGAACGCATTCTTGCGGGCGATATTCTGTAAGCACTTTTCAAATTCCTTCATGCCCGTGACGAGGGTGGCCTCGAAGCGGTCGGCCTCCTTCTTGATCTCGTCGAGAATGTACCCTTCCTTCTCGAGAAGGAGGGGATAGGCCTCGCCGTAGACCTCGTGGATGAAGATCTTCGCAACGGCGCACATGGCCTCCGAAGAGATGTTCAGCTGGCGGCAGTAGCGGATGGCGCGGCGCATGATGCGGCGCAGGATATATCCCGCCCCCACGTTGGAGGGAAGGATGCCGTTTTTATCGCCGATGAGCATGACCGTCGTGCGGGTGTGGTCGGCGATGATGCGCATCGCCCTCTGCGGCTCGCCCCCTTCGTCGTAGGCCTTCCCCGAGAGCTTTTCGAGCTCTTGAATGACGGAAGAGAAGAGGTCGGTCTTGTAGCCGTCGGAAAGGCCGTTCAAAAAGAGCAACATGCGGTCGAAGCCGAAGCCCGTATCCACATTCTTGTTTTTCAGGGGCTCGTAGCCCGCCGCCGTCTTCTTATATTGCATATACACGTCGTTGCCGATCTCCACATAGTCGTCGGGGAAGACGGGGTTTGCGAGATTTCTGATGGGATAGAACCACTCGTTATCGGGGCCGCAGGGCGTGCCGACGGTGCCCTCGAGCTCCCACCAATTATCCTCTTTGGGGAGATAGAAGACGTGCTCGGGCTTGACGCCGAGCCCGATGAGGAGGTTCGCCGTCTCCTCGTCGCGCGGGGCGGAGGCGTTGCCCTCGAAGACGGTGGTGCACAGCTTGTCCCGATCGAGCCCGAAAACTTTGGTGAGCAGTTCAAACGTCCACGCAGTCTTTTCCTTTTTGAAATAATCGCCGAGCGACCAGTTCCCCATCATCTCGAAGAAGGTGAAGTGGGAGGCGTCGCCCACGCTGTCGATATCTACCGTGCGGACGCACCCCTGCACATTGCAGAGACGTTTCCCTTGGGCATGGGGGGCGCCGAGAAGGTAAGGCATGAGCGGTTGCATGCCCGCCACATTGAACATGACGCCCGTCGAACCGTCGCCGATGAGCGAGACCGCGCCAATGTCCGCATGCCCCTTGCTCTTGTAGAAATCCAGCCATTTTTGCCTTAATTCTTTTCCTGTGATCATATTCTTTGCTCCATTTTTTGGAATGTTGTTTGGTGTATGGGATGACTTTTTGTTTTCATTTAGGGGATTCGCTCGGGGCTTCGCCCCTCGGAATGACATGCAGGGGACGGGCTTTGCCCAAGTGGGATAATGTCATACCGAGCCGAAGGCGAGTGTATCCCCTCATACGTAAGTCCGATTTTTTGTTTTCATTTAGGAGATTCGCTCGGGGCTTCGCCCCTCGGAATGACATGCAGGGGACGGGCTTTGCCCAAGTGGGGTACTGTCATACCGAGCCGAAGGCGAGTGTATCCCCTCATACGTAAGTCCGATTTTTTGTTTTCATTTAGGGGATTCGCTCGGGGCTTCGCCCCTCGGAATGACATTATTAAAAGCCCAACCCTCATCAGTCACGCGGTGCGTGACAGCTTCCCCCTTGAGAAGGGGGAAGCCTTTCGTTCTTAAATCTTCGTCAATTCGTAGCCGTCTTTCGTGTCTTTGACGGCGTAGCCGAGGGATTTCAGGCGGTCGCGGAGTTCGTCGGAGCGGGCCCAATCTCTGGCGGCGCGGGCGGCCTTCCGCTCCTCGGCGAGCGCCCTCACCTCTTCGGGCGCATCCTCCCCCTTGGGGGCATACTGCGCGAGGTATTCCTTCGACTCTTTTTTGAAGAACCCCAAAAGGCCGTACGTCTCCTTGATCTGATTGACGATCTTCTTCGCCGCAGGGTCGTTTTCGGAAAGGAATTTCCCCGCCTCTTTGAAGTAGCCGAAAAGGTCTGCAAGGGCGAGCGCGGTGTTGAAATCATCCGACATGGCCGCGTTGAATTTCTCGTCGATCGCGGGCATGCCCCCCTTCTCTTCGGGGAAGGCCGCCTCGATCTTTTCGATGAGGGCATAGAACCGCACGAGGTGCGCCTCGGCTTCGGAAAAGAGATCGTCGGTGATATTGAGGTCGGCGCGGTAGTTGGAAGAGAGCAGGGCGAACTTGAGCGCCTCGTCGGAATACTTCGCGAGAATATCCTCCATGAGAAGGACGTTGCCGACCGACTTCGACATCTTCTGCCCGTTCACCTTGATGAGGCCGTTGTGCATCCAATAGTTGGCGAATTTTTTGCCCGTGAGCGCCTCGGACTGCGCGATCTCGTTCTCGTGATGGGGGAAGATGAGATCCCTGCCGCCGCCGTGGATGTCGATGCGGTCGCCGAATGCGGCGCGGTTCATGGCCGAACACTCGATGTGCCAGCCCGGCCTTCCTTTCCCCCAAGGGGAATCCCAGCATATCTCCCCTTCCTTGGCCGCCTTCCAGAGGGCGAAGTCGTAGGCATTCTTCTTGCACTCGTCGTTTTCGACGCGCACACCGTCGAGCATGTCCTCTTTGCTCCTGCCCGAAAGCTGCCCGTAGGCGGGGTAGCTGTCGACGTCGAAATACACGTCTCCGTTGCCCCCTTCGTAGGCATGCCCCCCGCGGATGAGCTCTTGAATGAAGGAAATGATGTTTTGAATGTTCTCCGTCGCTTTGAGCCAAAGGGTGGGCTCATCGATGTGCGCCTTTGCCATGACGGCGTCGATCCTCTCGATCATCATCGCGGCGTACTTGTCGGCGGGAATGCCCGTCTCGCGGGACTTGGCGATGATCTTATCGTCTACGTCGGTATAGTTGCGGGCATAGGTGACCTCGTAACCGAGCTTTTCGAGAAACTTGCGGAAGACGTCGTAGACGAGGGCCTGAAAGCCGTGCCCGATGTGCGCCTCGCCCGAGACGGTGATCCCGCAGGCGTACATCTTCACCTTCCCCTCCTCGAGGGGCACAAATTCTTCCTTTCTTCTTGTAAGCGAATTATAGATCTTCATATTCATTGCTTCCTTTTGGTTGAATGCGTCTTGTCGCCCCTGAAAGGGGAGATGTCGCGCAAGCGACAGAGTGGTTAAGAACCCTTTCCCCCGCTGCGCGGGTACTTTCCCTAAAGGGACAGCGAGGTTCAACCCCCATCAGTCACCTGCGGTGACAGCTTCCCCCTTATAAAGGGGTAAGCCTTTCGGTCATGGCATGGTCATTTCTCGTCGGGATGGTGCAAAGCGCGTACTTCCTCTTCGAGGGCGAACACGCGCTCGCGGAGGGCGCAGAGTTCCTTTAAGACGGGGTCCTCCTTTTCGGGGAGGAAGTTCTGCGTCTTTTCGCCGTTGATCCTGACGACGCGCCCCGGTACGCCGACGACCGTCGCATAGGGCGGAACTTCTTTGAGAACCACCGCACCCGCGCCGATGCGGGCCCCTTCGCCCACCGTAAACCCGCCGAGGACCTTCGCCCCGCACGAGATGACGGCGTTCTTTTTCACCGTCGGGTGACGCTTACCCTTTTCCTTGCCCGTGCCGCCGAGCGTCACCCCCTGATAGATGACGACGCCCTCTTCCACTTCGGCCGTCTCGCCGATGACGACGCCCGCGCCGTGGTCGATGAATACGCCCGCCGCGATCTTGGCGGCGGGATGGATCTCGATGCCCGTCTTTTTCCTTCCCAGCTCCGACACCCAGCGCGCGAGAAACTTCAAATTCCACTTCCAAAGAAAGGCGGCGCGGCGATGCCAGATGAGGGCGCGCACCCCGGGATATGTCCGCCAGATCTCGAAGGAATTCCTTGCGGAGGGATCGTTTTTCTTGACGGCGGCGATGTCTTTTTTGAGTTTTTTGAAAAACATGGCGTGTTATATTATCGTATGCGCGGGCGCGCAACGCGCGCGGACGCTCTTTGCCATAATTTTAGCATTTGCCATGTAAAAATGCAACCGATTTCAATCGTCGAATGGAGAATGGAAAATTGAAATTGTAGAATTGCGCTTCCCACAAAAAAATCCGCCCCGAAGGGCGGATCTCTTTTGCTTTCCGATTATTTCCCGAGCAACTTGTTGCGGACGATGATGCCCGCAGAAGCGAGGAAGGAGAAGACCATGATGACGATGGGAAGCGCGCCGTTTACCGTTGCGTGCACTTCCTTGCCGTAGAGGTAGGTCACCACGACGAGGATCAGGCCGAAGATGAAGCTCGCGATCGTATATCCGAGGCCGCTCTTTTGGTTCTCCTTGCCGTTGACGTGATCGAGCGTCTTGAGGAACATCAGCTGGATGAGCGATACGCCGAGGGAAATCAGCACGATCGTGGAGAACCAGCCGAGAGCGGTGTAAACATACGCCGCCGCCCTGCCCGTCGAACCGCCTTGGAGGATGGAAGGCAGGAACTGCTGGAAGAAGTTGCCGCTTTCGCCGTCGAGCTTGAGAACGGGGCCCGCCGCAAGCGCCGCGATGATGACGCCGACTACGAGAACGAGAAGGTTCGCACCGAAGCGAAGGAGCTTCTTAAGGCCGAAGTTCTCTTTGAGGTTGCCCACAAAGTGAAACACGATATTCGCGCCGATGAGGATCGCGCCGAGGCAGAACGCCGCGAGCGCGGCCGCGTTGAGGGCGATGCCTGTGCCCACCTTGAAGGAGAGCATCAAAAGTTCGATGGAGGCAAAGGTGCAGTACATCTTGATGGCGGTTTTGTTGACGCCGTGGTAATCGGTGCCCTTCATTGCCTTGACAAACTTCACGATGCCGATGATGAAGTACACGAGGAGCGTGATGATGCCGACGAAGGCAAGAATTGCGGAGAACAGATTGCCGATCGCGCTGGAGAGACCGTCTCTACCGCTACTAAGCGCTTCGATGAGACCTTTCCAGAACCCTGCCGGGCTGAAGAAGTCGATCGTCGTAAGGCTACTCATTTCCACGCCCGCGACCTTTATACATGTACCGCTGCCGAAGAAGAGGCCGAAGAGGAGCACGATCGCAACAAAGGAGCAGATCGCGCCGACAAGATACATAATCTTTTTGAATCCCGTGGGGGCGGGTTCGGCGGGCTCGGCGGGCTGTTGGACGGTCTGTTGGATGATGATCGTCTGTGTAGGCTGGACGGGCTGTTGAGGTTGGACGGGCGTCTCGTCGTTCAAAGGCTTGCCGCAATTGGAGCAAAAGGCCGCGCCGTCTTCGTTCTGCGTACCGCAGTGTTTGCAAAACATAGTTACTTTTCTCCTTTTTTCTATTTCATATCCCCTATTAAATATAGATATGATTTCCCCAAATATACCCCCCCCCGTATGGGTTTGTCAAGCGATTTTTATGCAGAAGGAAAAAATTTATTATGCAACGGCACGAAAAGCGCGAGAAGAGGCAGGTCCTCATTCCGCTCTTCGGTAAAACAAAAAACGGCGCAGAGCGCCGTTTCGGATCTTTCCGTCTTATGAAGTTTTTCCCGCGGGCCGACCTCTATAAGCCCTTATCGCGCGCACGAGCAAGATCGTCTCGCCCAACAAGATGAGGACGATGGAGATGATCTGCGCGGGAGAGAGCGGGAGGCCGAACAGCCCGCCGCGGTCGTCCGCACGGAAACACTCGATGATAAACCGCGCAACGCCGTATAATATAAGGTATAGCGGGAAGGCGTTCTTCTTTCCGAAAAAGAAGAGGATCGCGAAGATGAGAAGGAGCGCGGCCGCCTCATAGAGCTGGGTGGGGTGAATGGCCACGGGGCCGCCATAGAATTCGTAGGGCGCAGAGCCCTCGGGAAAGACGACGCCGAAGGGTCCGTTCGTGGGTGCGCCGAAACAACATCCCCCGAAATAGCACCCGATCCTGCCGAAGAAATGCCCTGCGGGAATCGCGACGGCGAGGTCGCAGAGCCGCTCATAGACGGAGACCGTCCGCCTTCTCCAAAAAAGAAGAAGAATGGGCCACAGGGCGAGCGCGCACAAAAGCCCGCCGTAAAACGTCGCCCCGCCGAATATGAACTTGCCGCCGTTTTCCGCCATCTTGAAGAGCGAATCAAAAACCATGGCGGCGGGCAAAGCCGCCGCCATAGCGATTCCAAGCATACCGATTGCATAACCGTTTTCCGCACCCCTCTTTCTGTGACGGAAGTATGTAAGACCGACAAAGATGCCGATGCACACCGCCGCTCCCACGATCATAAAGATCGGGTAAAAGTAAAAGGTGTATCCGGATACGGTAAAGGATGGGTACATGACTTCAGTTCAAACTCAGTCCTTCTTGGGTTTGAGGAAGGAAAGGCCGAACGCAACGCCGAAGAGGATAAGGGCAAAGATCGTCCAAATGCTGAAGAGGGCGATAAAGCCGATATCAACGACCTGTGCGATGAGGCTACCGAGCTGGCAAGCAAAGCCGACGCCCGTGCAGACGATGCCGGGGATACGGTTGAATTTGAATGCCTGAGCCGCGCCTGCGATGCCGACGATCGCGCCGCCGATGCCGAGGATGGCGATCACAACGAGACGGATCGTGACTTCGGAGCTGGGAAGGTTGATAGCATCCGCACAGCTCTTCATCGCCGAGAAGATGAGTACCCAGATAAACGAGCCGATGACGGCGAGGATGAACCCGATGATGCCGCAGGCAAGGGCTCCGCCGTTTTTCTTCGGCTTAGGTTGGACGGTCTGTTGGATGATGACCGTCTGGCTCTGCGCGGGCTGAGCCGCGTCGAGGGGCTGACCACACTTGGAACAGAATTTCGTTCCGTCGGGGTTCTGCGTTCCGCAATTCTTGCAAAACATAGTTACATCACTCCTTTAGTTTTTTTTCATATTCTCCCGACTCTCTCGAAACGGGGCTATGATTTCCCCCATTATACCCCCCCCCGTATGCAATTGTCAAGCGGTTTTATGAAAAAATAAACAAATCGAATCATTTTGTTGAAAAAATCTACGAAATCCTTACCTTTTTGGGGAATTCTCCCGTTAGCATTACCTTATTCTTGCCCCCTCCCGCGGAGGGGGTAGGGGTGGGTACGCCTATCGCCACCCTTTTTCTCGCTGTCCCTGTAAGGGGAAAACCCCGACCGCCCCGCCACTTGCTGTCCCTTTTAGGGTCGCAAAACGCAGTTCTGCACATCGGCACAGTGTGCCGTGTGCCGCGTTTTGCGGTGAGTGAGCGCATCGGAAGGCGAGAGGATCCCCTTCATGAAAACAGTGAAATTGGAAAACAGCATGCCATTCTGATTTCGTCATGCTGAACGTAGTTGAAGCATCACCTTATTTTATACTGCGGTGATGTTTCGACAAGGGGGGCGCGTCATACCGAGCCCGCGGAGCGGGTGAGTGTATCCCCTCATACGAAGTCCGTGTTTTCATTAAGGGGATTCACTACTTCGCCTACGGCTCGTGCCGCCCTTTGACGACAATCAGAACGTGCGGGCGGGGCGGGCTTCGCCCTCGGAATGACACGGCACACGGAGCATGCCATTCTGATTTCGTCATGCTGAACGCAGTTGAAGCATCACCTTATTTTATATTGCGGTGATGTTTCGACAGGCTCAACATGACGTTATTAAAACCCCTCTGTCACTAAAGTGACATCTCCCCTTACAGGGGCGACAAGAGTGAAACAGGGCGCGACATCTCCCCTTTCAGGGGCGACAAGGGGGGCGCGTCATACCGAGCCCGCGGAGCGGGTGAGTGTATCCCCTCATACGAAGTCCGTGTTTTCATTAAGGGGATTCACTACTTCGCCTACGGCTCGTGCCGCCCTTTGACGACAATCAGAACGTGCGGGCGGGGCGGGCTTCGCCCTCGGAATGACACGGCACACGGAGCATGCCATTCTGATTTCGTCATGCTGAACGCAGTTGAAGCATCACCTTATTTTATATTGCGGTGATGTTTCGACAGGCTCAACATGACGTTATTAAAACCCCTCTGTCACTAAAGTGACATCTCCCCTTGCAGGGGCGACAAGAGTGAAACAGGGCGCGACATCTCCCCTTTCAGGGGCGACAAGGGGGGCGGGAATGTTTGAAAATTTCGTTCGTTTTGTTCAACAAAGTAGAAGTCACAAAAATTTTTTGTATTTTTTTGCAGAACGCTTGTATTTTTTTCAAAAGTATGTTAAAATCTTTCACGGAATAATAATTTTGGAGGAAATTGATGAAACGTGACCGCATCGAAGAGATCGCCGAACTTTTGGATAAGCGCGGCAAGCTCACTTTGGAACAACTCGACGACTACTTCCCCCATGTCTCACAAATGACGCTTCGGCGCGACCTCTTCCAATTGGAACAGGAAGGCCGCATCATCCGCGTTCGGGGCGGAGCGATGTCCGTCAAAGAAGTACAAAAGGTCTCGGGGGAGCCTTACACCAAGAAGACGGCCATTCAGATGGACGCAAAGATCAGGATCGCGCAGAAGGCCGCGCACCTCATCGACGAGAACACCTCTCTCTTTATCGACGGGGGAACTACGGCGATGTATCTCGCGAAAGAGATGCCCGATATCAACGTGCATATCTTCACGAACGGCCTCGCCGTCGCCATCGAACTTGCACAGAAGAAAAACGTTCACCTCACCATTTTGGGCGGACAGGTGCTCAAAGATAACCTTTCCACCGCCTCGCCCGTCGCGCGTTCCTATTTCGATAATACCAATTTCGAGCTGGCAATCATCTCGGCCGCGGCGTTCACGCCCGAAAACGGGTTCTCCTGCGGTTCGCAGATCGAGGCAGATCTGCTCAAACTCACCCGCAAGAAGGCCAAGGCGTTGTATATGATGCTCGATAGTTCCAAGATCGGCAAGATCATGCCCTACACCTTTGCGCGCCTCGAGGACATCGACGTGCTCATCACCGACGATAACTTCCCGAACGACCTCAAGGATAAATTCACGAACAGGAATATCGTCGTCATGTAATTGAATGCGGATATGGAAACAGCTCCCTCGGGGAGCTGTTTTTTGATGGGAAGGCGCCGCTCGCATTCTGATTTCGTCATGCTGAACGTAGTTGAAGCATCACCTTATTTTATAATGCGGTGATGTTTCGACAGGCTCAACATGACGTTATTAAAACCCCTCTGTCGCTCGCGAAGCTCGCGACATCTCCCCTTTCAGGGGCGACAAGGGGGGCGCGTCATACCGAGCCCGCGGAGCGGGTGAGTGTATCCCCTCATACGAAGTCCGTGTTTTCATTAAGGGGATTCACTACTTCGCCTACGGCTCGTGCCGCCCTTTGACGACAATCAGAACGTGCGGGCGGGGCGGGCTTCGCCCTCGGAATGAGGAAAAGGAGAAAAGCGCCTCCGTGGGAGGAGCTGTCACGCGTGAGCGTGACTGAGGTGGGGCGTGTTTAGAATTTGTACCCACCCCCTACCCCCTCCGAACGGGAGGGGGCGTCGAACTTCGTAATTCGGGATTCTTCGGCTTTGCCTCAGAATGACACGGCTTATTCTTCCTTTTTCTCTTCTTCCGTGGTAGCGATTTCGGACATGGTGGCGTCGTCTTCTATCTCGGGGGCGGACATGGTGGGCTCTTTCTTCTTTTCCGCCTTCTTTCTCTTCCTCTCGGTGGAGAACTTCTTCATGCGCTCCGTAAGGGAATCCTTGAGCTCCGCTGCGGCACGGAAGGGGAACATGAAACTTGCCTTCTCCTTGATCTCCTCCTTGCGCGTTCCGATCTCCTCTTTGAGTTTTTCGTAGTGGACGACGATGCCGTGTTCCTCCGCAAACTTCTTGATGCGCGTCGCGAGGTGCAGGGAGTGCCCGAGGTCCACGAAGAAGATGCCGAAGAAGATCCCCACGACGAAGGCGAATTCGATATTCCGCACAAACCAGAGGACGGCCTCCAGAACGGGCCCGTCGAACACGAAGTAGAAGGCCACGCCGACGAGAAGCCACAAAAAGGAGAAGAGCGGGCAGATGATGCCCTGCACATTCCCCCAACGGTTGGAATAATCCCAGAGTTTGATCTTCATTCCTTTGATGAAGATAAGCCCCGCGATATACTCGATGAGGGTCATCGCGGCCCCCATGATGAGGATGAGAAGGAGGGCGTCGAGCCATGCCATGCCCGTATGCAGGGGGATGCGCGAGATCCCGAAGAGCCCCGCGACGCCGAACCCGTACAGGGGCAGATAGGGCCCTGTAAGGAAGCCGGGGTTGATCCACTTCTTCGCTGTGAAAATTCTGCGGAAGACGACCTCGATGCACCACCCGATCGTACTGCCCACAAAGAACAGAAAGAAGATGACAAGAAGAACGTCGACAAAACTCATGATCTTTTCCTTGGTTTTTTTATGAAAAGGGGCGCCGCGCTTGGGACGTCCCTTTTATAGTTGCTGTTTTGCCCGCATCGGGAAATTTCGGTTCTTTACAACCGAAATCGCTCGAAATAGCGGCCTTTTTTTATGCGCCGAAGATGCCCGCAAGCCCGGGGATGGCCCTCATCAGATTGAAGTTCTGGAAGACGACAACGCAGACGAGGGAGACGGTGGACATGATCTTGATGAGAATATCGAGGGACGGGCCGACGGTATCCTTCAAGGGGTCGCCCACGGTATCGCCGACGACTGCCGCGTCGTGCACGGCGTCGTAGCCTTCTTCGCCCTTCTTCACGCCTTCGACGCCGCCCTTTTCGATATACTTCTTGGCGTTATCCCATGCGCCGCCCGCGTTGCCCGTGTAGATGGCGAGCATGATTGCGGTGAGCGTTGCCCCGATTAGGATGCCGCCCACGAAGCCCGCGCCGAAGATAAATCCGCACACGACGGGAATGGCGATGGCGACGACGGAGGGAACGATCATCTGGCGGATCGCGCCTTTCGAGGAGATCTCGACGCACTTGGTACTGTCGGGGTCCTCTTCGCCCGTTAAGATCTTGGGATTATCATGGAATTGTCGGCGGACTTCATCCACCATCTTTCTCGCCGCCTTGGCGACGGCGTTGATGAGCATCCCCGAGAAGAGGAAGGGAATGGCCGCGCCGATGATCGCGCCGACGATGACGTCGCCGCGAATGATGTTGAGGAAGATGTCCAGCCCTCCCCCGTTGACAAGTTCATGAACGAGCCCGCCCGCAAAGAGATAGCTCGACATCATGGAGAGGGTCGCGAGCGCGGCCGAGCCGATGGCAAAGCCCTTGCCGATGGCGGCCGTGGTGTTGCCGACGGCGTCCAGCCTGTCCGTAATATCGCGCACTTCCTCGTCGAGCATGCTCATCTCGGCGATGCCGCCCGCGTTATCGGAGATCGGGCCGTAGGTATCGACGGAGACAGTCGCCGCGACGAAGGAGAGCATGCCCATTGCGCCGCACCCGACGCCGAACATGCCCCCGAGGGCGTAGGTCGCAAAGATGGCGACGCCGAGGACGACGACGGGGAGCATGCACGAGATCATGCCCGTCGCCATGCCCTGCGTGACGGTGAGGGCCGCGCCCTCCTTGCTCGCATGCGCGATATTCTTGGTGGGTTTGTGGGCGTCGCTCGTATAGTATTCGGAGATGATGCCGATGACGATGCCCGCCACGATGCCGACGGCCGCACATACCCAAGGGGTCACCTGACCGATGCTCATCTTGGCGGCCTTGAGCTGGTCCGCCTCCTCCCCCTTAAAGAGGAAGAAGGAGAGCAAGAACCCGCCGATGAGCGTCACGCCCGCGGAGATCCATGTGGATAGGTTGAGTTCTAAATGGGGGTTATCCGATAGCTTCCGCTTGATGAGCGGATAGGAGATGCCCACGATACAGCCGAGAAGCCCGATCCCCGCAAAGAGGATGGGGAAGAGCATCATTTTCTGATAGAGTGTAACCGAAGTAAAGGTCGCCGAATGCCCGAAGACCTCGATCGCGAGGATGATGGTCGCCATGATCGCGCCTATGTAGCTTTCGAGAAGGTCTGCGCCGAGGCCTGCGACGTCGCCCACGTTGTCGCCCACGTTATCCGCGATGGTGGCGGGGTTGCGGGGGTCGTCTTCGGGAATGTGCGCCTCCGTCTTGCCGACGAGGTCGGCCCCCATGTCTGCGGCCTTCGTGTAGATGCCGCCGCCCACGCGGTTGAAGAGGGCGATGATGGAGCACCCGAGGGCATAGCCCGAGAGGATGAGGGAGAGGTTATAGGGCTGCTTTGTGATGGGGTTGATATGTTCGATCGCTTCCAAACCGTATTCGCCCACCTGCGTTTTGATCATGCCGCCCGCCCAGCCGAAACAGCAGTAGACGATGATCGCGCCGAGAAGGGCGAACCCCGCCACGCAAAGCCCCATAACGGAGCCGCCGCGGAAGGCGACCTTCAAGGTCTTGCCAACGTTCCGCGTCTCGTTGGCGGCATTGGTGACGCGCACGTTTGCGTACGTCGCGATCTTCATGCCGATAAAGCCCGCCGTGGCCGACATCACCGCGCCGATGAGGAAGGCGACGCCCGCCTGCCATGCGATGAAGAGGCCCAGCACGACGGCGACGACAGAGCCGATTATTGCGACGATCTTGTACTCATAGAAGATGAAGGCGTTCGCGCCTTCGCGGATCTTGGCCGCGATATGCTGCATGCGCTCGTTCCCCTCTTTGAGCTTCTTCGTGAGGAAGAAGTTGAGCGCCGCATATCCGAGCCCGAGTACGACCGCAAACATCACAATAATGATGAGTAGATTGAGATCCATACTTTGCTCCTTGCAATGAATGTGACCATATTATAGCACGTTTTGAAAAAGTTGTCCATTTTTCGGCATGCTTTGAAAAAATTTCTTACGTCACATTATATCAAAGGGCGTAGGGTCATCGCGGCGTCGAGATAAAGGCGAAAGTAAATCGGCTTCCCGTAGAATGGGAAGCCGTTTGTTTACGCCTCAACCGTGAGCGTTACAGATCGTCCGTCGGAAAATATCAATTTCATCGCCTTCCCGCAAGAAAGACATTCTGCGACAAAATATTCCCTTAAAAGGGGAAGAATTTCCTCTACGATCTCTTCTGCGTCGATCTTTTTCGTTTCCATAACACATTCCTCCTTTTTGCTGTCGGACCGCGCGCTTGATCCTTGTGACAATATTATACCCCAAAGAACGACGCCATGACAAACAAAATGGCGTAGTTCTTGGAATAAAATATTGTCGAAAAGGGGGAAGTTTATGGAGAATTTGTCGATTTTTTCGGAGAGGCTCAAAGAACTGATGACGGAACGGGAAATGCGTTCGGAGACGCTTGCACGGGAAACGCACATCGCCGGTTCTTCCATCCGTTCGTGGCTGCGCGGGGATTCCTTCCCCACCTTTTCGAGTGCGGTAAAACTCGCCGACTATTTTTCTTGTTCCCTCGACTATCTTGCGGGACTTTGCGACAAGTTTGAAAGCGTTTCGCCGCGGTCTCTCCCTCCCTTCTATCCTCGCCTTCGCCGCATCATGGAGGAACAGGGCGTGACGCGATTTGCAGTCACCGAGCAAACGCAGATCAAAGACGCGTTTTTTACAAATTGGTCGCACGGACAACTGCCGATACTGCCCACCCTCTTTGCGCTTGCAAGTTTTTTGAATGTCTCGCTGGACTATCTCGTCGGAAGAACGGATTATTGATTTGGCCTTTGAAGACAAAACGGCCATACCATGTCCGAGATGTGCACTTGAGTGAATCTTGCCCACCCCTTGAGGGGTGGGTGTCACGCCGCACGCGGCGTGACGGAATCAGAATGCGAGCGACAGAGGGGGTACCCCTTCCCCCGCCAAAGGCGCAACCCCCTCCTCGGGAGGGGGCAACGGACTGCGTTTGAGGGGATCCTCTCGGGGCTTCGCCCCTCGGGATGACGCGGTTGCACAACCCCCATCCGTCACGGCAAAGCCGTAACACCCTCCCCCTTCCAAGGGGGAGGGCTTCCCTCATCAGTCACCTGCGGTGACGCCTCCCCTTTTCGCGTGTGTTTAACTATTTTCAATAAAAGTGTTGTAAAAATCTTTTTTCTTTGGTAAAATAGAACCTGCGACACAATTTCATACTGATAACGAAAAGATACAACGGGCATCGGTGTATCCTTATATTCCTATTTCGTTATCAGGAAATTGTGTCGCAACAATTCGGGGATACTCGAAGCGGGCGCCTCGGATTGAGGCGTCCTTATTTTTTTGCCCGCAAATACTTTTTAAGGAGAAAGGAACATGAAACACAAGTTTTTGACCGCCGCTACGGCGATCGTAGCCGCCCTCTGCCTTTGCCTTTCCTTTGCGGGTTGCGCTCACACGCACACCTTTGCGACGGCATGGTCGAGCGACGAGAGCGGACATTGGCACGCCGCCACCTGCGCCCATACCTCGGAGCGCAAGGACGAGGGTGCGCACACCTACGAAAACGGCAAATGCACGACCTGCAACTATGAGCACAAAGAGCATACCTTCGGCGCATATTCCAAGACGGAAACGGGGCACGCGCACACCTGTTCCGTCTGCAAAAAGACGGTGAGCGCGGTTCATACTTACAAAAACGGAATTTGCACGGCTTGCGAATATGAACATCAAAATCACACCTACGGGACAGACGATATTTGCGAGGTGTGCGGAAAAACAAGACCGCCCCTCTACACAAAGAGCGAAGACGGCTCCAAGATCTACTTCGGAGAATATCCGCAGAGCGAGGTAAAGGAGGAGGCGACCGTTTCCGCCCTCACGGAAAAGGCGGGCGCCCTTCCCTCGGGAGAAGAATGGGGCGCATGGACAAGCTACGGCTATTACTACGGCGGCGAAGTGACCGATTATATGTGGTATATCGACGTCGAGCTCAACGGCGGACGCTACCGCGGCGTCTATTTCACGTTGGAGCGCAATTGCAGGACAGGCTTCGATAACCTGAGCTATCAGGACGAAAACGGATACAACACAAATACGGTGTATTGGTTTCGGTACGAGCCGATCGAATGGCGCGTCCTCGAAAACGAAGACGGCAGAGCGTTTCTCATGGCAAATATCATTCTCGACGGCGGACATTTTTATCCTAACGGCGAGTCGCGCACCCAAGACGACGTGACGGTGTATCCCAACAATTATATGGAGAGCGATATTCGCAAGTGGCTCACGGAGAACTTCTACGAGACGGCGTTCGACAGCGCCGCCCAAGCAATCATTGAGACGACGACGGTAGACAATCATACATTAGATATTCATGCTGTGGGATCGGACAATCCCTATGCCTGTGAGGACACGCAGGATAAGGTATTTCTTTTGAGTTCCGCCGAGGTCGAAAACGAATCTTACGGATTTGTGACGAGTTCGTCCGCCGACGCAACGCGGCAGCTTACGGCGACGGACTATGCGAAGGCACAAGGGATCCAGCCGCAAGAGGGCACCGAGTGTTTTAGTTGGTGGCTCAGAACCCCGGAGAAGCAGGCAAAGGGGAAGACCGTGTACCGAGTCTCCGAAAAAGGGCAGGTTCAGGGCGGCGACTGGTGGATTGGCGGCGGCGAATATGTCGACTTTGTCCGCAACGGCATCGTACCCGCGCTTTGGATCGATCTGTAACTTTTTTCCGCGCGGACGGACGCCTCCGCACGCGAAGAGATGCAAGGTATTGGGAGCACCCCCATCCGTCACGGCAAAGCCGTGACACTCTCCCCCTCACCGAGGGGGAGGGCTTACGGACTTCGTACTTCGGGATCCTTCGGGGATGGGCTCTTTCGGACATGGTATAGGCAAAACGCCTCAGGATGACGCAATTTCTCGAAAACTGCGCATGAAAAAAGACGGCTGTTGCCGTCTTTTTTCTTTTAATTCCTTTTTATTTCTCGCAGTTTGCCTTCAAGGTCTCGAGGCTTTCGCGGAGCTCCTTGGGGAGACGGTCGCCGAACTGTTTGAAGTATCCTTCGATCTCGTCGGCCTCGGCACGCCAGCGCGCCTTGTTCACATAGAGGATGCTCTCGAGCGTCTCGGTGGAATAGTTGAGCCCTTCGAGGTCGATGTCCTTCGCATAGGGCACATAGCCGATGGCCGTCTCCTGCGCGTCCACCTTGCCGTCGCAACGCTTCAAGATCCATTCGATGACGCGCATATTGTCGCCGAAGCCCGGCCACAGGAACTCGCCGTTTTCGTCCTGTCGGAACCAGTTGACGTTGAAGATCTTCGGGGGATGCGTGACCTTCTTACCCATGTCGATCCAATGCTGGAAGTAGTCTGCCATATGGTAGCCGCAGAAGGGCTTCATCGCCATGGGATCGTGGCGAAGAACACCGACCGCGCCCGTCGCGGCCGCCGTCGTCTCCGAACTCATGATCGCGCCCACGAACACGCCGTGGTCCCAATCGCGGGACTGGTAGACGAGCGGGGTGGTCGTCGCCCTTCTGCCGCCGAAGATGATCGCGTCGAGGGGCACGCCCTCTTTGGAGTTGAATTTCTCCGAAAGGCAGGGGCAGTTCTCCGCGGGAGCAGTGAAGCGGGAGTTGGGGTGCGCCGCCTTTGTTCCCATCTCGGGCGTCCATTCATTCCCGAGCCAGTCGATAAGGTGCTCGGGTGCGGGTTTGGTGAGGCCTTCCCACCAAACGGTGTTATCGGAAGGGTCGATGGCGACGTTGGTGAAGATCGTCCCCTTCTTTGTCGCCGCGAGGGCGTTGGGGTTGCTCTTCTGGTTGGTGCCGGGCGCAACGCCGAAGAAGCCGTTCTCGGGGTTGACCGCCCAGAGCCTTCCGTCGTCGCCCACGCGGATCCATGCAATGTCGTCGCCCACGCATTCCACTTTATAGCCCTTTTCGAGATAGTGCTTGGGGGGAATGAGCATAGCGAGGTTGGTCTTGCCGCAGGCGGAAGGGAATGCCGCGGCGAGGTATTTCTTCGTGCCGTCGGGGAAGGTGACGCCGAGGATCAACATATGCTCTGCCATCCAGCCCTCGTTCTTGCCGAGATAGGAGGCGATGCGCAGGGCGAAACACTTCTTGCCGAGAAGGACGTTCCCGCCGTAGGCGGAGTTAACCGAGATGATGGTGTCGTCCTCGGGGAAGTGCATGATATAGCGCTTCTCGGGATCGACGTCGCACTTACAGTGGAAGCCCTTGATAAAGTCGCCGTCTTTACCCAAATAGTCGTAAACTTCTTTGCCCATGCGCGTCATGATCGCCATATTGAGGACGACGTAGATGGAGTCGGTGACCTCGATGCCGATCTTGGAAAACGGCGAGCCGAGCACGCCCATCGAGTAGGGGATCACGTACATGGTACGCCCCTTCATCTTCCCGCGGGCGATTTCGCCACACATGGCATAGGCCTCTTTGGGGTCCATCCAATAGTTGATGGGGCCCGCGTCCTCTTTATGTTTGCAGCAGATGAAGGTGCGGTCTTCGACGCGCGCGACGTCGTTCTGCGCCGTTCTGTGATAGTAGCAACCGGGGAGCTTTTCCTGGTTGAGCTTGATCATCTCCCCCGTTCTCACACCTTCCGCGCGGAGCGCTTCGAGCTGTTCTTCGCTCCCGTCGATCCAGACGATCTCATCGGGCTGAGCGAGCTCGGCGCTTCTTTTTACGAAATCAAGAACTTTCTTGTTTTCGGTGAGTGCCATTTTTGTCAGAATCCTCCTTGAAAATCCTTTACCGTGGGCGAAAGGACCACCTTCCGTCCCATTTTATTATACCACAAAAAGGAGAGATTGTAAACAGCTTCGTGAAAAAATTATGGTGTGGAAAGAGCGCCCCCCTCCCGCGGAAGGGGGAAACAAAGGGGGTGGGGTATTCCAATGCGTCTACATTATTATCAAAGAATGACAATCGGAATTCCCCACCTCAGTCACACGGAGCGTGACAGCTCCTCCCCGAGGAGGAGCTTTTTCGGACTTCGTATGAGGGGATTCTCTCACCCACTGCGTGGGTTCGGAATGACAGATTCACCCGCTTTCGGTTACGTCAAAACGCGGAGAAGCAAAAAGACAAGGAATGCGAGGCTTTTCGCAACCCTCGTACTCGGGCGTACGTGGGCAAGAAAAACGTAGCACGACGAAGTATCGCGCCGCTTATCCGCGTTCAGCTTGATGAAACAGTTACATATTCGCCGCTATCGGCGGACTGAAATACGACATACACCCCCACCATGTCCGAGAAGGGGCTTAACGGAACAAAACAGCCGTGCTCCTTCATGGCGGGCGGAAGGTCGCCCGTATCCTCGGCCGCGACGCACAGATACTTGGGAATTCCCTCCTCATAGATGACGCCGAGGATGTTCCCCTCCGCCTTCACCCACTCCGACTGCGGGAAGACGGACTTCAGGCGGTCGTCGGGCGGGAATTTCCTCATGACTTCCCGAAGTTTTTCTCTGACGGTGTGATAGTATGTAAGCGTGCCGCGCGGACGCAGGATGCCATCGCCTCCATCAGCTTGAGCGCCCGCCCCCGCTTCTTCCGCCTCCGCGCCTTTTTGGTCTCGAGGAAGAGCTTGCCCATCTTCATCGCCCGCATCGCCGTAGTAGTTGACGGCGGCGATGGCCTCGTCGTCGTATCCGGCCGCGGCCCCTTCGCGAAAGGGGCGGTCTTCCTCCCGCGGGGGAAGTACGGGAGCGTTGGGCGTGATGGGAAGAGGCGTCTCCTCTGGATCGGGCGGGGGCGGAAGAGGCTCTTTCTTTTTCTTCTTTTCACGGGAGAATGCGAGAAGGAGGGGCTCATATTCGCGGGGAGCGGCCCCGCAGGAGCCGAAGGCGACAGGCTCCGCATCCCCCCGCAAGAAGACGAGCAAGGCGGAAAAACCCGCCTTGACGGAGGGAAAATCCTGCACCTTGAGGGGGGCGTTTCCCTTCAGTTCCAAAAGGGCGGTCTCCCCCTCCGCGAAGATGGCGAGGGCATAGCGGCCCTCCTTTACGGGGGCGATGCCGAGAATGCGGGGGGTCACCGTAAGTTCACTCCCCAGCCGCTCGCAATAGACGGCGCCCGAGAGCGCGCTCCCGTCGGCCGAAAACCCCTTCTTGATCTGTTTCAATACGCAAACGCGCTTTTCGTACGCCATGATCCCTTCCCCCCGACATAGTTTTTGTATGATTATATAAAAAATCACAGAAAAAACCCCGTCGATTTTTTGCGAAAAAAGAGAAGGCTTGACGAAAAATGATGTGCCCATGTCCGAGATATGAGCACATTCCATGAAAAAATCAGCAGAAAAAAGCCCCCGAAGGGGTTCAACCGATATAGACGATCTCTTTGCCGCTCCGTTCGGCACACTTCACGGTATAGGCCGCGCCGCCCGTCGCCCGCTTGCAATAGGCCAGAAGAAGATCGGCTTTTTCCACCATATAGCGGTCTCTTGCGAGAAAACAGCCGTTAAAAAAGGTGGGCGAAAGGACGGTCTTGATCTCGCACCACGAGAGGAGCGTGCGGAATTTTTTCCTGCACGATGCGGGCATACCATGTTCGTATCCCGCATAGGGAATACATGCCTCAATGCGGACATGGTACCGTTGTTTCAGGTCCACAAGACATTCGAGCGCCACGAGGTCGAACCCCCGCGCCATGCCGCAACAAAAATAGGTATAGCCCCTCTTGATCAGCTCTTCGAGCGCATCGTAGAGGGCGTTCGTATCGAAATCTTCGGGAAGGTCTCTGTGCCCTGTGAGGGCGCAAATTTTTTCCATAGCGTCGTTCATACGATGGGATCCTTCCTCTCCGCGCCCCGTCCGCGGGGATATTTGGGGGGCGTCGGCGAAATCTTGCGCACGGCGACGAGGGTGCGGCCGCCCATCTTTTCGGGAAGTTCGTAGCGGTATGTCCCCTCTTCCCTTCCTCCGAGGAGGGCGAAGGCCCTCTTCCCATCTTCGCACTTTTCCCCTTTATAGGCGAGAAAGAGCCCGCCGCGACGCACGAACGGGAGGCAATACTCGGCGAGCGTGGGCATGGGCGCGACCGCCCGCGCACAGCAGACGTCGTATTTTTCGCGGTAGCCGGGATCTTTTCCCGCATCCTCCGCCCGCTTACAGAGGACTTCGGCATGAAGGCCGAGGAGGGAGACGGCCGTCCGCAAAAATTCGCACTTCTTCTGCGTGCTCTCGATGAGGGTGAAGAAGAGATCTTCCCGCGCGATCATGAGGGGAATGGAGGGAAATCCCGCACCGCTCCCCACTTCGGCAACCTTCGCCCCCTGCATAAAGAGTTCCTCCCCCGCGAGCGAATCGAGAAAATGCTTTCCCTCGACCTCGAGCGGATCGGTGATCGCCGTGAGATTGAACCGCGCGTTGAACTGAAAGAGCAATGTGGAAAACTTCCCGAATTTCTCCCTGTTTTTTTCGAGAAGGGCACGGCATTTTTCAAAATCCGGCGAAAAATCATTCATGATCGGATTATATCACATCTTTTTTGAATTATCAACCCAATGTCGGGAAAGATGTCCACATTTTTCCACATTGTGAAAAGATCGGTGGATACCTTCACCGCCCGCCCGAAAATTTCTTCCCCGCCGCCCGCGCCGCTCAATTTCCCGAAAATGGGGCTGTGGAAAAGGAAAGCCTGTCCACCGCTTGTCCACATCCCTTCCACAACTTAAAAATTTTATCTGTTTGCCGAAAATGGGCTAAATCACTTGAATTTTTCGGGAAATTCCTTTATAATGAAGGAAACGCGCGCGAACGGGAAGGCTTGTCCACATTTCCACGGCGCTTGTTACTATTGCTAAAAACTATTTTTATACTCTCATCAAGATAATGGAGGAAACATCATGAAATTTGTCTGCGATGGTCTCACACTCTCCGAGGCGGTCATGAAGGTCAGCAAGGCCTGCGCCGTCAGGACGACGGCTCCCATTATGGAATGTATCCGCATTTCCGCAAACGGCGACGGGGTCTCCCTCCTCGCGACGGACGGAGAGCTCTCCATCTTAAAGCGCATGAAGGCGGAAGTTCTGGAAGAGGGCGAGATCTGCGTCCCCGGAAAGCTCTTTGCCGACTTCACCTCCAAATTGCTCGGGGAAGAGATCTCCCTCTCCACGAGCGAGAGAGGGCTCGAGATCAAATACCGCGATTCGGGAACCTTTATGCAGACGCTCCCCGCCGAAGAATTCCCCTCCCTGAACTTCGAGATCGGGGAAAATTCCTTCGTCATGAAACAGGGCGCGCTCAAAAAGATCATCGCCGAGACGACGTTCTGCTGTGCGCAGGATGATTCCCGTCCCGTCCTCAAGGGCTGCCTTCTCGAATTCCGCGATAAGCTCGAGGCGCTTGCCCTCGACGGGTACAGGCTCGCCCTCTCTCGGGCAGAGATCGTCCAGAAGAGCGGCGAGAAGAGCATCATCTGCCCCGCCCGCACCCTTCTCGAGATTGCCCGCATGCTCACAGAAGACGAGGAGGAAGTCACCCTCTATACGCAGGGCGGCATGCTTCTTTTCGGGAGCGAGACGACGACCGTCGTCTCCCGCCTCTATCAGGGAGATTTCATCAAGAAGGAGAACGTCATCCCCTCCCGCTTCACAACGACGGTCACCGTCAAGCGGAGCGAACTTGCGGCGAGCGCGGAGCGCGCCGCCATCCTTAACCGCGGGGACAAGAACAACCTCGTCACCCTCGAGATCACGGCGGGCGGCGTGAAGATGACCTCCGTCTCCGATCTCGGCAACGTCTCCGAGACGGTGGATGCCACGGTGGAAGGGATCGATCTCACCATCTCGATGAACGCAAAGTTCCTCCTCGACGCCCTGCGCGCCCTCTCGGAGGAAGAGACGGTCATCTCCTTCAACGGCCCCATCTCCCCCTTCACCCTCCGCAACAAGGAGAGCGGAGAGACGCTCTATTTGATTTTACCTGTGAGAAACGCCGCATAATCGCTTGACGAAGCGGGTGAAAATCCGTATAATCAAACCGTATCCAATTAAAAAGACAATAAACCATTACCATAAAAGGAAGGATTTCTTATCATGAAAAGAACGTATCAGCCCAAGAAGAGACAGAGAAGCAAGGTGCACGGATTCCGCAAGCGCATGGCGTCTACGGGCGGAAGAAAGGTCTTGAAGCGCAGAAGAAACAAGGGCAGAAAGCACCTCACCGCCTGAAGATAAGAGTGCGCGATGAAGTACCTGCGGCTCAAAAAGGCAAAACAGATCACGCATGTTTTGCGGAGCGGCAAACGTCTGCACGAGAAGACGCTCACCCTTGCGGTCCTCCCCTCGGATGAGACCGCGATGGCGGTCTGCGTCGGGAAGAGAATGGGCAAAAGTGTGAAACGCAACCGCATCAAGCGCCTTCTTCGGGAGGCGTTTCGCGGCTATTTGCCCCTCTTAAGACCATGCAAGGTGCTCCTCATCCCCAAAGAGGCGGAAGAATACTCGTTTGCGGAATTTCGGCGCGACATCGGAAAGATGCTCGCAAAGGAGCGCCTGATTGAAGAGCGTCCGTAAAAAGAGAAAGAAGTTTTTTCGCATCCTGAAGGCGCCGTTTCTTCTTTTCCGCGGCCTTCTCATAAGGGCGATCACCTTCTACCAGCGCCGCCTCTCCCGCCATACCTGCCTCTATACGCCCTCCTGTTCCGAATATACGAAGCGTTGCATCAACACTTGGGGGGCATTTCTCGGCATTATGATGGGGATATGGAGGATCTTGCGCTGCAATCCCCTCTCGAAGGGGGGCGTAGACCCTGCGCCCGAACTTCCGTGGAAACGCAAATGGCTCGTATAAAATCAAGGAAATAAAGTATGGGAATCGATTATACCGTAATCAGCTCCTCGCTCGCGGGGTTGGATTTCTTGGGAAAGTTTGCCCGCGCCATCATCGAAGGCGTCGGAATAATCGGCCTCGGGATCATCGTGTTTACGCTCGTCCTGAAGGCCATCACCCTTCCCTTCGACGTGTATCAGAGATACAAGACGCGTAAACAGACCCTCATCATGCGCGGCATGAAGGACGATCTCGATAAACTGCAAAAGCAGTACGCGAACGACAAGACGACCTATAACCAGAAGATGATGGAGCTCTATAAGAAGAACGGCTACAGCATGTTCGGAGCTTGCCTTCCCATGATCTTGTCGCTCGTCATCCTCATCGTCGCATTTCAGGGGTTCAACTCCTATTCGCGCTACGCCAATGTGAAGCAGTTTGTGGACATGACGGAACAATTCAACGCCGTCGTCCTCGAACATGCTACCGATGGAGAGGATTGGCACCTCTCCATCGAGGGCGTTGAAGACGACGCGCTCACCATCCCCCTCACAGAAGAACAGATCGACGGCGGAGAGATATGGACGCATACCGACGAAGCGGGCGTCAGCTATCGGGTCTCCCATGATACGGAAGGTACGCAGGAGATCAAGGACGAAGAGGGAAACGTAGTCGAGACCGTCGAGAACAAGGTCGTCCGTCTCTGGATCTCCTCCGAAGGCGAGAAGATCTTCATGAACTACCACTATCTCCTCGGAAGCTACGTCTATACCTACGACGCGGAAGCGAAGGAAGTCAAGAAGGATTTTGTTCCCGTCGCCCCCGAAAATATCAAGCGCGACTACGAGATCGATTTCGATACCTTCAGAAGCTATCTCGCAAAGCAGGGCGAGACGGACGAGACCGCCAAGGCCAAGCTCGCAGAGATCGAAGAGAAACTCACCGCCGCAGAGGGCGAAATAACGCAAGAAGTCAAAGACCTGTGCACGGGCTATGTGGATAGTTTGGGCGCGGCGGCGGCGAAGGAATATTACCTGAACCACAGATCGGGATTTTTATGGATCAAAAACGTGTGGGAATCGGATGCAACGTACAAGCACCCCGTGCCCAAGTCCACGCCCAATGCGAAGGCCATCTCCGCCCTCGACTACACCCGCCTCACTTCCGCCCTCGGCGATCAGAAGAAGGAATATAACGGCTACTATATCCTGATCATCCTCTCCATCGGCATGATGGTGCTATCGCAGATCGTCACGATGCGGAGCCAGAAAGAGGCGAACAAGTATCAGACGGCCGACGGGCAGGGCGCGAAGACGCAGAAGTTCATGCTCGTCCTCATGCCCATCATCTATGGGATCTTCGCGTTCATGTACAGCGCGGCGTTCTCCATCTACATGATCATAAGCTCGCTGGTCTCCCTCCTCGTAACGGTGCTTTGCAACCTCATTCTCGGCAGGATTTTCAAGAGGAAGGAAGACGACGCCATCCGCGAGAGATACGGCCACAAGCTGGCGTGGAAGGACAGGAAGGACAAAGAGAAGAAATCAAAGACCAAATCGCGCAAATAAGCGCCCGGAATATCAAGAGGAAAGCATATGGAATTTCAAGGAAAGACGGTAGACGAGGCGATCGAAAACGGGCTGAAAACGCTCGGCGTCGCCCGCGAGGACGTCGAGATCGTCGTTCTCGACGCAGGCAGAAAGAAGCTGTTCGGGTCCATTCCCGCCAAGGTGGAGCTGACCGTTAGGGAGAAACTCACCGACGGTGAGCGCGCCGTGAAGTTTCTCGAAGGGCTCTTCCCCCTCATCGGATCGGGGGCGCGCCCCGTCCTCTCTTCGGAAGAGGAAAAGATCGTGATCGACCTCGAGGGCGAGACCAAAGACATAATCGGCAGGCGCGGAGAGATCATCGACGCGGTGCAGGTGCTCGCGGGGGCGGTGGCCAACACGGGCAGAAAGGAGTATAAGCGCGTCGTCGTCGATTGCGGAAACTACCGCGAAGACCGCGAGGAGACCTTGAAACGCCTCGCCTTAAAGCTCGCCGCAAAGGCTGTGAGGACGGGCAAGCGCGTCCGCCTCGAGCCCATGAACCCCTATGAGCGGCGCATCATCCACTCCGCCCTTTTGGATAGCGAAGAGGTTACGACGCGCTCCGAGGGCAAAGAGCCCGCGCGGTTCGTCGTCATCACCCCCAAAAATATGAAACCTTATGAAAAGCGCGAAGGGCGCGGCGGCAGAAGAGATGGCCGCGACCATGACCGCGAAGGAAGGGGCCGCGGAAGAGACGACCGCGGACATGGTATGCGCGGAGAGAGAAAACCTTACGCCCACAGAGACCTTCCCAAAGAGGATACGCCCGCGAGTTCGGGGACGAGTTTCTCGCGCGGAGGCACGCCGGGATACAAGAAGGGCGGATTTTCCGGCTTCTTCGGGACATATCTCGGAAAAGACGAGGGTGAAGATACCCCCGAGACGAAAAACGGGATACCCATGCCCGAGAAAGAGGGCTCCGATATCCCTTCCGACGAAGAATAAAAGTGCATAAAAAAAGGACCTGCAAACGAGCAGGCCCTTCTTTTTTTCGTCAGTTTTCTTCGAGCCACTTTTTGGCGTTGGCTTTCGTGTAGGCCGTGATCTTCGCCGTGGCATAGGCAGAGGCTTCGCCGCCGTTTGTGTAGAGGAAGTAATCCCCCTCCGGCGTCTGATACATCGTCCTCTCATACCCCGCGGGATCGCCGAACTCGCCGAAGGTCACCTTCTTTACGATGGTCGCCTTATCGGTGTCGTAGGTCTTCGTCCTCGTCGTCTTCACCATAACTTTCTCCTCCTCTTGCATTGGTAATTCTATTGTAGCGGCAAAATGTATTTTCGTCAAGGAAAGCCGCCGCAAACGCAAAATTTAGTGTCTTTTGATCGCTCTTTTCACTCTGTGAAGCCGCTCAATATTTTTTTGTTACATTCAAACATCGAGGCGGCGATCGCGCGGGCTCACTTGCGAATGAAGAACTTTCTGCTCTCGCGCTCTTTCACGGCCCTTCCGACCGTTTCGCCTTCGCCCGCAGACTCTTCCCCATAGGTATAGAGGAACGAGTCCCCGACGGGCGTGTGGAACATGAGAAGTTTTACCATAGCCTGTTACCTCCTTCTCGGAATTTGCGCCTCTATTTTAGCGGGCGCAAAATTTTCCGTCAAGGAAAATGATAACTTTTTTCAAAAATCTTCTAAAATGAAAATTATTTTCATGAAAAGAATGCCAGAAAATGTGATTTTGTTCATTATGAACATTTTACTTGTTCCTTCGGATGATATGAGATCGAGGAGAGTGCCCCCGCCGCGATGCCCGCCATCGTGTAGATCATATTGAGCCGCGTAAGGTTGAGGAGGGAATAGGAAAAGGCGGACTTGGGGGCGACGATGCCGAGGATGCTCACGTCCCCCACCCGTCCGAGCCGTTTATTCGCCCCCGAACCCGGGCGGAGCGGGCCGCCCGCCACCTTCAGAAGTCCCACGTCGGAGGCTTCCCCCACTGCGGCGTCTACGGCGACGATCTTGCTCGCAGGGTGGGTCTTGCGCAGAAAATTCTCCATATAGCGGACCTCCTTCGCCGTGATGGGAGCTTTGAGTGTGCCATAGACGAACCCGTTGAAATCCCCCCTTCTCTCGCGGAGCATCGTCCCCGTGACGGGCCCGAGGCTATCCCCCACCGCGAGATCGCTCCCGATGCAGAGGACGACGGGCGGCGCCTCGAGAGGCCCTAAAAGTTTTTCAAGGGCCATATAGAGGCCCGTCTCTGCGAGCGTATTATAAAAATGAAACGCGTATTCCATACTTCCCCCTTTGCGCCCCTGATTTTTTCCCAAAGAGAGAAGTTTTATAATAGACATCGGAAAAAAGGTATGACTTTTTGCCGAAGTGGTGATATAATAGAAAAAGGAGAAAAGACATGAACTTACTTGCCGCATCGGGAAGCTGGGCGCTGGACCTCGTATTCTTTTTGCTCCTCTTTTTGGGAGTATTATTCGGCGTATGGCGCGGATTTGTGAAGGGGATCTGCAAGCTCGCAGGCACGATCTTCGCCATCGTATTTGCCTTCACCTTCTGCATTCCGATGAAGAATTTGCTCGATAGCTGGTTCGGCCTCACGAACGCAATGGGCGGGACGACGCTTGCAGGTTGGGGCGCAGTGGTCATCAGCTTTGTTGTGCTCGTCGTCCTCATCAAGTTGGGCGCATGGCTCATCGGAAAACTCGGGACGGCGCTCGTCGAGAAATTCCGCCCCGTCAAGATCATCAACAAGGTGCTGGGCGGCATTCTCGGGCTCGTAAAGGCCCTGCTCTTCATCTTTATCCTCCTTGCGATCTTCAAATGGATCGACGCGGGCAGTATCAATGCGTTTATTGCGAAGAGCGCGGTCGTCGGAAAGATCTACAATTCCGCTTGGTTTATCGGAGCGTTCCATCTCCCCGGCTGAAATGTGGATAAAATTTCATAGCACAGGAGCATAAAACCCGCCTGAAGAGCTGAAAACAGCCTCAAGGCGGGTATTTTTTACACAATTATGCCCTATTTTCCACAGAAAGAACAGCATACCGTGGATAAGTTGTTGATATTTAATGCACCTAATGTTTCACGTGAAAATGAAAAAATCCGAAAAAATTCTTGGGTAGTTTCATGTGAAACACAGATTTGGCTGAAAAATGCCCAAAATCAGGCCAAAATGGGCAATTTTTGGCTATTTTTAAGAATAGGTAGAAGATTTGTGAAAAAGAGGAAAAGAATTCCGCGGAACACTTGCGAAATAAAAACGAATGTGATACAATATATTCCACGGGATTGCACAAACTTTGTGCGAGTTCGTGTCAAATCAAAAAATATTAAAAGGAGATAGGAATTGAGCAAAAAAGTAAAGATCATCATCGCGGTGATCCTCGTTGCTGTTCTGGGCATTGGAGCATACTTTATTATCTCCACACAGCTCCGAAACAGCCGAAAGCTGGATTACAGCGAATTTGAAGCTCGCGTGCTCGATGAGTGGGCCCCTGATGAGGCCGATGAGTCACAAGGAAAGTACGGCGATTATGTAAATGCTGACCAAATCATCCGAATTCATATTGACGGATTTACGCTTACGGGCTACACTGCGGGCGGCCGTCAATATTGGACGAACACGCTCTGGGGGCAAAACAGTCAACCGCTCTACGAAACGATCAAAGGCTGGAAGACGGCGATCGAAGGAGAGAATGGTGAGACGGGCAGAACCCTTGAGCTCTCCGCTTCTGATCCTAATGCGGGGTCGGGCTGGAGCACGTTCCTCTATATCGCCATTCTTGTCATCGGCGTCGTAATGTTCATTGTTGTCCTGCGCGCGACGAGCGGCGGAGGCAAGATCGCAAACTTCGGAAAGACGAAGGCTCATGTTAGCTCGAACATCAAAGTCCGTTTCTCCGACGTCGCCGGAGCGGAGGAAGAGAAAGAAGAGCTTGCAGAGGTCGTGGAGTTTTTGAAGAACCCTAAAAAGTTCTCCGACCTCGGGGCGAAGATCCCCAAAGGTGTACTTCTCGTAGGCCCTCCCGGGACGGGTAAAACGCTCTTTGCAAGGGCGGTCGCGGGGGAGGCGGGTGTGCCCTTCTTCTCGGCGAGCGGCTCCGATTTCGTCGAAATGTATGTCGGCGTCGGTGCTTCGCGTGTACGCGACCTATTTGATCTCGCGAAGAAGAACCAGCCTTGTATCATCTTTATCGATGAGATCGATGCGGTGGGACGTCAACGCGGTGCGGGGCTCGGTGGCGGACACGATGAACGCGAGCAGACACTGAACCAGATCCTTGTGCAGATGGACGGTTTTGAAACCAACGAAGGGATCATCGTCATGGCGGCCACTAACCGTGCAGACATTCTCGATAACGCCCTTCTCCGTCCGGGCAGATTTGACCGTCAGATCTATGTCAATTTGCCAGATGTTAAGGGACGTGAACAAATTTTGAAGGTCCATGCGCGCAACAAGCCTCTTGCGCCCGACGTAAACTTCAAGGTTCTCGCGCGCATGACGAGCGGCTTCTCGGGCGCAGACCTTGCGAACCTCCTCAACGAGGCCGCGATTCTGTCGGCGCGTGCAGGAAAGAAGCTCATTGGCAATCTCGAGCTCTATGAAGGCATCAACAAGGTCACGATGGGCCCGCAGAAGAAGAGCCGCGTCGTCACCGAGGCCGATAAGAAGGCCACCGCCTACCATGAGGCGGGCCATGCGATCCTCGCAAAGCTGTGCGAGTACAACGACAACGTGCAGGAGGTCTCCATCATCCCGCGCGGCATGGCGGCAGGATACACACTTACCCGCCCCGAGGACGACGACAGCCGTTACACGGTCAACCGTCTCAACGACTTTATCTGTATGGCGCTCGGCGGCCGTGTTGCCGAAGAGATCGTCATTCACGACGTCTCCGCGGGCGCTTCCAACGACATTCAGAAGGTCACCCAGCTCGCCCGCAAGATGGTCACCGAGTGGGGCATGAGCGACCGCCTCGGCCCGATCGCCTACACCTCCGACGGGCCTGTCTTCCTCGGCCGCGATTTCGAGGAGAGGAACACCTATTCCGAGGAGACGGCAGGCGTGATCGACGAAGAGGTCAAGGCCATCGTGCAGGCCGCCTATGCCCGCGCTAAGAAGCTCCTTCTCGAGAACCGTTCCATTCTCGACAACATGGCCCGCGTCCTCGTGGAATGCGAGACCATCTACACCGCCGAGGTGGATATGCTCATGAAGGGCGCTTCCTTCGAGGAAGTCATCCGTTATATGGAAGAGCACGACCGTACCGCGCCCGATAATCCCTTCGGCAGAGTTGCGGCGGCCATCGAGGCGGAAGAACGCGTATCGAACACCTCTTCTTCGGACATGGGTACATCATCTTCCGTCGAAGAGGGCAAAAACGACCAAAAATCGGACGACCATGTCCAACCCACAGAAGAAATTCACCCGAAAAACGGCGAGGACGGAAAATCTGAATAAGAGGTTTCGGACATGGGTAGGGTGATTTCCTTCTCAAACCAAAAAGGCGGCGTCGGAAAGACGACCACCTGCGTCAACATGGCGGCCTATCTCGCGCTCGCGGGGAAGAAGGTCCTTCTTCTCGATCTCGATCCGCAGGGCAATGCGACGACCGGCCTCGGGCTCACCAAGAGCGGGCTCAAAAAATCCGTCTATAATGTCCTCATCGAGGAAGAGAGCGTGCGGGCCAACCTCTTTCCGACGGAGATCGAGGGGCTGTATCTTCTCCCCTCCAACATCGATCTCGCCGGGGCGGAGGTGGAGCTCGTCTATAAGAAGGGCCGCGAGAAGGTGCTTCTTGCCGCCCTCCAGAAGGAGCGGGAGAACTTCGATTTCATCCTCATCGACTGCCCGCCCTCGCTCGGGCTTCTCACCATCAACGCCCTTACGGCGTCGGACAGCGTGATCATCCCCATCCAGAGCGAGTTCTATGCGCTTGAGGGGCTCTCGCAACTCATGAACACCGTCTCGCTCGTCCGCCGCCATCTCAATAAGAGTCTCGAGGTGGAGGGCGTGGTGCTTACGATGTTCGACGGCAGGTCGCTCATCTCACGCGAGGTCGCGGCGGAGATCAAGAAATTTTTCACCAAGAAGCTCTATGAGACCGTCATTCCGCGCAACGTCCGCCTCACCGAGGCGCCCAGCCACGGAAAACCCATCGTGCTCCACGATCCGAAATGTTCGGGCGCGCGGGCATACAGCGCACTGACAGAAGAATTTTTGAAAAAACAGAGGGAAAAGGAGAATAAATTATGGCGAAAGGATTAGGACGCGGGCTTTCGGCCCTGCTCAACGACACGGAAGAAGACTACGGCAAGACCTCGCCCGCCGAGACGGCGGAACAGGGAGGCGGTTCCATGCAGGTGCCCATCTCCAAAGTCTTCCCCAATCCCGATCAGCCGCGTAAGTTCTTCGACGAGAACGCTCTCGGCGACCTTGCGCGGTCGATCAAAGAACACGGCGTAATCAGCCCCCTCGTCGTCAATAAGACGAAGGACGGGACATATATGATCATCGCGGGCGAGCGAAGATACCGCGCCGCCAAACGCGCAGGCCTCGAATATATCCCCGTCATCGTGCGGGAACTCGGCCCCCGCGAGATACAGGAGATCTCCCTCATCGAGAACTTGCAACGCGAAGACCTCAACCCCATCGAGGCGGCGTACGGCATGAAGAAACTCATGGAGGAGTACAACCTCACGCAGGAAGTTCTGGCGGAGCGCATCGGTAAGAGCCGCCCCGCGATCGCGAACACCATGCGCCTTTTGACGCTCGCGGATGAGGTCGTCGCCCTCGTGAAGGACGGCAAGCTCTCGGCGGGCCATGCGAGAACTCTCGTGCCCCTTCCCAAAGAATCGCAGGTCGAGCTTGCGCGCGAATGTGTGAAGAACGGCTGGTCGGTCCGCGATATGGAACGTGCCGTGAAGCAGTTTCTCAATCCGCCCGAAGTGCTCGCGCGCGACAAAGAGCGCAAAAACGCCCTCGCCAATGTCGAGCTCAAGCACCTTGTGGAACGCCTCCGCACCACATTCAAGACGAAGGTCTCCCTCATCGGCACGGAAAAGAAGGGCAGGATCTATATCGATTACTACACCCGCGACGATCTCGACAGGCTCTCCGAGCTTTTGGACATTCTCGACAACGTGAAGTAAAAGGCCATACCATGTCCGCAATGAGGCTTCTAAAATGAACGCCCTCCCCCTCGGTTTCGAGGGGGAGGGCGTCGCCTTCGGCGACGATTGGAGGAACGCTCTCGAATTCGTCATGTGGCCCCGCGCGCATTCTACTTGCACGAAGCGCGGCACGAGCCATAGGCGAAGTAACGCGGGGCTCTACCCGCGTGAGACCGTACCCGCGGAGCGGGGGAAAGGGTTAAATTCCCCCCTGTCGCTCGCATTCTCGAAAAAGGCGCAATGCCCCATTTTTTGAACCTTCATTTTTGGACATGGGTGGCACATATTTCGTCCCGATCAAAAAAACCGTCCGATTTGATCCTCGGACGGTTTTTTTATGTCTCCGCCTTTTTTGCGGGCTTTACGGAGACGCTTCCGCACAGCACTTCGGCGTAGGAGTATGAGGTCTTCCCCAGGAAGTTCTTATCGCTCGGCTCTACGGTGAAGAGGGCGGGGTACACCCCCGAGAGCATGCCGCAGAAGCGCAGGATCTTATTTCTCCCGAGATTGACGGTCACGTCCACCTGTTTTTGGAAATAGTCGGCGATGGCCGCCTTCACATGCGCAATATCGTGTTTGGGCTTAATCATGCCCTGATTTTTGCCTTTGTTGCGTCTTTTTATACATAATAAAAGGGAATTACGCGTCATTTGGAAGCCTTCCCCCGAGGGGGAAGGTGTCGCCTTCGGCGACGGATGAGGGACACTCGTCGCCCTTGCAAGGGGAGATGTCGCCCTTGGGCGACAGAGGGGTTAACCCTTTCCCCCGCCAAAGGCGGGTACTTTCCCTTTCAGGGACAGCAAGAATATGGGCGGCCATTTGGAAGCCAACCCTCATCAGTCACGCAAAGCGTGACAGCTTCCCCCTTTCGAGGGGGAAGCCTTGCGGACTTCTTTGGGTAAAGGTACTTTCTTAAAAAATCGACAGGGGAGGACAAAGGGGGACAAAAGTTTGCATGCATACGGGCTTTCTATGCCGCATAGGATAGAGGGAAGTCAAAATATGGGAGAGGTATCATCATGAAAACGGAAACACAGGTCTTCCGCGGCTTTGGCAAGCGCAAGGAGATCCACGCGCAGACGGCGGTGGAGTGCCGCTTCGGGCAGGAGGTCGAGACCGTCCTTGCGGCCCACTGTTCGGCCGTGCTTACGGGCGCGGAGGCGGGAAACGGCGAGGTACGCTACTTCGGCAAGGCGCATTTTTCCCTCGTCTATGAAGACGCCGAAAAGAAGGTCTGCCGCGCGGAAAAGGGGGTGGAATTCACGGCGACCGCCAAAGACGCCTTCATCTTTCCCGCGCTCTCTGCCCGCGTCGCGATCTCGGTGGAGAATATTTCGGTGCGGCGCGAGGGCGCGAGCGTATATGCGCAGGCCCTCCTCGGGGCGGATATTTCCCTCTTCGGCGAACAGAGCTTTGAATATCTTTCGGGGGGAGACCTCATCATGCGGCGGGAACCCGTCAAGGTGCTCACCGCCCATCTCGTCTCGGGGGCCTCGGAGACGGAAGACGAATTTGAAACGGAGTATATCGGCGATATATTGCAACATGCGGAGACGGTCTGCCTCGGCGAGATCGTCTGCGAGACGGGGCTTCTCAAGATCGAAGGGGAACTCAGCCTCGGGGTGCTCGCCCTGAAGGGGGGCGGCGCGCTCGTCTCCTTTGAGCGGCTTGTGCCCTTCGAGATCGCGATCCCCTGCGATTTCGCCGCCTACGGGTGCAGTGCGGAGGCGCGGGTGAGCGTGATGAACGTCTCCATTCACGCCGAAGCCGACGAAGAAAAAAATAAGTGCCGCATCTTTGCCGAGTTCACGCTCGCGGCGGAGGGGTGCGTCTATGAAGAATCGTCCGTGGATGCGGTGACCGACGCCTTCTCCCCTACCAGCGAGGCCTCGCTCACCTTCGCTACGGCGGAGAGCGGGGGCGTGGGCGACGTCATCAGCCTCTCCGAACGCATCGCGGGCAAGTGCGCGCTCTCCGCGCCCATCGCCTTTTCGGATACCCTGCAAGCCGTCACCCTGCAACGGGCGGAGGCGAGCCTTGTGACGACGGAGGAGGGGAAGCGCGTCGAGGGCGTCGCCATGGCGACCCTTCTCATGGCGGATGCCGAAGGGGGACACCGCGGGGTGGAATTGAGCCTGCCCTTCTCCGTCCCCGTGGAGGCACAGGACGCCGCCGTGACCGTTTTGGTGTGCGGCATGTCCGCAAGACAGCGTCAGGAAGGTGAGATCGAAGCCGAGGCGACCCTCAAGATCTCCATGCAGGAGAGGCGCAAAATTTCGGCGCGGCTCGTGGCGAACGCAGAGGAGGGGGAACAACTTCTTTTGAGCGAAAGCGCGGTGAGCGTCTATATCCCCCGCGCGGGCGACGGGCTCTGGGAGCTCGCAAAGAGCCTGCGGAAATCCCCCGAGGAGGTCTCGGCGAGCAATCCCGACATCGAATTCCCCGTGAAGGAGGGTCAGCGCGTCATCGTCTACAGGAAGAAATCGCTCGTCCGATGAGGACGGTCGGCCGCGGCAAGCATGCCGCGGCCGATTTTCCTATAAAAAACCCTTGCAAAGGCGCGCGATCCATGGTAAAATAATGGCGATGAACACGGTCAAGCTCAACGCCTATGCCAAGCTCAACCTCACGCTCGACATCGTGGGCGCGGAGGGCGGCTATCATATGCTCGATTCCCTCGTGACGACCGTGAACCTCGCCGATAGGATCACCTTGCGGCGGCGCAAAGACGGGCTCGTCCGCATAAGGATGCACGGTCTCGGGAAAAATATCCCTCCCGAGGAAAACAACGCACAGCGCGCGGGGGACGCCTTCGTCGAAAAATTCGGCACGTGCGGCGCCGACGTGACCATTCATAAAAATATCCCCATCGGTGCGGGCATGGGTGGGTCGTCCGCCGATATCGCGGGGGTGATCGCGGGCATGGGTATGCTGTATTCCGTTTCGGACATGGATGCCCTCAAAGCTCTTGCAGACCGTTTGGGGAGCGATTCGGGCTACCTTCTCTCGGGCGGGCTGGCCCGCATCCGCGGGAGGGGGGAAAAGGTCGAACCGCTTCCCTTCGTCCCCTTGCATTTCTTGGTCCTTTTCCCCAAAGAGGGCGTCTTGGCCGGGGAGGCCTATGCGGCATTCGACGCATCCCGCGCAAAGGGATCGCGCCGCACGGAGGAGGCCGCGTCCCTGCTCCGTTCGGGCAACGCCGATTGGGCGGCGAAGAGCTTCGGGAACGACCTGTTCGCGGCGGCATGCGGCATTCTTCCGGCAGTGAAGGAGGCATTTCTCGACCTCAAGGCCTTCAGCCCCCTCGGCGTCTCCATGACGGGATCGGGGAGCGCCGTCTTCGCCGCATTCGAGAGCGAAGAGCTCTGCCTATGGGCCAAGAGCAGATACCGCGGAAAATGCCGCGCCGTCGCCTTAAAGAGCGTCGATCCCAAGGCGCGGATAAAGAGAAGATCCCCCTTCGTCCTCGGAGGGGAAGAGATAGAGGAGCCGTAAAATGGAAGAAAGATTGATCGATAAAGATGAATCGCGCAGGATCAAGATCAAGCACACCGCCGAGGGGGACGACGTTGTAGACGCCCTCGCGCCCGACGGGGAGACCGCGGAGGAGAGCGAGGAGGACGCCGATTATATCGTCGAACTTCCCGAGGCAGACGGGGAGGAATACGACGAAGATCTCGTCGGGCTCACCCCTTCGCAACTGCGCGCCCGCATGGAGGCGAAAAAGCGCGCCGAGGAGCGTGCCCGCGCCGAATACCAAAAACTTGCAGACGACGCCAAGGCCCTTCTCGGGCAGGGGGAATACGAACGCGCCGAACCCCTCTTCGCGCAGGCCGCCCTCTATGAATGCGACGACGGATCTGCCAAACGCGGACTATGGATGTGCCGCACGAAGAATTTCACCGAGACGCACGCTTTTTACGACCGTGACGCCGCGCAGGAATTTTATTGGACGGATGAGAATGTTCGGAACGAGGTCTTGGAAAAGCTCGGGAACCGCATCCGCTCTGAGCGGGCCGCCCTCGAAGAGGAAGTCAAGCCCCTCCGCGCCGCCTATGAGGCGGAGAAGGAGAAACGCGCGGAGGCATTCGCGGCCCACAAGCGGTATTACCTCATCCGCTCCCTCATCGTGTTTGCCGCCTTTGTCGCCCTCGCGATCGGCGCGATCGTCAGCGCGACTTTCATCCTCAAGAGGAGCGATAACCTCGCCCTCATCCTCACCGTCGCCTTTGCGGCGCTCGCCCTCGTCGTCTTCGTCCTCTTTCTCGTCTATGCCCTCAAGACGGTGAATGCAAGCCGCATGTGCAGGGCCAACGAACAGCTCACCTCCACGGCGAGCGGCGCGGAACTCGGGGCGAAGGAAGACCGCATCGAGGCGCTCACCATCGCCTTGGGCGAGAGCGAAGAGGAAAATTGAAAGAAGAAAACCAAGTGCGCCGCCGAAATGCTTTTCGGCGGCGCACTGCTGTTTCCCGTTATATTTATTATAAATATTGGGTCGCGCCCGCGATTGGGTCGCGCCCGCGCGAGAGGTGCGCAGGGCTTCTCCCTTACTTCTTTTTCTCCTGCTCCTTTCTGATGGCCTCGTTTTCCTCGTCGGTATTCATGAAGCTCACCTCCCGGGGCCGTTCGGGGGGCGTCTTCCTCCGCGCGAGGAGCATAAACAGGGCGAAGACCCCCGTTGCAACGACGGGGATGGAGACATATTCGATGGGAAAAAAGCAGGCGACGGGCGTGATGGCGGCCAAGGAAAGGCACGCGAGCACGCATGCGACGATGCGTAACGCTTTCATGGGATTCTCCGAAAAAAGGACGTATAGTTTCCACATCATTGTAGCATAATCGGGGGGAAAAGACAACTCCTGCGATAAAAGAGAACGGACAAAAAAATCGGAAAAAAAACAAAAAAAGCCGCGCAAAACAGTTGACTTTCAAAATTCGGTGTGATATTATGTACAAGCTGTCTGGAAGGAAGAGGTGCACCAAACGAATTTATTCTGAAAAAATCAGAAAAAAATTCAAAAAAACGGCGCAAATCGCTTGACGAAGCGGCGAACCCATGATATAATAGGAAAGCTACTTTGCCGAGAGACAGATGGCACGGGCTGTTGCCCGATCAACGCAGATTAAAAATTGAATAAGAAAGAAACGATTTTTTGTAACACTTTTGTAAGCAAGCAAAAACAGTTTCTGTCAATTTTTTGAGACAATAGTACTCAAAGCAAAGTCAGCAAAATAACGAAAATTCGTTAGAGCCGCCGATGTGAAAGCATCGGTTCTAAACCATTAAACTTAAGAGTTTGATTCTGGCTCAGGATGAACGCTGGCGGCGTGCTTAACACATGCAAGTCGAACGGACGAGGGAGCTTGCTCCTTCGTTAGTGGCGGACGGGTGAGTAACACGTGAGCAATCTGCCCATAGCAGGGGGATAACAGTTAGAAATGACTGCTAATACCGCATAAGACCACGAGGAGGCATCTCCATGGGGTCAAAGATTTATCGGCTATGGATGAGCTCGCGTCCCATTAGGCAGTTGGCGGGGTAACGGCCCACCAAACCGACGATGGGTAGCCGACCTCAGAGGGTGATCGGCCACATTGGAACTGAGACACGGTCCAAACTCCTACGGGAGGCAGCAGTGGGGAATATTGGGCAATGGAGGCAACTCTGACCCAGCAACGCCGCGTGAATGATGAAGGTCTTCGGATTGTAAAGTTCTTTTCTAAGGGACGAAGAAAGTGACGGTACCTTAGGAATAAGCCTCGGCTAACTACGTGCCAGCAGCCGCGGTAATACGTAGGAGGCAAGCGTTATCCGGAATGACTGGGCGTAAAGGGTGCGTAGGTGGTTTGGCAAGTTAGTAGCGTAATCCCGGGGCTCAACTTCGGAACTACTACTAAAACTGTCGGACTTGAGTGCAGGAGGGGTAAACGGAATTCCTAGTGTAGCGGTGGAATGCGTAGATATTAGGAAGAACACCAGCGGCGAAGGCGGTTTACTGGACTGTAACTGACACTGAGGCACGAAAGCGTGGGGAGCAAACAGGATTAGATACCCTGGTAGTCCACGCCGTAAACGATGAATACTAGGTGTAGGGGGTATCGACTCCCTCTGTGCCGTCGCAAACGCATTAAGTATTCCGCCTGGGGACTACGGCCGCAAGGTTGAAACCTAAAGAAATTGACGGGGACCCGCACAAGCAGCGGAGCATGGGGATTAATTCGACGCAACGCGAAAAACCTTACCAGAACTTGACATCGAGTGACCATCCTTGTAATGAGGACTTCCCTTCGGGGACACGAAGACAGGTGTTGCATGGTTGTCGTCAGCTCGTGTCGTGAGATGTTAGGTTAAGTCCTGCAACGAGCGCAACCCTCGTGGATAGTTGCCAATATTCAGTTAGGAACTCTATCCAGACCGCCGTGGTTAACACGGAGGAAGGTGGGGATGATGTCAAATCATCACGGCCCTTACGTTCTGGGCTTCACCCGTGCTACAATGGCTATTACAAAGAGTCGCAATACCGTAAGGTGGAGCTAATCTCATAAAGATAGTCTCAGTTCAGATTGTGGGCTGCAACCCGCCCACATGAAGTCGGAGTTGCTAGTAATCCCGAATCAGCATGTCGGGGTGAATGCGTTCCCGGGTCTTGTACACACCGCCCGTCAAGCCATGGGAGTTGGGAGTGCCCAAAGTCAGTGCGCTAACCGCAAGGAGGCAGCTGCCTAAGGTAATACCAATGACTGGGGTTAAGTCGTAACAAGGTAGCCGTATCGGAAGGTGCGGCTGGATCACCTCCTTTTAGGGAGAATCGATAACGGTAGCTGATAGATCCGTTATCCATTTTCAGTCGATACAGGAACTGATGTTTCTTTCTTATTCATTTTTAATAAACGCGATGCATCCTTACAAGGGTGCATTTTGTTTGATATTATCGCCCTCGGGCGTTAATATAGATGTGGGGGTATAGCTCAGCTGGTAGAGCACCTGCCCTGCAAGCAGGGGGTCACCGGTTCAAATCCGATTACCTCCACCACTCAAGCGGGGTCATAGCTCAGCAGGTTAGAGCACGCGCCTGATAAGCGCGAGGTCGGTGGTTCGAGTCCACTTGACCCCACCACGTCGCAACTCTGCGCCGTATGCGGATTTTTGCGCCAGCGCAAAAATCTCGCCTTTCACGCAGGTTGCTCCTTTTCCCAAAAAAATACCTCGTCTTTTTTTGGGAGCCCTTGTTGCGGGGGCATGGGAGCAAAACAAGGCGGAGCTGTTGTTTCGCCAAAGCGCAAATTGACAACTGCATAGCAAGTACGGAGTAGTGTCTTTTTCTTTCTGCGAAGGGAGGGAAGGATATGAA
>CANQFB010000007.1 GCA_947598205.1 uncultured Clostridia bacterium
CCGCCTACGGCGGAGCCTCCCCCATGGATGGGGGAAGCCCTACTGCTCTTTGAGGGGTGGGTGTCGCTTTTAGCGACAGAAGGGGTGTCCCATTAAATACGTCATTCCGAGCTTTGTCGAGGAATCACCTTATTCTTAAAATGTGGTGATGCTTCGACACGCGTGTACGCGCGGCTCAGCATGACGAATTGAGAATGACGCCCCCCACCACCGCCTACGGCGGAGCCTCCCCCATGGATGGGGGAAGCCCTACTGCTCTTTGAGGGGTGGGTGTCGCTTTTAGCGACGGAAGGGGTGTACCATTAAATACGTCATTCCGAGCTTTGTCGAGGAATCACCTTATTATTAAAATGTGGTGATACTTCGACACGCGCGTACGCGCGGCTCAGCATGACGATTTAGAACATTCCTATTCCCAATTACTTGCCCATTTCCTCGCGCGCATTTATTTTGTAAAAATAAATCGCGCGAAAGAATTTTCCCAAAAGGTATTTACGAACTCTTCTTTTTCGGGTATAATACGAGGTGCGGCGGGGGGATGTAAGTTCTTCGCCAAGGGGGAAATTATGGAACTCATTCACGAGAGCACGGGCAAAAAACTCTACCGCGACGGCAACCGCCTCATCAAATCCTTCGACGAGACAATGTTTTCCAAGGCGGATATTTTGAACGAGGCGCTCAATCAGGCGCGCGTCGAGGCGACATCTCTCAACATTCCCAAGGTCCTCGAGGTCTCGGTCATCGGCGGGAAATGGTCGCTCACATGGGAATTCATCGAGGGGGAAACGCTCGAGGAGCTCATGCAGAAGCACCCCGAAAAGAGGGATGAATATCTTGAGTTCTTTGTCGATCTCCAAATCCGCATGAGCAAGGAAAGGGTACCGCTACTCGGGCATCTGCGCGATAAGATGCACGCAAAAATTTCGGCGAGCTCCTTCCCTGCGACGGTGCGCTACGATCTCCACGTCCGCCTCGACGGCCTTCCCCGCCACAAGAAGCTCTGCCACGGCGACTTCCAGCCGAGCAATGTCATCTTAACGAAGGATGGCACGCCCTATATCATCGATTGGTCGCACGCCACGCAGGGCAATGGCTCGGCAGACGCCGCCCGCACCTACCTCATCTTTAAGTTGCAGAAAAAGGACGAACTTGCCGAAAAATATTTGAAACTTTTCTGCGCGAAGACGGATACTTCCATCCAATATGTCCAGCGCATTTTGCCCATCGTCGCCTGCTCGCAGTCGGTCAAGAAGAAGCCCGAAGAGCAGGAGTTCCTCGCGAAATGGGTGAACGTCGTCGACTGGTCGTAAAAGATTATCATAAAAAAAGCTCTACCCATGTCCGAGGGTAGGGCATTTTTTTATTTATGTTTACGTCCCCTTCGCGGAGGGTGGCAGACAACATTCTCATTCCACCGTTAAATCCTCGTGCACGGCGCCGCTTTGCCGCCAATATTCGGAGAGCCGATCGTGATATTCCTCTTCCGTGATCTCGCCCTGTTCCATAAGGTAATAGAGATATGCGGAGAAGGCGCTGTCCTTCGAGGTCGCACTCGCATAGACGGCTCCGTCCGAATAGGCCCCCTCCGCGGGGCGGTAGCCGTAGAGCATGCACGTCTCCGTGTATCCCTTGGGCGTTTGAAAAATGAGGCCGCCCGCAAAAAATTCTCCCTCTGCCGAGGCGGTAAATTTGACCTGATAGAAATATTCCGTCATGGCGCCCCGTGCGTAGGGGGCGGAGGAGAGCAATTGATAGGAGACGGCAAATCCGCTTTCTACTTCCTCTATCGTAAACGTATCGCCCGCTATAATGTGACAGGTGGCGACGATGCTCTCGCCCGCGGCGTATCGGGATTTGTATTTGATCTTCCCGCTGATGCCGTCCGGAAGTTGGGGCGCATCAAGATCCCCGCCGGGAACCGAAGGGCCTTCTGGATCTTGCGGGCCGACCACTCCACCCGGGTCCGACGGATCTGAAGGGGTTGGATAGCCGGGGTCTGCATCTCCGGGATTGGTTATGGGGGGCTCTTTTACGCCGTTTTTCTGCGTGCCGAAGAAGATCCCTACGGGCGCCGCGACGATGAGGGCGAGCGCAAGGGAGAGGGAGACGGCCGTGACGGTGCGTCTTTTTGTCCGTTCCTTTTCGGCGCGTCTTGTCTTCGTCTCCCTTTTGACTGCGGCCGAGATCCTTGCCTTCTGTTCATCGGAAAGCGAGGCGTTTTCCATTCTTTCGCGATAATTCATGTCTGCGCTCCCAAAATCGTTTTGAGTTTTTTCTTTGCCCGCTCGAGCCGTTTTCTGACGGCCGCATCGCGTATCCCCGTAAGCGAAGCGATCTCTCTGGAGGAATACCCCTCGAAGTAAAAGAGATATACAAGTTCGCGGTCGGCGGGAGGAAGGGCCTCCAGCTCCTCGGCGAGGGAGAGGGGAGCGGGTGCGGGCGGCTCCTTTGTGAGCGCGGTCTCCCGCTTCCTCTTGCGGAGAAGGTCGAGGCTTCGATTGACGGTCGCGCGAAGAAGCCATGCCTTTTGCCGTTCGAGGGGGATCTTACGCATGCAGAAAGAGAGGAGAACTTCCTGCACGACGTCCTCTGCATCGAACTGACTATGAACGTAGTGCAAGGCGAGGCGGTAGATCATATCGCCGTACTCTTCTACGATATTTTCGATGGATTCTTTTGCCATGGCCGTAACCGGGTTTCACCTATAAAACGTTTGAAAACACAGTTTTGTGACAAGTATAGGAAAAATTCAAAAATTTTTCAGAAGTTTATTGAAGGCAGGAGACGACCGTCTTTGCCGCGTAGACGGCCTCCTCTTCGGTGGTCGAAAGGCCGAAGGAAAACCGCACGCCCCTTCTTGCCTCCTCCTCCGTTCTCCCCATCGCGATCATCACATGGGAGGGAAGGGCGGCGTGGGCGGAACAGGCGGCGCCCCCCGACGCGGCCACGCCGTGAAGATCGAGCAGGGCAAGAAGCGCCTCGCCCCCGTCTTCAAAGGTGAGGTGGGAGATGTTGGGCGCGCGCATCTCGCCGTCTTGGCGCACCCGCTCTTTGAGCGCGGAAAAGAGGATCTCCTCGAAGATGGCGCGAAGCCTCCCCGTGTGCGCGCAAAACTGTTCGCGGCGGGCGGCGGTGAGCTCTAAAGCCTTCGCAAACCCCGCGATGGCGGCCACATTCAGCGTCCCCCCGCGAAGCCTTCTCTCCTGTTCGCCCCCGACGAGAAGGGGGGCAAGTTTCACCCCTTTTTTCACGATGAGCGCGCCCGCGCCCTTCGGCCCGCCCACCTTGTGGGAACTCAAAGAAAGCGCATCGCAGGCGGCGGCGAGCTTTTTCAGATCCTGACTGCATGCCGCCTGCACGCAATCGGAAAAGAAGAACGCATTCAAGGCATGGGCGGCCCGTGCGAGCTCTTCGATGGGTTGAATGCACCCCGTCTCATTATTGACGGCCATGACCGCAACGAGGCCTACATCCTCGGACATGGTACGCCCCAAATGCGCCTTTGTGACGATGCCGTCTTCTGCCACGGGGCAGGTAAAAACTTCCCCGCCGCGAAGGGGGGCCGCCTCCTTTACCGCCGCATGTTCGATGGGGGAGAGGAGAAGTCCGCCCTCCCCGATCGAGCGCACCGCCCAATTATCGGCCTCCGTCCCGCCCGACGTGAAATAGACTTCCGCGGGAGAGACGCCCAAAATATTTGCGATGCGATCGCGCGCGTCCGTGATATAGGCGGCGGCCTTCCGCCCGAAGGCGTGGAGGGAATCGGGGTTGCCGAAGTCGTCGCAGAGGACCTTCTTCATCACCTCGAAGACTTCGGGATAGATCGGCGTCGTCGCCGCATGATCGAGATAGACGTTCATACCCTTATTATAGAGAAAGCCCCCGCAAAAGTCAAGCCGCACGACCGCATAATGCTTTCCTCCTTCAAACTCCATTTTTTCATTTCGTTTCTTTCGCCGACAAAGGCGTTCATTCGACAGCGTTTTTTTCTTCTAAAAGCAAAAGATGAGGCATACATTGTTATAGCTCGGGCGAAAAGCCCCCAACGAAATTTATAAGAGGTGACGCTATGAACGATGAACTCAGCTATGCCGAGATGCTCGAGATCCCCGTGGAGACGGTGACCGTCAGCAAGAAGGAAAAGAAGAAAAAATGGAAGGAAGAACCCCTATCCGACCAGCTCGTGAAGGAGGTCAACGACCGCATGGAGGCGAGCGACCCCGCCTATGCCGAGAGCAAGACCATCGAACGCGAATACGGCCCCCGCCCCAAGAAGCCCGTCGGCGCGAGGAAGATCCTCATCGCAGAGCTCGTCGCCGTCGTCGCCCTCTGTGCGACCATCTTCATCACAAACCTGCTTCTTCCGAACAGCGCGATCAACACCGCCGTGAGGGGGCTCTTCAAGGGGAAGGCGGCCGAGGCGACGGATAAGCGCACCTATGCCGATTTCACCCTTTCCCCCGTCGTTTCGGGCGATGCGGAAGTGGAAGTCACGGTCTCCGATAGCGGGATGCTCACGTTCACGGGCAATGCCGTCGTCTATGTTCCCGCCGAGGGAAAGCTCGAATCGGTGACGGGCACATCTTCGACGGGTTATACCGTCCGCATCCGCCACTCCGATTCCTTCTCCACCATCATCAGCGGGCTCGACGACGTGGGCCATGAGGTGGGCGAGAAGATCCGCCCCGGCGTGCCCTTCGGCTATACCGACGGCGAAGGGGCCGTGAACGTCATCTTCTACGACGGCGAAAACGTGATCCAAAACGTCGCTTTTTCCGAGGGCAACCTTGCATGGAGCTAAAGAGCGCGCAAAAAAGAGGGCGGGTGGGCTCAAGGTAGCCGTCCATCCGCTCTTTTTGGCGGTCGGCATCTTCTCCGCCTTTACGGGAGGGTTTCTCCTGTTTGCGGCCGCGGTGCTCGCCGCCCTCGAACACGAATGTGCCCATGCCTATGCCGCGCGGCGCTATGGGTTTGAACTCAATAAGATCGTCCTCATGCCCTATGGGGCGGTCATCTCGGGGGACGTTGCGGGCATGGGTAGGCGCAATGAGCTCGCAGTGCTCGTCGCAGGGCCGCTTGTGAGCCTTGCGACGGGGCTTGTTTTCGTCGCGCTCTGGTGGCTCTACCCCGAGACATACCCCTTCACCGAACTTGCGGCGAACGTCTCATTCTCCCTGTTTTTCGTCAATCTTCTGCCCGCGTATCCCCTCGACGGCGGCAGGATCCTGCGCCTTCTTTTGGAGCCGATCGGGAAGAGACGGGCGAAGATCGTGTGCGGCGCGTTGAGCCTTACGATCGCGCTCGGCATTCTCGGCTTCTTCGTGTGGAGCTGTTTCTCTTCGCCCGCCTTTTCCGCCCTCGCCTTTTCGCTCCTCCTCATCTTCGGCGCGTTCGGCGGCGGAAGTTACGGCCGCATCGCCTTCTCTCCCAAGCGGTTTTTGCGCGGCGTGGAGGAAAGGAGGGTGGCGGTCGAAGGGTCGGTATGCGTCCAGAGCGCGATAAGATTTTTGCGCGAAGACCGCTACCTCACCCTGATCCTCTTCGAGAACGGGGAGTATATGGGGGAAGTTTCCGAGGAGGAATTTCTCGCCGCCCTGCAAAAGGGGGCGTATTCGGAGCCGCTCATCTCCCTGCTCTCCGCATAAAAAACGGGCTTGCCAACCGCCCACATCCGTGCTATAATAAGAAAAGCCGAAAGCGAACTTTCGGCTCTTTATCCTATGTGGGAAGGGCTTGCCCTCAAGCGCAGTTTGTGCGGCGGGGGCGGCATTATGAGAGGAAAAGCATGGAAATACGCGAGATCTTGGCCCGCAACGGGTTCTCCTTCAAAAAGCAATACGGCCAGAATTTTTTGACGGACGTCAACCTCCTTTCCGCCATCGTAGGGGATGCGGGGGTAGACGAAACTTCCTCTGTCCTCGAGATCGGCGCGGGCGCGGGCGCGCTCACGCGGGAACTTTCGGCGCGGGCGAAAAAGGTGATCGCCTTCGAGATCGACAGGAGCTTGCAGGCAGTCCTTGAAGAGACGCTCGCGGGCTGTGAGAATACGGAAGTGGTCTTCCGCGACTTTTTGAAAAGCGACCTCCCCGCCCTCGAAGAAGAGCTCGGGCCATACCATGTCGTGGCCAACCTGCCCTATTACATCACCACGCCCGTCGTCATGCGGTTTGTGGAAGAGGCGAAGCGCTGCCAAAGCGTCACCGTGATGGTGCAGGAGGAGGTGGCCGCGCGCTTTGCGGCAAAGGCGGGCACGGCGGAATACGGCGCAGTCACGGCGGCCATTGCGCTCCGCGGGGAGGCGCGCGTCACGCGCAAAGTATCGCGGACGATGTTCTTCCCCCGCCCTAACGTGGATTCCGCCGTCGTGCATATCGAATTCGGAAAGGGCGCGATCCCCGTCTTAAGCGAGAACGCCTACCGCGAGACCGTCCGCGCGGCCTTCTCTTCGCGCAGAAAGACGCTCGAGAACAACCTCATCTCTGCCTTCCGCCTTCCCCGCGGGCGGGCGAAGGAGCTCCTTGCGGCGGCGGGAGTCGCAGAAAACACGCGCGGCGAGACTCTTTCCCCCGAACAGTTCGCCCGACTTGCGGATACATTGTGCGAAAACGGGGTCATAGCCCCGCGGTCATAAGACCCTCCTCGCCTCGAGGAAGTAATTCCACCGCGCCGTGGAGACCGCCTCGATCTTGGCGTAGTCGGAGGCGGTGTGCAAAATGTAGTTTCCGCCGAGATAGAGGGCGACGTGCCCGACGCGTTCGAGGCCCGTCTTATCATAGCGCGAGGCATTGGTGAAGAACAGAAGATCGCCCCGTGCGACGTCCTCCCTTTCCACATGCGTCCCTTGCGCGACCTGCGTGCGGGTGTTCATGTTGAGGAGCGCACCCGCGCCATAGTAAAAGATGTATTGCATGAGGGAAGAACAGTCGAACGCATCGGCCGAAAATCCCTTCAGAAGCCCGCCTTTGCCGTCGTGCAGGCGGGTCGCGCCATATACATAGGGGACGCCGAGGAGCTTTGCTCCCTCGGAAACGACGTCTTCGATCTCATCGGAAGCGCCCTCGAGCGCGACCGTCTGCGTATACCGCGCATCGGCGCTCACATATGCGACCCTGCCCAAAAAGCGGGTCTCGCGCCATCCGCCCTCCTGCCCGCAAAGGGGCAGAAGCTCGCCCCGCCGCACCGTTCCGAGGACGGCAGATCCCATCCCCGCGCCCGCGCGGACGTTCAGCCCGTCTGTTTGGACAAAAATATAGGAAATGGAAGTCTTCTTCTCGGGCATGGGTGGCACGTTTTCCGTCTCGGGCGGAAGGTCGGGCAGGATCTCCCCGTCCTCTTGGGGAAGTTCGCCTTCATACATGCCCCCGCCGTTTTTTTCTTCGCCGTCCTTTGCGCCGCATGCGGAGAGGGGCAAAACAAACAGACACGAAGCGAGCAATAACGATAAGAATTTTCTGTTCATCGTGGCCTCCTTTACTGCTTTCGCCTCTATGATAACACACGCTCAAATCACAAATCAAGGGGTTTATACCCGTGGAAAAATGGAGAGAGAGGAAAAAAGCGGAAGGGCTTGCAATCCGTATAAAACGTGATATAATGGAAAAAACCAAACGAAAAGGGGGAAAGAGATGAATTTTACAAGTTTCGACGGGACGGAGGTCTTCGTGCGCGAATGGGCAGAAGTGAGCTCCCCCAAGGCCGTCGTGCAGATCGTGCACGGCATGACGGAGCACACCGCCCGCTACGATGCCTTCGCCCGTTTTCTGAATGAACGCGGGTACATCGTCGTCGCCGACGACCACCGCGGCCACGGCAACACCGACCCCGCATCCCTCGGCTATCACAAGGGGGATATGTTCGCCGACGTCGTGCGCGACGAGGCGTGCATCACCGATCATTTCAAGGAAAAATACAAGGGGCTCAAATACTTTCTCTTCGGCTTCTCCTTCGGTTCTTTCCTCACGCAGAGCTATATCTCGAAGTATGCCGATAAGATCGACGGCGCGGTCATCGCGGGAAGTTCGCACAAGAAGGACTTCGAGGTCTATATGGGCTCTTTCGTCGCGGGGCTCGGGTGCATGTTCGGCATGGCGAAAAAGCCCGCAAAACTCATCGAAAAGCTCTCCTTCGGCGCATATGCGAAGAAGTTTTCCGACGGAAATTGGCTCTCCGCGGACGCCGATAACAACGCCGCATACGAAGCCGATCCCTTCTGCGGATTTACCTGTTCCTTCCGCTTCTATAAAGATTTCTTCAAGGGGTTGCGCACGCTCTATACCAAAAAGTACAGGGCGGGGCTTAAAAAGGAGATGCCCATCCTTCTCGCCTCGGGGAGCGAAGACCCCGTCGGAAATATGGGAAAGGGCGTGAAAAAGCTCGATACCTTCTACAGGGAAAAGGCGGGAATGCAGAACGTGGAGATGAAGCTCTTCGAGGGCAGCCGCCATGAATTTTTGAACGAAAAAGAGGGCCGCGCCGAGAAATGGGGCGCCGTCCTCGCTTTCTTCGAGAAACATTGCTAAAAGGTTGATGCGACCCCCCACCCTTGTCGCCCCTTATAGGGGAGATGTCACGCGCTCTGCGAGCGACAGCGGGGTTTCCAATAACGTCATGTTGAGCTTGTCGAAACATCACCTTTTTCATGCCCCCTCCATGGGAGGGGGATCGAAGGGGGTGGGGTGTGCTTTTTAATTCGTCATGTTGAGCCTGCCGAAACATCACCGCAGTATAAAATAAGGTGATGCTTCAACTGCGTTCAGCATGACAAAATCAGAATGGTATACTGTTTCCCAATTTCACGTTTTCATGAAGGGGATCCTCTCGCCTGCGGCTCGGGATGACGGCGTGAACGGGCGGGATGACACGGTTTGCCCCGCGGCTCAGGATGACGCGCTCAATTCGTTAAAACAAACATCGCAAGGAACAAGAGGGCGATGATCCACGTCACGATCGAGATCTGCTTCACCTTCCCCGTGAAGAGCTTTACGAGCACGCACGAGATGATCCCCACGCCGATCCCGTAGGAGATGGAATAGCCGAAGGCCATCACGGCGATGGTGAGGAAGGCGGGAAGGGCGGCGGCGGGGTCTGTCCAATCGACGTCTTTGACCGAAGTCATCATCAGAACGCCCACCCAGATGAGCGCGGCCGAGGTCGCGGCCGTGGGAACGAGCTTGGCGATGGGGGAAAGGAACATGGCGACGATGAAGCACAGCGCCGTAATCAGCGCGGTAAAGCCCGTTCTTCCGCCCGCCGCGACGCCCGAGGAGGATTCGACGTAGGTGGTGACGGTCGTCGCTCCGAAGACCGCGCCTGCGCAAGTGCCGAGCGCGTCGGCGAGCATGCACTGGTTGGCGCGGACGGGGTTGCCGTTTTCATCGAGAAGCCCGCCCTTCGAGCAAGCCCCGTAGAGCGTGCCGAGGGTATCGAACATGTTCAGCATGCAAAGGGAGAGCGAGGTGGTGATGATGACGACGACGAGCTGTCCCGCGCCGATCCCGCCGAAGTTGAACCCGTTTGCAAAGACCTGCCCGACGGACTCCTTCCCCCAAGCGCTGAACGCCTTGAAAGGATCCTCGAAGCCGCTTGCGATGCCCGTGAACACCTCCTTGCACCCATAGGCGTTCCATGCACAGCCGAGGCCGATCATGGCATAGTAGAGGGCGGCGGAGCCGAGCATGCCCCAAAGGATCGCGCCCTTCACCTTGCGTTTGGTGAGCACGGCGATGGCGACCGCGCCGAGCAGGGCGATGAGCGCGCCCATTGCCCCCAAATATGTAACTTCCTTATTTAAGATATTGAAGGAAGCGAAGACGATCTTGCCTTCGTGAAGGTTCACGACGCCCGCATTGTTGAAGCCGATGAAGGCGATGAACATGCCGATGCCGACGGGCACGATATGTTTGACCTCGTTCGGAATGCCCGCGAGGATCTTCTTTCTTAAACCCGTCGCCGTGAGCAGGACGAAGATCGCCCCGCCGAGGAGCACAAAGAGCATGGCGTTCGCATAGGAAAGCCCCATCGAACCGCCGAGGAGCGTCCCCGTCACATAGGCGGTCGCCCCCAGCCCCGAGGCCTGCGCGAGGGGCATCTTCGCGACGAAGGCCATAAGCATCGTCCCCGCGATCGCGCCGAGGGCGGTCGCGATATACACCGCCCCGTAGCTCACATAGGGAAACGCCCCGTCCACCTGATACATATCGGGCACGATGAGGAGGGCGTAGACCATGGCCATGAAGGTGGTGATCCCCGCGACGATCTCGGCCTTGAAGGTAGAACCCTTTTTCGTTATGCCGAAGAACTTGTCCATCTTCCCCAAAAAGCCCCGATATTCTTTTTTGGGCGAGGGCTCTTGCGGCGTGCCTGCAGGCTCTTGCGTCTGCTCTTCGGCGGGCGCGGGCGAGCTGTTTTCTTCCATAATTTTTCCCCTTGTATTTCAGTGAAAAAATATTGTAACAAATTTCATGGCAAAAATCAATACCAAACGGAAAAAATCCCCGCGATGAAAAAAGCCCTCCTTTGCGGAGGGCGGGTTTTCAGTTGGCGTTCTTGGGATCGAAGTTGAGCGTGTATTGATCCCTGCGGTCGTCGGGAAAGAGGGTCGCGCCCGAGACGACGGGTAGGACGAGGGGATTGATGAGCGCGGTCGTCGTCAGTCCTGTCACCGCGGCGCGGAGGTAGGGGAACATCGTCTCCGTCGCGTTGATGGCGAAATCCCGCCTATCGTCCGGCGTGTTCATGTTGTTGACCTCAAAGATGCCCACGAGGCGCACGGTGAGGTTGAAGGGCTTGGGATCCTCGTCTTTGGATTCGATCTTACATTCCAAAATGACGACGTTGATCTTGGGGTTTTCCTTCGCCGTCTGGATGCGGCGGGAGAAGAAGGGCTTGATCTCGAATTTTTTATCGGCGGGGGCGGGGACGGGATTGACTTTGAAGAAAAGCTCGTCTGCCGTGATGCCTCTCATGGTGTAGTCGATCATAAAATATACCTCTTTATTCAAAACTTTTTCACATTGTAGCACACAAACGGGGAAAAGTCAATACCCCGCATGAAATTCCCTGCGCGGCTATTTTTCCGTCGTCGGATTGAGCATATCGCACAGCTTCACGCAGACGCCTGAAATGGGGAAGGCCGCGAGAATGACACAAACGATGAACAAAATCTGCGGGAAGGTGAACTTGACGGCGTCCCACCCGTCGAAGATGATATTCCCGATGGCGGGGATGGAGACGCACATGATGCAGATGCCCACCGATACGCCGTATAAAACGAGGCGCAGGGCGTTGAAGGGGGTGAGGATGCGGAAGAGGATCACGAGCCCGCCGAAGGTGAGGGCGAGCATATACATCGCACGTTCATTCGCCACAAAGCCGTATTCCGCGGGCACGGTGAGCCCCGCCACATAGACGCTCATCACGCATAGCACGAGGGTCAGCGCCCCGGGCACCGACCGCGACAGGACGTATGGGATGAACTTCCCCCGCACCCGTTCGGTGTTGGGTTGCAACGAGACGACAAAAGAGGGAAGGGCGGCCACGAACATCTCGAAGAGGAGCATGTTGTTGGTCGTGAAGAAGTATTGCTTCCCCATGAAGATGCAGATGAGGGCGAGCATGGTGATAAAGAGCGTCTTGGTGATATAGAGGGCCGCGCTCGACTTGATATTGTTGATGACCCGCCTCCCTTCAAAGACGACGGAGGGCAGGCTCATGAAGTTGTTATCCATGAGGACGAGGTGGGAGACGTTGCGCGCCGCCTCCGAACCCGAGGCGACGGAAATGGCGCAGTCGGCCTCCTTTAAGGCGAGAATATCGTTTACGCCGTCCCCCGTCATGGCCACGGTATGGCCCTGCTTCTTGAGCGCCTTCACGAGCACCGACTTCTGTTCGGGGGTCACGCGGCCGAACACGGTGTAATCGTTTGCGACGTTTTCCACTTCGAGATCGGTCAGCCCGTCCAAAGAGATGAACGCGGAGGCGTTCTCCACGCCCACGCGGCGGGCGACTTCGGAGACGGTCACGGGGTTATCGCCCGAGATGATCTTCATCTGTACGCCGTTATCGCGGAACCATTTGATGGTCTGGGCCGCATCCGAACGCACATTGTCGGCGAGGGTGATGACGGCGGTGGGGCGGAGGAGGGAGGGGAGCTTTTCGCCCGCGATCGTGCCGTCGGAATGGGCGAGGACGAGCACGCGGAGGCCCGCCTGCGTATATTGCTTTACGAGCTTCGCGATCTTTGCGGGCATGGGGCGGAAGACAAATTCGGGCGCGCCGAATACATACGTCCCGAGATCTTTGAAGGAGACGGCCGAGTACTTCCGCTTGGAGGAGAAGGGGATCATCGCCGTCGCCGTGAGGGCCTTGGAGAGGCCGAATTTATCCTTGAGCGCGATGGAAGTCTGGTTGTTGTCGTCGAGGGCGGAGAGCATGCTCCCCATGATGTCCTCGAGGGTATAGCGGGTATCGTTGCTCAAGATGAGGCAGTCGTTGACCGTCATCCTGCCGTCGGTGATCGTGCCCGTCTTATCGAGGCAGAGAACGTCTACGCGGGCGAGCATTTCGAGGGAATAGAGGTCCTGCACGAGGGTCTGTTTCTTCGCGAGGCGCAGAACGCCCACCTCCATCGCGAGCGAGGTCAGCAGAAGCAGCCCCGAGGGGATCATGCCGATGACGACGGCCCCCGTCAGCTGGATGGAACGGTCGGTATCGTGGCCCGTCTGCCCCCAGTTGATCCAGAGCATGAGCGCGCCGACGACGACGATCAAAAGTCCGATGACGCGGATAAAGAGACGGATGGAGTTGATGATCTCCGATTTGGGTTTCTTATACTTTTTGGCCTTGGAGGTAAGGGAATTGAGATAGGTCGCCTCGCCCACGCGGTCCACGCGCACGCGGCAGGAACCGCTGGCGATATAGGAGCCCGCAAAGAGCGTCTCCCCGATGTTCTTTTTGACGGGCACGCTCTCGCCCGTGAGGAGGGATTCGTTGACCTCCACGATGCCGTCGGCAAGTTTGCAGTCGGCGGGCACCTGCTGGCCCGTTTCGAGGAGGAGGACGTCGTCGAGCACGATGTCCTTGATGGGGATCGCGGTCTTCTCCCCGTCGCGTATGACCGTCGCCGTGGAGGAGACGAGGACGGAGAGCTTGTCGATCTGCCGTTTGGCAAGGATCTCCTGCACGATCCCGATGATGAGGTTCAGCCCGAAGATCCCCACGAAGAGGAATTGCGAAAGGCTGGCGTGCGCAAAGATGAGCGCGATCGCGACGAGCACGCACAGGAGGTTGAAGAAGGTGCAGATGTTGCCGATGAAGATGCTCGCATACGACTTGGAGTACTTCCGCTTGACGTCGTTAAAGAGAAGCTGGCCGAAGCGAAGTTCGGCCTGCTCCGAAGTAAGCCCCTCCGAAAGGCGGGGGGAGAAGCGCTCCACCTCGTCTGCCGAGGGGATGCTTTTTGCATGGCGGAACTTCTTTCTCGCCTCCTTATGCGTATCGACGGGCTTGGGCGCGCGCGACTTATTATTCAATACGCGCGCGGAAAACGCCCTGCGGTGCGGCGCAGCCGGGGGGGTGGAGGTGCTTTGGGGATTCTTTCCGTCCTTCTTTGTCACAGCGGTCTCCTTGCGGGATCTCGGTCACATTTTTCTTTTTTATTATATCACGCGCCGCGCGGAAAAGTCAAAATTTCTCGCCTTGAATTGAACTTTTTTTCGCGGTCGGCGCGAAGTGGGGGACAAAGCGTTGCGTTTCGGCCGCAAAAGGTGTATAATTGAGAAAAACCATTGCAAGAAAGAGGCAGGTATGATCGATATTGCTTTGCTTCGCGCACAGCCCGAGCTCGTCCGCGAAAATATCAGAAAGAAGTTTCAGGAGCACAAACTCCCCCTCGTCGATGAGGCCCTCTCGCTCGATACGCGCCGCCGCGCCTTGCAGACGGAGGGAGATACCCTCCGCGCCTCCCGCAACGCCCTCTCCAAGCAGATCGGCCTCCTCATGCGGGAGAAAAAGACAGAAGAGGCGAACGCAGTCAAAGCGCAAGTCACCGCCGATGCGGAGCGGCTCGCCGCCGTCGAGAAGGAGACGGAGGAAGTCGAGGCGCGCCTGAAGGCCGTCATGATGCGCATTCCCAATATCGTCTCCAAGGATACTCCCGTGGGGAAGGACGATTCGGAGAACGTCGAGCGGCAACGCTTTTTGGAACCCAAAGTCCCCGATTTCGAGGTCCCCTATCATCTCGAAATTCTCGAAAAACTTTCGGGCATCGACATCGACAGCGCGAGAAGGACGAGCGGGCAGGGCTTCTACTACCTCACGGGGGATGTCGCCCGCCTGCACTCCGCCGTCCTCGCCTATGCGCGCGACTTCATGATCGATAAGGGTTTCACCTATTGCATTCCCCCCTATATGATCCGCTCCGACGTCGTCACGGGCGTCATGTCCTTCGAGGAGATGGACGGCATGATGTATAAGATCGAGGGGGAGGACTTATATCTTATCGGCACGAGCGAACACTCCATGATCGGGCGGTTCATGAACACCACCCTCGACGAAAAACAGCTCCCCGTCACCCTCACGAGCTATTCGCCCTGCTTCCGCAAGGAGAAGGGCGCGCACGGCATCGAGGAGAGGGGGATCTACCGCATCCACCAATTCGAGAAGCAGGAGATGATCGTCATCTGCAAACCCGAGGAGAGCGAGATGTGGTACGATAGAATGTGGAATTACACCGTGGAGCTCTTCGTCTCCATGGGCGTCCCCGTCCGCACCCTCGAATGTTGCACGGGAGATCTCGCAGACCTCAAATACCGCAGTGTAGACGTGGAGGCATGGTCTCCCCGCCAGAAGAAATACTTCGAGGTGGGCTCTTGCTCCAACCTCACCGACGCGCAGGCCCGCCGCCTCGGCATCCGCTATAAGGGGGAGGATGGAAGCAAGTTCGCCCATACCCTCAACAACACCGTGGTCGCTCCGCCGCGCATGCTCATCGCCCTGCTCGAAAACCATCTCCGCGCCGACGGAAGTGTGAATATCCCCGAGGTATTGCGGCCCTATATGGGAAATAAAACTGAAATCGTTCCGAAGAAGTAATCAAGTTCACAAATTTTGTTTTGCTTTCGGATAACCGTGTCATACCGAGCCCACACAGTGGGCGAGTGTATCCCCTTATACGAATGGCTCCTCCGTGGGAGGAGCTGTCACGCGTAAGCGTGACTGAGGTGGGGCGTGTTCCGAACGCGTACCCACCCCCCTACCCCCCTCCTCGGGAGGGGGCAAGACATGTGGACGCGACACTTTGGTACCGTTAAATCGCAGAGCTGCAAGCGAGACGGAAGGGGTGTCATTCCCATTCATATCAACACCCCCTCAGTCTCGGCATTGCCTCGACAGCTCCCCCTTAAGGGGGCGCCAAGGACACTTCCGCCGCAATAATCTACATGCACTATATATTTTTTGACATCGAATGCGCCTGCGTCTACCGCAACGTCGCCAAAATATGTGCCTTCGGGTATGTCGTCACCGACGAGAACTTCAACGTGACGGCGCGGGAAGATATTCTCATGAACCCCAAAGGCAAGTTCCACCTCACCGACAGAAAGGGCGGCGAAGGTCTTGTTCTACCCTACGAATACGAGGATTTCAAGAAATATCCCCTCTTTCCCGCCCATTTCCGCAAGATCCGCTCCCTCTTGGAGGCGAAGGACGCCGTCGTCTTGGGCCATGCGACGATGAACGACGTCAACTATCTCAACCTCGAGACCAAGCGGTATCGCCTTCCCTCCTTCAAATTTGAATTCCACGATACGCAGTTCATCTGGATGAACGTGACGGGGGAATACGCAAGGCAGGTGGGCCTCGGAACGATCGCGGAGAACTTGGGCGTCGATTTCACCCCGCACCGCGCCGTAGACGACGCCTATGCCACCATGCGGGTATGCGAGGCGCTCTGCCGCCGCGAGGGCGCGGGCGTGAAGGAGCTCATCGCGCGCTATCAGATCCGAGGCGGAAGGGTGGAAAATTATCGGATCACGCCCTGCGTCTCCATGGGGCAGAAGAGGTTCTATGTGGAGAAGGCGAAGGAGCGCGAGGTCTATCACAGGGCGCACGAGGAATTCTACCGCTACGTCAACAAATACATGCACCGCAGGAAGAAGGGGGGCGCGCTCGAGGGGAAGACCTTCTGTTTCGCAAAGGACGTCGAAGTGGACGTTCCCTCCTCGGTCAAGCTCGTCGCGGCGATCTTCTCGGCGGGCGGAAAATATACATCCCACCCCGGGGAGTGCAACGTCTATATCGCGCGCGAAGAGGGGGGGATGCGGTTCGACGCCGCGGCTTCGGCGGGCGCGGCTTTCATTCCTTACGAAAAATTGCAAGAGAAACTTTTGAGGAGGGGCGAAACGCCGTGAGAGACCTTCCCGAAAATTTTTTGAGACGCATGAAAGAGAGGCTGGGAAACGATTTCCCCGCCTTTTTATCGTCTTACGAAAAGCCGCCCTATAAAGGCCTCCGCGTCAACACCTTAAAGATCGGTACAGAGGAATTTTTCCGCCGCGCGCCCTTCCCGCTCGGGGAGCAGTTTTGCGACGATCTCGCCTGCGTGTATGTCGGCGAAGAAAAGCCCGGGGCAGATCCTTACCACTTTGCGGGGCTCTATTATGTGCAGGAGCCCTCGGCGATGAAAGTGGGGGATCTTACGGACGCATGCAAAAAGGAGCGCGTGCTCGACCTGTGCGCCGCGCCCGGCGGCAAGACGACGCATATCGCCGCCCGAATGGCGGGGGAGGGCGTCCTCATCTCCAATGAAATAGAGTATGCGCGGGCGAAAATTCTGTCGCAGAACGTGGAGCGCATGGGCGTAAAAAATTGCGCCGTTGTGAGCGCGCCGCCCGAATTGCTCGCCGCACGTTTCCCTTCCTATTTCGACCTCGTCCTCGCCGACGCCCCCTGTTCGGGGGAGGGCATGTTCAAAAAAGAGGAGAACGCCGTTCCCGAGTGGAGCGAAGAGAACGTGGCGCGGTGCGCGGCGCGCCAGCGCGCCATTCTCGACGAAGCGGCAAAAATGGTCGCGGGCGGCGGACATCTGCTCTATTCCACGTGCACCTTTGCCGAGGAGGAGGACGAGTGGCAGATCGAGGAGTTTTTGAAGCGGCATAAAGAATTTTCGCTCGTCCGAATGCAGAAATATTATCCCCACACCTTCCGCGGCGAGGGGCACTTTGCCGCCCTCATGAAAAAGGCGGGGGAAGAAGCGACGCGCGCAAAACCCTTTTCCGTGTGCCGCAACATCCGCGCGGAAAGCGCGTTCAAGGCGTTTGAAGAGGACTTCTTTATGCGGCCGCCCGAAGGCGCCATTCACACCCTCCGCGACGGCAGAATGTACCTCGTTCCCGCGGGCATGCCCGACCTTGCGGGCGTGCGTCTTCTGCGCCTCGGCGTGGAGGCGGGAGAGTGGGACGGCAAGCTGTTCCGTCCCGCCCATGCCCTTGCCATGGCATACGGGGACCGAGCAAAAAGACAGTTGCGCCTCAGCCGCGAAGAGGCGAAAAAGTACCTGCGCGGGGAAGTTCTTCCCTGCGATGGATTTGCGGGCTGGTGCGTCGTGTGTGTGGAGGAATTCCCCTTGGGCCTCGGAAAAGTCTCGGGCGGCGTCCTCAAAAACCACCTTCCCAAAGGAATCAGGATGTATGGTTGAGCTATGACTTGCTCTTGCCCACCCCTTGAGGGGTGGGTGTCACGGCATCGCCGTGACGGAAGGGGTGTTGCAATCGAAGTTGACACCCCCTCAGTCTCGGCTTCGCCTCGACAGCTCCCCCTCCAAGGGGGCGCCAGGAGAAGTACACCCACCCCCTTTATTCCCCCTCCCCAGAGGGAGAGGGGCTTAGACAAAAATCGGCGGCACTTGCCGCCGATTTTTATGTGTTTTTGCGCAAGAAGCGCATTATTCGTTGTAGGGATCGTTTTCGTCCTTTTCTTCGGGCGCGGGTTGCGCGGGCTCTTCCTGCGTTGCGGGCGCTTCTTCCTTGGCCTTGGAGGCCTTGGGCGCGCGCGGACGTTTGGGAGCTTTGACCTTCGCCGTCTTCTTGCGTTTGCTCCAGAGTTTTCTGAAGACGACCGCACCGATCGCGAAGAGGATGGCAACCGCAAGGAGCGCGGAAGCGAGAATGAGCCAGATGTTGCCCGAACTTCCATCCGTATCCGAAGGCGTACTGCTCGAAGAATCGTCGTCATCCGTCTCGTCGTTGAGGCTGGGCGCCTTGAGCTGGTCGAGATCCTGTTCGCTCACCGAGTAATCGATGAATGTGCTCACGGTGGGGAAGGCCGTGCCGAGCCTTTCGCCGTCCATATCGGTGTAGGTAAGATAGACGAGCTTCTCCTTGTTGTCCGATTGCACGTACTTGCGCCACGGGTTGCCGTCGCCGTTCTCATCCTTCGTCGCGTCGTAGGCCTTGTAGTCCACGGAATCGTAGAGGGTGAAGGTGTAGTAGCGGCCGAGCGTATCTATGAGTTTATCGTCGAGCTGTTTGGGAAGGTTGCTCCCTTCGGTGTATTCGGGGTTCGGGGCGCGGTAGGGGTAATTGCCCTCGGTGTCCTTATAGTCGAGCAGGGACGTCTCCGTCTCGGAGAGGAGGGTATCGAAGTTGCTCAACGAGGAGGTGGAGCAACGGTCGAAGAAGACGTACCCGCCGTTGGGGAAGCCTTTGGCTTCTCCGCCCTCTTTGTAGTCGCGGCTACCCGCCCAGAGCTCGAGGCGGTAATCCTTGGCCTCGTTGCCCGCCTTCACATAGAAGGAGACGGTGATCCATTGATCCCTGTTCTCTGCGGTGCCCTCGACGGCGATCACGGCCTCGGGCTGCGTGTCGTAGCTGTAGCGGGTGACGGTATCCTCGGGGATGTCGAGGACCTGCGTCGAATAGGTGTAACTGCCGTCGCTCTGCTCTTCGCGGTAGGCGTAGTATTTGCCGTCGTTAAAGTAGAAGACGGGGGTATCGTTCGAGTTGACGTAGTTGCCGTCGTCGTCTTTGCCGAAATTCGCGAGGTTGGCATAGTACGTATCCGTCGTATCGCCGGCCTTTTTATAGAGCCCGTTCTCCTGAAGCGTGAAGAGGATCGAACCCTTCTCGTCGAAGTCCTTGCTGTCGGGGTCCATGTTGACGATGTTGCCGTCGTTGTCGTACCAATAGGTGCGGGCAGGAAGGGTGGTCTTGAGGCCCGTGCTGTATCCTTCGGTCGCCTTGCCCGAAACGTCGATGAGGCAGATATACGCGGTCGTGCCTTGGGCGACCTTCACGCGGACGGAGATCTTCGTCGAAGCGTTGGCCGCGATATTGGTCTTGGCGGCGTAGAAGCCATAGGAAGGCTGTACCCCAACTCCTGTGTTGGTGTTGAGGAGGACGAGGGGCTGGTAGGCGGCGTTTGCGGTGGAGCCGTCCGACCCGAAGAGGTTCTTCCACCAAGTATCCGCATCGCCGTAGTCGCCCGCCGCCGTATTGAGCGTCGTCATCCAAGGATTTTCGGTCGTATCGAGCGCGAGATACTTGTCCGCATATTCGGAGGAGAGGAGGCCCGTATAGATGCCGTACGTCTCGTTGAGTTCTTTGATGGTGGGGTTCTTGGTCTCGCTCCCTGCGACGAGCACGTCGCTTCCCGCGAGCGCGCCCTTGTAGTTGGCGGGACGTGCCAGCCCTTCTTCGAGCTTGTTGCCGCTCGCCGCCGCACTGTCGAACAAGGAAGGATCGACGGCCGCGCCCGTGAGCGTCGTCTTCTGCGCATACGTCCCCGTCGCGGCGTAGTTATACTGCGCGCGGGTGAGGTCGAAGGTCTCGAAGTTGGCGAATGCCGCATAGCCTTCGCAATAGTTGCTCACGTTGCTGTCGGCGATCGAGGTGGGACCGTAGGTGAGTTCGACGGTGAAGGATTTTTCGACGTCGGAATCGTTCTCCACGAAGAAGAAGCACTGCACCCAGCCATTCCAGATGTCCTTCGTCTCATCGTCTACATCGACGGTGGCGACGGTGGTGGGATCGAAGGGTGCGATGGAGACTTTGTTCTCCCCGTCCACGAGGGTCGCGCTCGCGCCGCTCCTGCCCGAGAGGATGGAGCTCGTCTTCACCCAGAAGGAGATGAGCATGCGGCTGTCCGCCCCGACTTCGATCTCGGGAAGTTTGGCGGTGTAGGCCGCGCCGTTGGTCGAAAGAAGGAGCACGATGTCGACGTCGCCGTCCGCCGCCGAGAAGGGGAAGTCGGCGAAATCTTTTTCGACGAGGTGTTTCAGATATTTATTCGGGCTGCTCTCGGCCGCAGTTCTCAATTCGCCGAGTTTATATTGCCCGAGGATGCTCCGAAGGCTCTCGTCTCCCGTCTTTCTGTTATCGTCAAGCGATTTGTCGATATCTTTCGAGGTATAGGAGAGGCTGCCCGATTCCTCCTCGGTGAGGCCGAAATCTTTCTCTTGGAGCGAGAGACCCGTATACTTCGCAAAGGGGGCGCGAAGGTCGAGGGAGTAGGTTGTATTCGTATCGAATTCGCCCGACTGCCTGTCCGTCGAATAGAATTTCCTGTCGTCGCCCTTATCGTCGAGCCCGCAACGGTGGGAGACGGTAGTTTCTTCGTCTACCGCCGTATCGAATGCGTCGCTCTCGATAAGTTCGCACTTGAGATCGTCGAAGAGGGCGATGCCGTCCACCGCTTCATAGCGGTCGTCGGAAGTGCCGCGGCCGAGCCCGAGCACGATGCGGAAGGTGGTCGAGGCGAAGGTGTTCCCGCGGATATAGAGGGTGTATTGTTGCCAGCCGTTGTTGACGGCGTTCTTATCCGCATTTTTTTCCGTGATGATGTCGTTGATCTGCATCTGGTCGAGCGCGGTAGAACCGACGTTGTTCGTCACGGAGATATAGGCGCCGCCGCGTTTCTCGACGGGCACCTTATCGTAGTGGGTGAGATTGAGGGTCTTCACCCATACGGTGACCTTGGCGGCCGTGCCTGCGGGAAGGGATACGTCGGTGCTCGAAGTATAGTACTTCGCGGTGCCGCTCACCTTCTCGGTATCGGTGTAGTGGTGGTTGTGGATCATGAGGACGTTGGAGCCACGTTCCTCTTCGGGATCGCTCTCTGTGTAGTGGAGGTCGATCTTGTTATCCGCCTCCGTGGAGGTCTCGTCCCACTTCTTTCCCCATGCGTCCTCATAGAGGTAACGCACATCGTCGAAGTCGATGGAGTACTTATAGTCGTCGTACTTCTCAAAGCCGCTGTCGGCCGTGATCTTGAAGAAGTAGTAGAACTCGAGACGGTCGTAGAGGCTGGCCTCATCCCAGTGATCGAGGGCATATTGCTTGCGATCCTCCGTGAGCGCGACGTCGCCCGGCACGGCGTCCACTTCATTCCCGTTGTTGTCCGTCTTCTTCCTGTCTGCCTCCTGCACGAGGGGGAAGGTGGAGCGGGAGAGGGTATTCCAATCGTTGACGTTGATGATGCCCGATGCGGAAGTGGAAGCGGGGGACTCGGAATTGGCCGACCAGCTCGTGGGGCTGTTGATGAACGTGCGGCGTTTGCTGTCCTCCTTGTTTTTCTCGCTGTAGAACTCAAAGTCGCCGTTCTTGATGAGTTGGGTATCGGTGGGAAGCGCGGGGTCCTCCTCCGTATCGCCGCCATCCGCGGGTTTCTTCGCGCATGCGGAGAACACCCCGAGCGAAAGCGTCGCCGAGAGGGCGATGACGAGGCCTGCCGCGGCGCGCCTCTTCCATTTTTCCGATTTCAAAAATTTCGCCATATTTCACACCTTTATCCGGAGGGATGCGGCGCCTGTCCGCTCCCGCCTGTATTTTTTGGGAGATACCACCCTATTTTAATATAAAATATAGTTTGTGGCAAGCACTTTCGCGCGAATTCCATAAAAAAAGAGAAAAGTTTTTTGCATTCGGCACAAACTTTTCATAAAGAAAGGGGCAAAAAGGCCCTTCGGAGCGAGATCGGGAATGAAGAAAACTTCGCAGACATATCTTTTGGGGGGAATGGCGGCGGGTGCGCTCAACGGGCTGTTCGGCGGGGGAGGGGGCATGGTCGCCGTCCCCATCCTGAAGGCGGCGGGGAGAGATGTGAAGAGCGCCCATGCGACGGCGATCGCCGTCATCCTGCCCGCTTCGCTCTTGAGCGCGGCCGTCTATCTCTTTTTCGGGCTCGTGCCCTTCCGCATCTTGCTTCCCGTCGCCCTCGGCGTCTCGCTCGGCGGGCTCGCGGGCGCAAAACTTCTGCCCCGCTTCTCTTCGCGCGCCCTCACGTTCGCCTTTGCCGCCTTCATGCTCGCTGCGGGCATAAGGATGATGCTCTGATGGCCTTTCTCGTCTTCTTTTTCTGCGGCGCGGCGGGAGGGTTTCTCGGGGGCATGGGGATGGGCGGCGGCACCCTCCTTATCCCCCTTCTCACCCTCTTTTGCGGGGTGGAACAGGCGGCGGCGCAGGGGATCAACCTCGTCTCTTTTTTGCCCATGTCCGTCCTCGCCCTCACCGTCCATGCCAAAAGCGGCCTCCTCAAACGGGAAAAGCTCGCCTTCATGATCGTCCCCGCATTCCTTTTTTCCGCCCTCTTCTCCTTTGCCGCGGCCTTCTTTCCGGGGGAGACCCTCCGCCGCGCCTTCGGGGTCTTCCTTTCCGCACTCGCCCTCGTACAATTTTCGGCGGCCTTTCGGGCGAAAGAGGGGAAGAAAATTCCCTGAAGAAGCCCCTTTTCGGGGAAAATTTTTCAAAAAGGGTATAGACAAACCCCCGTTCCTGTGTTAGAATGAAGGCACAATCAGTTAAAATCGGGTAGTATACCGCGCATCGGATCGTACGCGCGCACGGTGTGACACAGGAAAGGACGGCATATTCTCATGGAAAAAATCGGTATTATCGATCTGGGTTCCAATTCGGCGCGTCTTGTCATCGTCGAGATGTTCGGCGACGGTCACTTTATGGTGGTGGACGAACTCAAGGAGAGCGTCCGCCTCGGGCAGGATATGGACAGGGATGGCTTCCTCAAACCCCAAAGGGTGGCGGAGACCATCAAAACGCTCAAAATGTTTAAGCGCCTCTGCGATGCGACGGGCGTAGACCGCATCGTCGCCGTTGCGACGGCGGCGGTCCGCCGCGCCAAAAACCAGAGGTCCTTCCTCGACGAGATACAGGCGACCTGCGGCATCCGCGTCGTCGTGCTCTCCGAAGAGGAGGAGGCGACCCTCGTCTACCGCGGGGTCATCAACTCGATGGAAGTGCCGCGGGGCATCATCCTCGAGATCGGCGGCGGCAGTACCAAACTCATCTACTACAACCGCCGCTGTATCATCAACTACGCCAATCTTCCCTTCGGCGCGGTCACGCTCACCGATCTCTTCGCCGACGACGGCTTAAAGCCCGAGGAACAGACGGACAGGATCGAACAGTTCTTCACCGAACAGTTCAAGAAGATCGAATGGCTCTCCGAGGTGGAACCCGATACCCAGATGATCGGCGTCGGCGGTTCCTTCCGCAACCTCTACAAGATCAACCGCATCATCAGGAAATATCCGCTGAATATCGTGCACAACTACCAATTCACGGTAGACGATTTCAATGCCGTCTATGAGATGGTGCGCGTTCTCGACGTCGAGAAGCGCATGCGCATCCGCGGCCTCTCGCCCGCCCGTGCCGACATCATGCCCGCGGCCCTCGCCATCATCAAGGCCTTCACCGACTATCTGAAGGTGGAGAACTTCACCATCGGCGGGTGCGGCCTTCGGGAGGGGATCATGTTCAACGAGGCGCTCCCCATCACTCTCGAGCGGCCCATCACCGACGTGCTCTCCTACTCTCTTTCCACCCTCGTCCGCTACTATAATTGCGACGAAAAGCATGTGGAACACGTCGTGCATCTCGCCATCCAGCTCTTCAAACAGCTGCGCGTTCTGCACAAGTTCCCGCGCATCTATCTGAAGGTCCTCAAGATCGCCGCGGGCCTCCACGACTGCGGCACCCGCATCCGCTACTACAGCAATCCCCTGCATGCCCGCTATATGATCCTCAACAGCGGGATCTACGGGGCGACCCACCGCGAGATCGTCCTCGCCGCCTTCGTGGCGGGATGCCATAAGAAGGAAGACATCTCCCCGCAGGAGTGGGCGCGGTATAAAGACATCGTGGGCGACGAAGACCTCGAGATCGTAAGGAAGCTCGGCATCTTGCTTCGCATCGCGGAATGTCTCGACAGGAGCGGCCTCGGCGTGGTCACGGGCGTCAACTGCGACGTCTTGGGCGATTCCGTCATCATGAAGACGGAGCTCGCGGGCGACGCGTCCCTCGAGATCAGGCAGGCTATGGAGGCGGGGGCGGAGTTCAAGCGCAACTTCAAAAAGAACCTCGAGATCCTGTAAGCGAAACGCGTATAGGCATCGAAATACTGCGTCGTGCTACGTTTTTCTTGCCCACGTACGCCCGAGTACGAGGGCTGCGAAAAGCCTCGCACTCCTTGTCTTTCTTGCCTCTCCGCATTTTAACGGTGACCGATAATCGGAATAATAAACCGCGTCATCCTGGGCGGAGGCGAAGCCGAAGGATCCCCCTATACGAAGTCCTCTTGCCCACCCCTTGAGGAGGGAGTCGCGTGCCTTGCCCCCTCCCGTTCGGAGGGTGTCGCTTCTTGCCCCCTCCCGAGGAGGGGGGTAGGGGGGTGGGTACGAATTCCGAACACGCCCCACCTCAGTCACGCTCACGCGTGACAGCTCCTCCCACGGAGGCGCCATTTCAAACCACCACACACCATGCACCTTATTCTTGCCAGCAATTCTCCCAGAAGAAGGGAGCTTTTAGCGCAGATCACGACCCGTTTCACCGTGGAGCCTTCCCTGTACGAAGAGCGCGCAGGGGGGCTTTCCGCATACAGGACGGTGGAGCGCTTCGCGCGGGGGAAGGCGCGCGAGGCCCATTCCCGTTTTCCCGAGAGCGCAGTCCTCGGCGCGGATACCGTCGTCGCCATCGGGGGCGTCGTCCTCGGCAAGCCCAAAGACGGGGAGGATGCGAGGCGCATGCTCCGCCTGCTCTCGGGGAAGACGCACGAGGTCTACACGGGCGTCTGCCTCATATCAGAGGGAAAAGAGGCATACCATGTCGCAAAGACGAAGGTCATTTTTAACGATTTGACGGAAGAAGTCATTCAAGAGTATATCGAAAGCGGCCTCCCGCTCGACAAGGCGGGGGCATACGGGATCCAAGACGGGTTTCCGCTCGTGAAGCGCATCGAGGGGAGCTATACCAACGTCGTGGGATTGCCCGTCGAAGATGTCCGCGTCATGCTCGCGCGGGGAGGATACAAATGTTAAAGATCGCAATTGATTTCGGAACGGCTGTCACGAAGATCTTCCGCATCGGAAGCGGCATCGTGCTCGCCGAGCCCACCGCGCTCACCGTCTCCAAGGAGACGGGCGAGATCCGCGCCTTCGGGGCGGAGGCCAAGCGCCTTCTCGGGAAGACGGCCGAGGCGACCGACGTCGTCTTCCCCGTCTATGAAGGGGAGATCGTCGAGGAACAATATGCCGCCGCTCTTCTCGAATATTTTCTCGCCAAGTGCGCGCGCCGCACCTTCGGGGGCGTCGAAGCGCTCTTCTGCGTGCCCTGCGGCATCCGCGTGGAGATGCGCGAGAAGTACTACCGCGTCGCCAAGGCCGCGGGCATCTCCCGCGTCTCCTTCGCCGAGACGCCCTATCTCGTCGCCCTCGGGCAGGACGTGCCTCTCTCCGAATCCAACCCCGTATTTGCCCTCGACATCGGCGCGGGGAAGACTTCGGCGGCCGCCTTCTCTTTAGACGGCATCATCGCGGGGCTCACGATGAACGTGGGCGGCGCGAACATGGATATTCACCTCATCGACCACATCGCCGAGCTCTACAACCTCAAGATCGGCGCGCTCACGGCCGAGAAGCTCAAGAACACGGTGGGGAGCCTCATCCCCCGCGACGTTCAACAGACGGTCGTCAACGGGCGGGACATCACGACGGGCAAGCCCAGATCCGTCTCCATCTCCTCGGAGGACGTGCTCTTCCCCATCCGCACCTATGTGGATAAGATCTTGGAATATGCCGAACTCGCCATGCGCAAACTCCCCGCGGAGGTCTCGGCCGCAATGTGCAAGAGCGGGGTCTACCTCGCGGGCGGCGTTTGCAACCTCGCGGGCTTTGCCGACTATGTGGCCGATAAGCTCCAGATGGAGGCCCACCTCGCGCCCGACGTCTCCACGGCCGTCATTTTAGGCGGCGGCAGGGTGGTGGGATCGAACGCCCTCATGCGCAAGATCTGCCTCGAATAAATCTCCTGTCTTTCAAGGGACGGCGCACGCCGTCTCTTTTTTAATGCTTTTTTGAACAGAGCGGGCGCAGGGCCCGCTTTACTATTTTATAATAAAATTCTATGACAAAATGCTTGACATTTTATGACAAAAGTATTACAATCGTGACGATGGCGGGAAGAACCGCCCAAATGGAGGTATTTTATGCACAAATCGAAAAAGATCGCCCTGATTATCGTATCGGGCGCGCTCGCGGCAGCCTGCGCGGCGGGGATGGCGGCATGCGGCAAGGAGATCCCGCTCGGCGAGAGCGGGTCTTCATCGACGCTCGTAACGAGCAGATCGCCCGAAAAGCTCACGCCCGAGGAGGCTCTCTACGCCTTCTTGCAGAAGCAGAGCGAACTTCAAAGCTATATGATCACGGCCGAGGGCACGGCGGTCGCCAGCCTCGCGGGCTACAAACAGGACATTCACAACATCACCTATAAGAACGGGGAGGACTACCTCAATCAGGCAAGTTCCGATTCCCTCCTCGTGAAGATGAAGCACCAATCTTTCTCCAAGGGCGGCAAGGTCGTCTACCGCAACAGTTTCGACGGGGAGATGTCCGTCGCCGAGAAGGAGGATTATAAAAAGGTCTACGGCTTCACCGCCGACGAAGTGACCCTCGGGGGCTATATCATCAATCCCAAGACGCTCCGCTACGCCGAACTCGAGAGCGCGGAGGGGGATACGCTTACATATCACTTCCGCCTCGCGGGCGACCAATCGGTGGAAAACGGCTCGGCGACGGAATCGGCCACGACGGGCATCCGCCTGCAAGCCAAGGCATACGGCTCGCTCGACAATCTCCCGGGATATTCCGATGTGGATATGCGTCTCACCATCAAGAAGGACTGGACGCCCGTCTCCTACGTCTCCTCCTGTTCCTACACGGCGAGGAAGGTGTTCGATATGAGCGTGAAGGAGACGATCACCTCCACCTATTCCAAGGTCAACGAGGAAGTGGAGATCCCGAACGTCGAAGCGTTCAACCAAAAACTCGGCACGACGCCCTCGAAGCCCGTCCCCCCGAAGGAGACCGATCCCCTGATGGGTCTCGCGACTGCCTTCGGCAATACCGTCGAAGGGGATCACGCGCTCGAGGCGCCCGTCTCGGTCGGCCTCGGCGCATTCGGGGCGAAGAAGGCTCTCTCGGGCGAACTCACATTGAAACTTCGGCAGGACGCCTTGGAGCGGGGGGATCTCCAAGAGGCCTTTTCGTTGCGCCTTGACCTCTCCCTCGCGGACATGCCCCTCATCTCGAAGCTCGCGAACACCCTCACGGTGCGCTATCAGGGGGACGGATTGCTCCTTCTGATGCTCGGAAACCGCACCGAGGGCAAAACGGCCTACCTCTTCACCTATCCCGTCGACGTCTCGGAGGCATTCTCCTCCGCTTCGGAAGGGGGAATTGAAGGCCTTATCGCCGACATGGGTAGCCTATTTTCTGCCGAGAAGACGGAGGCGGGCTATATGCTCTCCATCAAAGAAGAGGCCCTTACAAAACTCAATACCGCCTTCCGCGGCCTTTTGGAAGGGTTCGCGCAGAAAGTGGGGGATACGCACGGATACATTATGTCTCTCCTCGGGGCAAACTTTACGGGCGTCAACGCAGACCTCGCCGTAAAGGCGGAGGCGGGCGCGGAGAAGATCTCCGCCCTTTCCCTCGATCTTGCGGGCACGCTCGAAAATGTCACGCTGGGCGAAAAGATCGCCGTCTCCATCGACACCAAGCTCATCGGCGGCGCGATCGCGCAGCCGTTTACGGGCGACCTCGATATCCGTTTGAACCCTGCGGCGATTTGGGCCGGAGATTACTATGCCGCTGTGAAAGCGCACCTCAACCTCGACCTCACGCCCGCTTCCAATCTCATCATGTTGATCGGAATGGTCGGCAGTATGATTCCCGATCTTCCTTCTTGGCTCAACGCAAATCTTTCGAGTCTCGATCTTTATTACACGGGCGACGGCATCCTCACGCTCGCCTTCAACAATGCAGAGGGTCTTCCCATGGGCATGACCGAAGTTGACCTTAAGAGCCTTCTTTCGGGCGGGCTTCCCGCCATTCCCGGTCTCGGCGGCGAAGGGCAGACGGGACTTCCCCAATTTACCCTCGAAGTGAAGGAGAACGGCATTCGCTTCGCCCTCGGAGAGAAAATCGTCTCCGCGCTCGCCGACGCTTACAACGGTCTTGTCGAATCGTTGATCGAAAAGGCGACGGCAAGCGATCCGACCGGTTTCGCAGAAGGCATCATCGGAGGTTGGCTCGGCGGCCAGATCACGGGCGTGGAATTCTTCCTCGGCAAGACTGAGGAAGGCAAGCTCACCTTTGACCTCGCGATTTTTGCGATCCCCGCCACCGCGCAAGATGGTGTGCCCGTGCGCTTCATCGGCCTCACCATTACCCATAAGGAAGAACTTACGGAGGAGGAAAGCGCAGACCTTACCGCCGACAAGGCAGTTGGAGACCTCAAAGCGGCGAATGCGAAGGCGACGGAATATGCGGAGAAATTGCAAAAATTCATCGACGAAATGGATGTCACCGAAGGCGGTTATGTGAAATATGTCGAAGCCGTCACCGCCCTGCAAAACGAGATCGACGGGCAGGACCCCGCGGTGAAGACGCTCATGTCCAACAGTTCCTATCTCGCGGAAACGACCGTCGGCGAAGAAAAGTCCACCGTTCTCCTTCTCACCGCCAAGCTCTATCACGACCGCGCAACGGACTTTAAGGAAAAGGCGGAGACGATCACGGCGGCCTCCGAAGAGACTGCATGGGACGCCCTCAACGCCCTTTACGACAAGAATACCACCGTTCAAGGTATTGCCGTCCCCGCGATCAAAGAAAATGAAGTTCTCAAAACCGCAGTCGGCGACGATACGATCCAGACCTACCTCACAAAGCGCAACGCGCACGAGACGCAAGTGGCAGAGGATCTGGCAGAGAAGATCGCCACAGCCAAGACGGCATTCAACGCGGAGGAAAATCAAAATCGCGACGGTTGGACCGCTGCGCTTACCCAGATCGTGAACGAGTTCAAACCCGTCTACGACAAACTTCCCGATGAATTGAAAGAAAGCACGGGATATCGGGATTTCGTCGCCGAGGTCTATGAAAAGAACGTCGACGAAGTCACGAAGGAGTACCAAGCGGTCAAGAGCGAGTTGGAAGCGTTGATCAAACAGGGCAACAGCGCGTCGATCGACGACCTTCTTGGAACAATGAAGAAACTCTCCTCCGCTTATGCCTTGTACTACGGCAACGATTATTGGACGTCGAATTTAGACATCGATGCGACCAAGATGCCGTGGGGGAAAACGTGGATCACAGCGTTGAAACCGACTTGGCTCGAGGAAGCCGCACTCGCCCGGATCAACCAAAAAGTCACCGCTCTCACCGCGCTGAACAGAGATCTCATCAAAGGTACAACGGAAAAATCGGTCGCAACCGTGCTTAAAGATGTCATCAAACAGGCGGTCAAAGCGCTCTACGAGCAGATCGGGAGTTGCAGGATCGTTGCCGAAGAAGGCGGTGCGGTGACGTGGGATTTCTCCAAACTTTCGTTGGATGACAATGCAAAGGCTGCATTGCTCGAAAAGATCCACGGCATCCGCTTCCTGATCTGCAAAGTACTTCCGAGTACGGAAGGCAATGCGATTTGGGAAGGCGATGTAGATCTGAAAAAATTCGCGACGATCGATCTCACCAAGTATGAAACGCAATTTGCGGCGTATCTCGAAAGCACGGCGCCGCAGGTATAAACGCTCGAACGCGCAAACTTTCTCAAAATCATTTGACATTTGCGTTTTGCTTGCTTATAATAGAGGCAAATCAGGCGTTTGAAACGGAAGAGACGCACCGAAAACTTTTTCCCCAGAGAGAGCGCTCCGCGGCTGAAAGGGCGCTTGAAAAAGGCGTGCGGTATTCCCCCGTGAGCCGCCCCTCCGAAAAGAACTTCAAGAGGGGCCGTTCCCCGCGATAGGGGCAATGAAGGCGCATGGAACATCTCCATGTGCGAACACAGGTGGTACCGCGAAGAAATTTTCGCCCTGTCCTTTTTCGGACGGGGCTTTTATTTTGCAGGAGGGAACATGGAAGATACCGAAAAGATCGTAGAAGAAGCGGAGGCGGAGGCAGAGTCCGCCCAGAATTCGCGCACCCTCTACGAGGTCAAGATGAAGTTTTTGGGGCGCACGGGGAAGCTGACCGCGCTCCTCAAAAACATGAAGGAGATCGCCGCCGAGCTCCGCCCCGCCTTCGGGAAGCGGGTGAACGCCGTCCGTGAGCGGCTTGAAGAGCTCTTCACGGCGCGGGAAGAGCGGGTCAAGGCGCGCGAGATGGAGGAAAAACTCGCGAGCGAACAGGTGGACGTCACCATGCCCGCAAGGCGGCAAAGAAGGGGAGCGCTCCACCCCATCACGCGCACGCGCGAAGAACTCTGCGACATCTTCTCGGGCATGGGCTTCGAGATCTTCGAGGGCCCCGAGATCGAGAGCGAATATTATAACCTCACCGCCCTCAATATCCCCGCCGACCATCCCGCCCGCGATATGCAGGATACCTTCTATATCACCGAGAAATTCCTGCTCCGCTCCCAGACGAGCGCGGGCCAGATCCGCCTCATGGAGAAGAAGAAGCCGCCCATCAAGATGCTCTCGCCGGGCAGAGTGTTCCGCGCCGACGACGACGCCACCCACGCGCCCATGTTCCACCAGATGGAGGGGCTTGTCGTGGATAAGGGCATCACGCTCTGCGATCTTCAGGGCATGCTCGACGAATTCGCCCGCACCATGTTCGCGGAGACGGCAAAGACCCGCCTTCGCCCCTCCTATTTCCCCTTCACCGAACCCTCCGTCGAGGTGGACGTGAGCTGCACGGCGTGCGGGGGGAAGGGGTGCTCGCTTTGCAAGGGTACGGGCTGGATCGAGGTGCTCGGCGCGGGCATGGTCAATCGGAAGGTGCTCGAAAACTGCGGCGTCGATCCCGATGAGTACACGGGCTTCGCCTTCGGCATGGGCATCGACCGCATCGCCATGCTCAAATACGGCATCACGCATATTCGCTCTTTTACAGAGAACGACGTACGCTTTTTGGAACAGTTTAAGGATTGAGAGGGGGAAAGAAGATGAAAGTACCGTTTTCTTGGTTGAAAGAGTATGTAGAGATCGACATCTCCGCCGAGGAGCTGGAGAAGAAGCTCTTTTCGTGCGGGTTCGAGGTGGAGGAACTTACCTATCTCGGCAAGGACGTCGAGAACGTCGCCGTCGGGAAAATTGTATCCTGCGAAAAGCACCCCGATGCGGACAGGCTCACCGTCTGCAAGGTGGACTGCGGGGCGCGGGGAGAAAAGCAGATCGTCACCGCCGCGACCAACGTCTTTGCGGGCGCGGTCGTCCCCGTCGCCTTGGACGGCGCCATTGTAAAGCATGAGGGCGGCGTGCAGAAGATCAAGACGGGAAAGCTCCGCGGCGTCGTTTCCGAGGGCATGTTTTGCTCGGGCGAAGAGCTCGGCATCACCGACGATTTCTACGACGGCGCAGAGGTGAACGGTATCCTCATCTTGGACATGGATACCCCGCTCGGCGCCGACATCCGCCCCGTGGTCGGCATCGACGATTACATTTTCGATATCGACGTCACCGCCAACCGCCCCGATTGCCAGAGCGTCTACGGTATCGCGCGCGAGGTCGCGGCCGTCCTCGATAAGCCCTTGAAACACCTCGTCGAGACCTGGTTCCACGCAGTAGAGACCGATGTGAAGTTCTCCGTCGAAGTGCAAGAGCCCAAGCTCTGCCCGTTGTATGTGGGGACGTATGTGAAGGACGTGAAGATCGGCCCTTCCCCGCGTTGGATGCGCCGCCGTCTCGCCCTCATGGGGCTTCGTTCGGTCAACAATGTCGTGGATATCACCAATTATGTCCTCCTCGAAGTGGGCCAGCCCATGCACGCCTTCGATAGAAAGTTCCTGCGCGGGGATAAGATCGTCGTGCGTTGCGCCGAGGAGGGGGAGAAGATCGTTACGCTTGACGAGAAGGAGTTCACCCTGCACCCCGAGAACCTCCTCATCTGCGACGCGGAGCGCCCCGTCGCGCTCGCGGGGATCATGGGCGGCCTCAACAGCGAAATAAAGGATGATACGGCCGAGGTGTTTTTGGAGGCGGCATGCTTTGCCCGCGACAGCGTGAGAAAGACTTCCCGCGCCTTGGGGCAGAGATCGGATTCCTCCGCCCGCTTTGAAAAGGGGGTGTATGAGATCTTCCCGTGGATGGCAATGACGCGCGCGCTGATCCTCATGGAGGAGCTCGGTTGCGGCACGCCCACCAAGTGCACCGCCGTCGGAAATTTGAAGAGCGTCTCCGAATACGGCGGCATTGCCCCCGGGCAGATCGACACGACGTACGAAAAGATAAATTCTCTCCTCGGCATCCATGTTCCCAAGGAAGAGGTGAACGGCATTTTGAAGCGGCTCGGGTTCGGGGTGACGGATAAGGGGGAGGAACTCTCCGTGTGTCCGCCCCTCTGGCGGGAGGACGTCGAAGGCTATCCCGACCTCGCCGAGGAGGTCATCCGCCTCTACGGCTACGAGCATATCCGCCCCACCTTCCTTCCCAGCGCGGCCGTCACGCACGGCGGACTTTCGCCCGCCCAGCAGAGGGAGAGGCGTTTTAAGGAAGTCTTGGCCGAAGAGGGGTACTATGAGGCTGTCGGCTATTCCTTCTATTCCCCCAAAGATTTCGACCTTCTGCGCCTTCCCGAAGACGCCGAAGAGCGCCGCGCCATCACCTTAAAGAACCCGCTCGGCGAGGATCTTTCCGTCATGCGGACGATTTTGGCCCCTACCATGCTCGCGAATGTGGTGCGCAATGTGCGCCGCGGCAACGAGGAGGGGCGGCTCTTCGAGCTCGCGAATATCTTCCGCGCGAAAAGCCTTCCGCTCGAGGAGTTCCCCGAGGAGAGGAAGCATCTCTCTGTCGCCCTGTGGGGGGATGGGGATTTCTTCGATCTGAAGGGCGCATTCGAGGCGATCGGGGAATGTTTCGGCTTGAAATTTACCTATGAGCGCGGCGAAAAGCCCTTCCTGCACCCCGGCGTGACGGCGATCGTCAAGCTCGGGGATAGGGAAGTGGGTTGGCTCGGGGAACTTCACCCCGCCATCGCCGCGGAGCTCGCCCTCGAAAAGAAGGTCTGCCTCGGTGAACTCGATTACGATGCGGTCGCGCCCGCGTTCCGCAAGAATATCAGCTTCAAACCCGTCCCCAAAGCCCCCGCGACCAAGCGCGACATCGCCGTCGTCGTCGATGAAAAAGTCACCTGCGCCGAGGTGGAGGGTTGCATTTTGCGGGCCTGCAAGGCGGCGAAGAGCGCAGAGCTCTTCGACGTCTACCGCGACGCGCGCATCGGGAGCGGAAAAAAGAGCATGGCGCTTCATATCACTTTCGCGCCCGACCCTGCCGCCGAACAGCCCATTCCCGCCGAGACGGCCGACGGCTACATGAAGAAGATCCTCTCCGCCTTGTCCCATACTTTAGGCGCAGAACTGCGTTAAAATAAGGCTTCCTCCGCGAACGGGGGAAGCTTTCACTTTAGTGACTGATGAGGGAAGCCCTCCCCCTCGGTGAGGGGGAGGGTGTCACGGCTTTGCCGTGACGGGTGGGGGTCGAATTCTCTTGGCGCCCCCTTGAGGGGGAGCTGTCGAGGCGAAGCCGAGACTGAGGGGGTGTTGCTTTGATTGTATACACCCTTTCCGTCACGCCGCATGCGGCATGACACCCACCCCTCAAGGGGTGGGCGAGGGTGCCCCCGCCTATATCACTGCGTTCGGTTCCCCCTCCCTCGGGAGGGGGTTTTGCTTTTTTATGCCGCCTTGGTGAGTTTGACGGCGACGACCGTCATGTCGTCTTCGGCGGCGCCGCCATAGCGGGAGAGCGCGTCCTTCAGAATCTCTTCGGCGAAGGACTGCGGGTTGAGGGGGTGCATGCGCGCAAGATAGGCACACAGTTCCGAGGAAGAGCCGAACGCCGTCGTGATTCCGTCGCTCATGAACACCAAAAAGTCGTCTTCCTTGAGCTCCACGCGCAGGACCGCGGGGTGCACCGCCTCCAAAGCCCCCATGGGAAGGGATTCCCCCTCCAAAACCTGCAACGTCTCCCCCGAGAGGACGAATCCGACGGGCGAGCCGATCTTCACGACGTCTGCGATGCCCGTATCGAGGTTGACGGCGGCGAGGTCCAAACAGGAGAAGGTCTCCTCGCTCGAAAAGGCGATGAGGCTGTTCACGGTGCCGAGCACCGTCTCCGATGGCATCTTGGCCTTATAGAAGCTCTCGAGGAGGGAAAGCGTCTCATCGGAGACGTCGTGCGCCGCCTCGCCGCTCCCCATGCCGTCGGATAGGGCGACGATGAACCGCCTCTCGTCGATCTTGAGAATGGAGTGGGTATCCCCGCTCGCCCGTTCGCCCTCCTTGGGGCGGGAAGCGACGCCGAACGCCGCATCGAAGCGGGGCTTTTTCTTGAAGATGAAACAGGCGCGGTCGGCCGTTAAAGGGATCTTCTCGGAGAGAGCGAAGGGGACGCCGAGCGCCTTGGAACAAAGTTCGGCGATGCGCCTTCCGGGGATCTTGCTCTCGAGGGTGACGGAGAGGGTCTTTTCGGCGCCCTCCCCATAGAGAAAGATCTCCGCGCTCATGATCCCCTCCTTGGCGAGGGCGGAGGAGATGATATTTTCCTCATCGGAGAAGACGAATTCCTCGCTCTCCGCAAGGGCGATGTCCCGCAAGATCTCGCTCACGCCGTGCGCCTGCCGCGCGAGAAGCAGTCTTCCCTCCCGCGCCCGCTCGAGGTCGGCCGCCACGCGGCCGTATTCGGCGAGCAGTTTGTTGAGGGCGAAGAGGAGACCCGCGGAATTGGGGCACATCTTGGAGAGCTCGACGGGCAGGTCGATGAGGTTGACCCTTCCCTTCGCCATGCCCACGGCGATGAGCTTATCGAGATTTTCAGAGAGGCGGGCGTTCTCGCATGCCCTGCGGTCGGGACAGCCGTCGCAGAGCGTCTTCTGGAGCTTGCTTTTGAGCTTCGGGGCGGAATTCTCGGCGGGGCTCTCCTTGGCGAAGGCCGTCTCGATCTCGCGGAAGAGGGAGCTCACCTCATAGAGCTGTTCCCCCACGGCCCGCCTGCTCCTGTTGAGCGCGATGCGGGGGAGGGTGCGTTCGCGGTAGAAGAGGAGGGCCTTTTTGGCCCGCGCAAGGATCTTTTCGGGAATGGCGCAGAGGATGACGGCGGGAACGGCGCAGGCGAGGAGCGTGAGGACAATCTCGACCGCGCTTCTTGCGAAGAGGCCCTCGAGATACATGGCCGCGGGGAACATGGCGAGGAGCGCGCAGGCGACGGCGATCCTCCCGTAGGGGGCGCAGAGCACCATTCCCGAGGCGAAGAGGGCGTAGTAGGCGAGGGGGACGAGGCTCCCCGTCGCGGCGCAGAGGGGGAAGGAGAGGACGACCGCGAAGGGCACGGCGGGGGAGCTTTTCAAAAGCACGACGGCAAGAAGCAGGGCGGCAAGCGAGACGAGGTAGAAAAATTCCGCCCCGAGCGAAAACAGGGCACCCATGCCCGTAAACAGCCACATCAAACTGATCTCTGCGAGCTCCCCCGCAGTAAGTTTACAGCGGAAGACGCGCCGCAAAAGCGCCCCGAGCCCTCCTTCAAAGAGAAGGGAGACGGCGGCGACGAGCACGCCGAGGATGAGCTTTTGCAGGGGGGGCGAGATGGGAAGGAGCGCATACCCCGCATGGGGAAAGAGAAAGATGAAGGGAAGTTGCGCCGCGAGGGCATACACGAGGCGTTCCCAGCCGAATTTGCGGCGGAAACGGCGGTAGAGACAGGCGATGGCGAGCAGAAAGGCCGCCTGCGCAAGGGCGGAAAGGAAGGCGTAGAGGCTCAGGCTCACCGCAGACGCGGCGACATATTCCCCGCATAAGAGAAAGGGGTCGAGGCCGCATGCGATCCCCGCAAAGAGGAGGGCGAAGGAAAGGGGTTCGCGGCAGGGCAGGGCAAAGTTCAGAAGCGCCATGGCGGCGGCGGTCAGAAGGTAGGTGACGATCGTCTTTGCTCGGACGCGTTTCATAAAGATCTCCCAAAAGAGGACTTTCTGCCATTATAGGGCATATATCATCACAAAACGGAGGGGATAGGGTCTTTATTTGTCGAGATTTTTACATTCTACCCACAGTAGAGAGAATATTTTTCGGGTGGAATTCCCAAAATCCGAGGTGGACATCTGCATGTTGAAAGTAGGGCGGGGAGGAGAGGAAATAGGTTGTCTTTTCTTCGCCGTCCCTTTAGAATGGGAAAAAACGGGAGGTTTTCTATGCAACAAGCGGCCATCACACTCAATCGGCGGAAGGCGCCCTGCTATACGAAGGGGGAGGAGATCTTCAACGCCGTATCGCATATTGTGGGCGGGGCGTTCGGGATCGTCGCGTGGCTCGTGCTCGCCCTGCGCGCAAAGGGGGCGAGAAGCGAACTCGCCGTCGCCGCGTTCGGCTTCGGCATCATCCTTCTCTATACGATGAGCGCGCTCTACCACTTTCTGCCCGCGGGAAGGGGAAAGCGCGTCTTCAGGATATTCGACCACTGCACCATCTTTCTCCTCATCGCGGGCACTTACACCCCATATTGCCTGATTCCCCTCTATGGGACGGCGGTGGGGAAGGCCGTCCTCATCGCGCAGTGGGCGTGCGCCGCGGCGGGCGTCACGATGAACGCCATCCGCATGGAAAATAAGGTCGTGAAGGGCATCTCCATGGCGCTCTACGTCGTGATGGGGTGGATGGCTCTCGTCTTTCTGCCCGCCCTTTTGCCCCGCGTCTCCGCGGCATGCTTCTGGCTTCTTCTTGCGGGAGGGGTCGCCTATACCGCGGGCATCGCGTTCTTCGCCTTCGGGAAGAAGGTCCGCTATTTCCACTCCGTGTGGCATCTCTTCGTCCTCCTCGGCACGGCCCTTCAATTCGCGAGCATTTTGCTCATGATCTGATCGGAAAAAGGCAGGGCCGCCCGCCGCGAGGGCGGGATGCGATAGCGAAAAGGACAACGAAAAATTCGTTGTCCTTTTCTCATAATCGTGCGAGCGATCGTTTGGCGACGGTCGTAATTCCTATATATTGAATTTGAAATATATAGATTTTCGCAAGATTTTTTCTTAAAAAAATTCAATTTGACAAATCCACCCATTTTGTGATATACTGAATATGCCAAACAATCATGAAAGTCCTTTGCGGGAGCACGGGCTTTTTATTTGCATGACACATACTACCCTTGTACGAATTTGGCAGGACTGCAAATTCCAGTGACGAGGGTAGGATCATTCCGTGCTTCATCATGATTGTTTGGCGACGATCGGAGTTTGCGTTTTGTAGCGCGTCGGCTTTGGTCGGCGCACTTTTTTATTTAAGGAGCAAAATATGTTCAGAGAGTACCAAGACGTCCGCATTAAGAGGAATTTGAAATATGTGAAGAGGCTTTCTTTGGTCGCGCTTATTTTATGTACCCTTTGTATATATACATATCTTTTTTGGAAATGGTATTTGTATGAGGGGATGATTTCAAATCCGCAGAACCTTTCATTGCCTTATATCTGTAATTTTTGGGGCGGAGAGGAATTTTGGAGAGACACTCTGGACCCGTATAAAACGGCAGATTTGGCGAAGGAGATAATCTGGGACTTTATCTATTGTTTGGGATATTTTGAGCTTGCAATTTTTACTTATTTCTTTTCAAAAAATTTCGCACAAAAGCCCTTTGTATGGAGGAGGAAGCTCCAAAGCCAAGTGCGTTTTGCGTCAAATGATGAAATGAAAGAAAGTTATAAAGAATCAAGTCAAAATAATGATGTTACGCGTATTAAGCTTTATATCATTGTCAATTTTATTCCCGTTGCAGTATTCGTTGTAATGATTTTTGCATGTCTGATCGCGCTCATGGCGGGAACGTACGGAACGATTTCCGACGGTGTAAGATCGGTTTCTTATCATCTCGGAGGCATGCTTCTCTCCCATCTCTTTCTTATTATTTCAAGCGGGTTTCTCATCCAAAACTGTGTTCTTATCAAGCGGGAATGGAAAACAAACCCGCCCCCGTTTTTGCTTGAAAAACAACAACAAGCGGCAGAGGAACGGCAGAAAGAGGAAGAGGAGGCCCAAAAGCAAAAACAAGAACGGGACACCGTAGCTTGCAAAGCGCTCCTTGAGGAGTGCGGCATGCAGTTTTTCATCGAATACTACCCGCAGATCAAGCGGCTTCCTATCCCCGACATCAACGTGTCCGACCACTACTTTCCCGAGCGGCAAGTGCGCCTTTCCGCCGCGAAAAAAATTGTCGATTCGGGGCTGACGGAATGTGCGTTGCACTATATTACCGAGACGTTCGGCGATGTCTTTTCGGGCGAAATCATCGAGCAGGCGAAAACCATTTTGAACGAAATAGAAAATAAAAAAGGAGAACAAAATGAAAACAATTAAAGCAGGCGACATAATTTACGTCAAGACCAATGCGGAACTTTTGAATATCTTGCTTGGCAAGCATTTTAAGGCATTTATGAAATCTTACATCTCTTTGGGTGTCGGCGAAATGCTTTGGATGCCGAGATTGGACGGCGTCGTCCGCTCGGGTTGGAAGAATATGATGCAAAACGGACAAATCATCGAAGAATATGTGGGCGGTCTCCCGTACCCGAGCAACATCAATTCGGGGCTTGAAATGCGTAGAAGAGCTGTATTTGAAAAATTCGATCAAAGGTATTTCATCTTCCGCGGCGTTTTCGAGCTCACCCCGAATTTTACCTTAACGCGCCGTATTTTGCGACCGATCAAAGACGAGATCTTTTTATGACCCCCGCAGGGACACACCGCTTATGCAATCGGCGGATCGTGCTATCTTTCATTTCGATATAGCTCCAAGGGAGACAAAGATCTTCCTTGTTTTTCCCTGCGCCGCCCGCCGCACTTTGCGGCGGGCGGCGCAGGGAATTCATAAGAAATTTCTTGTAAAAATTTTACGGATATGATAGAATAGAGCCATTCCCGCAAGAGACGGGGATCTTAAGGAGAACCATGCAAAACATCGTTAAAATTCTGGCGGCGGAGCTCGGCAAGCGCGAAGAGCATGTGCAGAACGTCGTGACCCTTCTCGACGAGGGCAATACCGTCCCCTTCATCGCAAGATACCGCAAAGAGATGCACGGCGGTATGGACGACCAGGCCATCCGCGCCCTCGCCGACCGACTTCAATACCTGCGCAACCTCGATGCGCGCAGGGAGGAAGTGAAGAGATCCATCGAGGGGCAGGGGAAACTCACCGAGGAGCTGGCGGCGGCCATCGATGGCGCGTCGACGCTCGCCGAAGTGGAAGACCTCTACCGCCCCTATAAGCAGAAGAGGCGCACCCGCGCCACGATCGCGCGGGAGAGGGGGCTCGAACCCCTCGCCGATCTCCTCTTTGCGCAGGAGGCCGATTGCCCCGTTCCCGTAGAGGAGGCGCAAAAGTACATCGACCCCGAAAAGGGGGTCATGACGGCCGAAGACGCGCTCGCGGGGGCGAGCGACATCGTGGCCGAACAGATCTCGGATAACGCCGAAGTGCGGAAGGCCCTCCGTAACTTCTTCGTAAAATATGCAAACGTCGTCACGGAGGCCGCCAAGAAAGACCCCGAGGATACCGTCTACCGCAATTACTATCGGTTTACCTCGCCCGTCTGCAAGGTGGCGGGGCACCAGGTGCTCGCCTTCAACCGCGGAGAGCGGGAGGAAGTTCTGAATGTCTCCATCGAGCTCGACAGAGAGGTCGCCTTGGGACTTGTGACGCGGCGGGTGGTGAAGAAGCCCGCATGCAATTCCACCGCCTTCGTCGAGGCGGCGGCGGGCGACGCCTACGACCGCCTCATCTTTCCCTCCGTCGAACGCGAGATCCGCTCCATGCTGACGGATGCCGCGAACGAGGGCGCGATCGGGCAGTTTGCCCTCAACTTGAAGCCCCTCCTCATGCAACCGCCCGTGAAGGGCTTCGTCACGATGGGGCTCGACCCCGGCTACCGCATGGGCTGTAAGGTGGCCGTCGTCGACGGGACGGGGAAGGTGCTCGATACGGCAGTCGTCTACCCGACCTACGGCGAGCGGCAAAAGAAAGAGTGCATCGAAAAACTCTCTGCGCTCATCAAAAAACACAAGGTGAAACATATTGCCATCGGAAACGGCACGGCGAGCCGCGAGACCGAGCAGATGACGGTGGAACTCATCGCCTCTCTCGGACATGGTGCGGGCGTTTCGTATATGATCGTGAGCGAAGCGGGGGCTTCCGTCTATTCCGCCTCCCCCCTCGCCGCAAAGGAATTCCCCGAATACGACGTCAATCTCCGCTCCGCCGTCTCCATCGCAAGGAGGCTTCAAGACCCCTTGGCCGAGCTCGTCAAGATCGACCCCAAGGCCATCGGCGTGGGGCAGTACCAGCACGATATGCCCGAAAAGCGCCTCTCCGAAGCGCTCGACGCCGTCGTGGAGGACTGCGTGAACGCGGTGGGGGTGGACGTGAACACCGCCTCCGCGCCCCTTCTTGCCCGCGTGGCGGGGCTCAATGCGGGCGTCGCGGCGAACATCGTCAAATACCGTGAGGAAAACGGCTCGTTCACTTCGAGGAGGCAGATCCTGAAGGTGAAGGGGCTCGGCGAAAAGGCCTTCGAGCAATGTGCGGGCTTTTTGCGCGTGCCCGAGAGCCGCGAAGTGCTCGATAACACCGCCGTGCACCCCGAGAGCTATGCGGCGGCTGAAAAACTTCTCTCCCTCTGCGGGCTCACCTCCGAAGATGTGCGCGCGGGCAGACTTTCGGGCCTGAGGGAGCGTATCAGGGCGCAGGGCGAGGCCAAGGCGGCCGAAACATGCGGCGTGGGCGTCCCCACCCTTTCCGACATCATCTCCGAACTCATGAAGCCGGGGCGCGACCCCCGCGACGAACTCCCGCCTCCTCTTTTGCGCACCGACGTGCTCGCGATCAAAGATCTGAAACCGGGCATGGAGCTCAAGGGCACGGTGCGCAACGTCATCGATTTCGGCGCATTCGTCGATATCGGGGTGCATCAGGACGGCCTCGTCCACATCTCCGAGATCGCCGACAGGTTCATCCGCCATCCCTCCGAGGTCCTCTCCGTGGGCGACGTCGTGACCGTCTGGGTGAAGGAGGTAGACGAGCGCAAGAGCAGGATCTCCCTCACGATGAAAAAACCGAAGCCTGTTACCGCGTAATGTTTAAGCCCTCCCCCTCGCATACGAGGGGGAGGGCGTCGCCTTGGCGAGAGATGGGGGAGTGCGTCATCCCGCCCCGCCCCGCGTCATCCTGAGGAGCGAAGCGATCGAAGGATCCCGAACTACGAAGTCCGCCCGTTCACGCTGTCATCCCGAGCCGAAGGCGAGAGGATCCCCTTCATGAAAACTCGGACTTCGTATCAGGGGATTCACTACTTCGCCTACGGCTCGTGCCGCCCTTTGACGACAATCAGAACGTGCGGGCGGGGCGGGCTTCGCCCTCGGAATGACACGGCACACGGAGTATGCCATTCTGATTTCGTCATGCTGAACGCAGTTGAAGCATCACCTTATTTTATACTGCGGTGATGTTTCGGCAGGCTCAACATGACGTTATTAAAACCCCTCTGTCAATCGCGGGGCTCGTGACATCTCCCCTTACAGGGGCGACATGTAGCAAGGGGGCAAGCGATGATCTCCCCTATAAGGGGCGACAAGTGAGGGTAGGGCTCTATCCTCCGTATCGCCTTCAAAAACGTAAAAAATATTTCATTTTGTCATAAAAAAGAGTTACACGGTTGACAACGGCCGTGAAACAAGTTATACTGTAACTTGCAAGCCGAAGATCCGGTCTTGTCAGCATACGAAAAAAAAGAGAGTATCACCTATGAAGATCGCGATGACGGGCGTAAGCGGGAATATGGGGAGAGAGGCCCTCAAACAGACTTTGGAGCTTCCCTCCGTGGCGTATGTCCGCGTGCTCCTTTCCAACAAGAAAAAGAACAATAAGCTCGCGAAGCGGCTGGCCAAGACCTATGGCGGCCGTATTCAGATCGTGCGCGGCACCGTTGCCGATCCCGCCGCGGCCGCAAAACTCGTCGAGGGCGTCGATTACGTCGTGCACATGGCGGCGGTCATTCCGCCCGCATCGGACGCGAGCCCCGCGGCGAGCGAAGAATGCAACAGGCGCGGAGCCGTCGCCATCGTAGATGCGGTGAAGGCCGCCTCTCCCCAACCCAAATATATCCATATTTCGACGGTCGCCCTCTATGGCAACCGCAACGAAAAGCACCCCTTCGGCAGGGTGGGCGATCCGCTCCTCGTGAGCCCCTTCGACCACTATGCGATGGACAAACTTTACGGCGAGCGGTACTGCCTCGACGCAGGCCTCGATTGCTGGGCCGTCCTCCGCCAGACGGCGATGCTTCATCCCAACATGATGCACGATAACATCTCCGACGGCCTCATGTTCCACACCGCGGCGAACGCCCCTTTGGAGTGGGTGAGCTCGCGCGACAGCGGATACCTCATCAAGCGCATTTTGGAGCGCGACGAGAAGGGGGAGGTTGAGGGATTCTGGAAGAAGATCTACAACATCGGCGCGGGCTTCAAGGGCATGGAGACGGGCTACGATACCTTCAACGACGGGTTCGCCATCATCGGGGGCTCGGCGGAGAAGTTCTTCAAGCCCCATTGGCTCGCCTCGCGCAATTTCCACGGCCTCTGGTTCTACGACGGCGGCGACCTCGAGGAGCTTTTCTCCTACCAGCGCGACGATGTGCACGAATATTGGAAGTGGATCGGTTCCCAACACAAACTCTATAAACTCGGCAAATGCGTGCCGCGCGCTCTGATCGACCTCTTCCTCTTCCGCCGCTTGCGCAACCACCGCAATTCGCCTTACCGCTGGGTGAAGAACAAGGACGAAGCGCGCACGATCGCGACCTTCGGTTCTATGGCGGCGGCGGAGAGCCTTTCGCACGATTGGAAGGACTATAAACTCATCGCGAAGGGGGATTTCGGCGATTACGACGCGATGCGCGATAAGAAGAACGCCGTCCTCCTCGACCACGGCTACGACGAAGAAAAGCCCATGTCCGCATGGACGGCCGAGGACCTTCAAGGCGCGGCGGCCTTCCGCGGCGGAAAACTTTTGAGCGAGACGTACGGGGGCGATCCCTACGAGAAACTTCTCTGGGAGTGTCACGAAGGGCACACCTTCGAGACGAGCGCATATACCGTCCTTTGCGGCGGACATTGGTGCCCCGTTTGCCATCAGCCCGCGCCGTGGAACTTCGACCGCATCGCCAAATACAGCCCCTTTGTGGCACAGGTCTGGTACGATTCCCACGAAAAAGACGAGAATTATACCTACGGCCTGCGCGAAGACGGATCCTGCTTTGCTGAAAAATTCGGGGAGGACGAGAGATGAAGGCGCTCCTTGCCGTCTTTTCGGGAACGGGGAACACAAAGCGCGTCGCCGAGCGCATGGCGGAGGAGATGCGCAAAAGCGGCCACGAGGCCGAGGTCGTTCTCATCCGAAAGGACGTACCCATGCCCGCGGTCGAGGGATATGATCTCTTGATCGTCGGCTATCCCGTGCACGCATTCAACGCCCCTCGGGCGGTGCTGAAATTTTTGAAGACGCTTCCCAAGACGGAGAAGATGCCCGTCTACCTTATCCGCACTTCGGGCGAGCCCTCCAAGCTCAACGATGCTTCGGGCATTTCGCCCAAGAGGATCCTCTCCCGCCGCGGGTATGAGGTGAAGGGCGAATTCGTCTATGTGATGCCCTATAATATCATCTTCCGCCATCCCGACGGCATGGTCGCCCGCATGTGGCAATCGGTGGAGTTGCGCATCCCGCGCGATACGAAGGCCATTTTGGAGGGCGCGGAGAATTTGAAGCACGTGGGCATCATGCGGCGGGCGGCGGCGTTTGCGGTTCGCATCGAGCACCCCGCAATGCCCATCCTCGGCAAGACCTTCCACGCCTCCAAAAAGAAGTGTATCGGGTGCGGGGCCTGCGTGAGCCTCTGCCCGCGCGGCAACATCCGCATGAAGAAGGGGCGTCCGCACTTCGGCATGCACTGCGTCGGCTGTATGGCATGCGCGTTCGGCTGTCCCGAAGACGCCGTGAAGATCTCCCTGCTCAACGCATGGCGCGTCAACGGGCAATATTCCTTCGACGGAACGCCCGCAGAGGATGCGGAAGTGGGCAGGTATTGCCGTAAGATGTATCTTCGCTACTTCCATGAGAGCGAAGATCCAAAGGAAGATAAAAAGGAATGAAGAAAGTCCTCTTTGTAGACGGATGTTTCCGTAAAGAACTCTCGAGAACGGCGCGCCTTTCGCGCGCCTTTTTTTCTGCGCTTGAAGGATACGATATAGTGCGCATCGATCTCGACACCCTGCCCATCGTCCCCCTCGGAAGAAAAGAGATGGAGGAGCGCAACGCTCTCACCGCGGCGGGGGAATACGGGCATACCATGTTCGCCCTCGCCAAGCAGTTTGCCGAGGCGGACATGGTCGTCATCGCGGCCCCGTTTTGGGACATGGGTATCCCCGCGAAGCTCAAGACCTACCTCGAGCACGTCTCCGTCTCGGGGATCGCCTTCGACGGCGCGACCTGCCAAGGGGCGTGCCGCGCAGAGCGGATGGTCTTTCTCACGACGCGCGGTCTCGAGATCGAAGAGGGGAACGAGCAGGAACAGGCGACGCCCTATCTCAAGGCCCTCTGCCGTTTCTTCGGCATCGAAGAATTTATGTCCGTCTCCTGCTACGGGCTCGACGTCGTGCCGCCCGAAGAGTGCGAGAGCCGCCTTCGCCGCGCAGAGGAAGAAGCAATTATGCTCGCAAAGAGCTTGGAGGCCTATCAATGAAGGTAATTTTGATCAACGGCAGTCCCAACGAAAAGGGGTGCACAAACAGGGCGCTTACGGAAGTGGCCGAAACGCTCAAAAAAGAGGGCGTGGAGAGCGAAATTTTATGGCTCGGCAAAAGGCCCGTCGCAGGCTGTATCGCCTGCGGACATTGCAAAAAAGAGGGGCTTTGCGTCTTCGACGATCCCGTCAACGACCTCGCCCGCCGCGCGGACAGCTTCGATGCGCTCATCGTCGGTTCGCCCGTCTATTATGCGGGCCCGAGCGGGCAGGTCATGGCGTTTTTGGATCGCCTCTTCTACACCGCGGGCAGAAAGATGGCGGGGAAATTAGGCGCCGCCGTCGTCAGTTGCAGGAGAGGGGGCGCGAGCGCGGCCTTCGACCGCCTCAATAAATATTTTATGATGAACTGTATGCCCGTCGTCTCCTCGCAGTATTGGAATCAGGTCCACGGCAACACGCCCGAGGAAGTGGAGAAGGACGAGGAGGGCTTACAGACCATGCGCACCCTCGCCCGCTACACGGCATGGCTATTGAAGAATATCGAGGCGGGCAAGGCGCAGGGCGTCTCCCTTCCCGCGCCCGAACAGCCCCGCCTGCACACCAATTTTATAAGGTAAAGCCTTCCCCCATGGATGGGGGAAGAATCCCGTATTACGAAGCCTACTTGCTTCTGAATTTCGTCATGCTGCCCCGCGCGCATTTTGATTGCGCGAAGCGCGGCACGAGCGCTTTGCGCGAAGTAGCGAAGTCGAAGCATCACCATATTATAAATAAGGTGATTCCTCGACGTTGCTCGGAATGACGAATTAGAAGCTCAACCCCATCAGTCACCCCCAAGGGGTGACAGCTTCCCCCTTACAAAGGGGGAGGCCTTTTTTGTTCCTTATTCTACCGAAAAGACAGGCAGGACTGCGCCGCTATAGGTATTCTTGATGAAATCGGCGACCTTCGGCGTGCAGAGGGCCGTAAGGAGGGCCTTGATCTTGGGATGGGTTTCGTTTCCCTTCTTCACGGCGATGATATTGGCGTAGAGCTGTGCCGCGTCGCCCGAGGCGTCTTCAAAGGCAAGCGCATCCTGCGATTTCAGCCCCGCTTGCAGGGCATAGTTCCCGTTGATGACGGCGATCGTCCCTGCCTTGGATTCCTTGAGAAGCTGGGGAACGGTCTGTGCCTCAGCCGCTTTCACGGTGTTGCCCTTGGCGTCGGCGATGTCTTCGGTGGTGAGCGATTCCGTGAAGGAGGTCTCCTTCAGGGCGATCAGCCCCTCATCCTGTAGAAGATAGAGCGCGCGGGCGAGGTTGGAACCGTCGTTCGGAACGAGGATGGTCCTGCCCGTTTTGACCGCCGCATAGTCCTCTTTCGTCACCTCCCTGCCGTAGATGCCGAAGGGCTCATAGTGGATCTTTCCCGCAGAAGCGAGGTGGGTACCATGCTCTGCGTTGAAGGTGTTGAGATAGGGCGTGTGTTGGAAATAGTTCGCGTCAAGATCGCCGTCTTCGAGCGCGATGTTGGGGGTGATGTAGTCGTCGAACACTTTCACCTCGAGGGTGTAGCCGTAGGCGGCGAGATCCTCTTCGATCGCGGCCAGGATCTCCGCATGGGGGGTCTGGCTCGCGCCCACTGTGATGGTGTAGGGGTGCTTGTCGATCCCCGCGCTTCCGCAAGCGGCGAAGCCGAAGAGGGTGCAGGCGGCCAGCGCCGCCGAGAGAATGGCTGTCAGTACTTTTTTCATAATATTTACTCCTTTATATTGATTTTTCTATATTGATTTTTCTTTTTTTGCGGCGGCAGTTGCGTTTATCGAGGCGCTTGGCAAGATACATGCCGACTTCCTGTATCACCTGTACGAGGATGACGATCAGCGCGACGCATAGCCAGATGACGTCCTGCGCGTTGGAAGTGCGCGCCTTTGTCACGGCGATCGCGCCCAATCCGCCCCCTGCGATCGTGCCCGCCATGGCCGAATATCCGACGATGGTGACGGTGGAGATGACCGCTCCCACGATGAGCGAGGGCTTCGCTTCGGGCAGAAGGACCTTGCAGATAATGCCCATCGTCCCCGTTCCCATCGCCCGCGCCGCCTCGATGACGCCCTTATCCACCTCTTTTACCGAACTTTCCACCATGCGCGCCACATAGGGCGTTGCCGCGACGATGAGCATGAAGATCATCGCCTCGTTTCCGATGCTCGTGCCCACCACCGCCCGCGCCGCGGGGATGAGGGCGACCATGAGGATGATGAAGGGGATACTGCGGAGGATATTCACCAAAAATCCCACGATCTTGTTGAGCCATACGATGGGGCGGATCCCGCCCTTCTCCGTGACGCACAGCAAGATCCCGAGCGGAAGCCCAAAAAGGTAGGCGAACGCCGCGGAGACGACGGTGTGGTATAGGGTGATGCCGAGCCCCTCCAAAAATCCAGAGGGCCCGATCTGGGTGAAGAGCTTGCTCACAAGCAGCGCGTCCATTCAAAGTTCCTCCTTAAATACGACATTTTTTTGGGTGAGGAAGCGCTTGACCGTCTCCTCTTTCTCTTCCGATGGAAGGGAGATGACCATGTGCCCGTATGTCTTTCCGTCGATATTTTTCGTGTCGGCATAGAGGATGTTCACGGCCGCCCCGCATTCCATCGCGAGCGCGGAGACGATGGGCATGTCTGCCTCCTCCCCGTTGAAGACGAGGCGGAACTTCTTCCCGCCCGCGCTCTCTATCGAACGGATGAGGTTCGGGATGATGAGCTCCTTCGCGATCTCGGAACGGGGGAAGGCAAACACTTCCTCCACTTTGCCCTGCTCGGCGATGCGGCTCTTATCGATGACGGCAACATCCGTGCAGATGCTCTCGACCACCTTCATCTCATGCGTGATGACGACGATGGTGACGCCGAGGGTGCGGTTGACCGTCTTCAGAAGGGAAAGGATGGCGGCCGTCGTGTTGGGGTCGAGCGCGCTTGTCGCCTCGTCGCAGAGGAGATATTTGGGGTTCAAGGCGAGGGCGCGGGCGATCGCGACGCGCTGTTTCTGCCCGCCCGAGAGTTCCGAGGGGTAGGCCTTCGCCTTATCTGCGATCCCCACGAGCTCCAAAAGTTTTGCGATGCGCTCCTTCGCCTCTGCACGGGGGACATGGGCGATCTCGAGGGGGAAGCGCACGTTCGCCTCGACGGTGCGCTGTCCCAAAAGATTGAAGTTCTGGAAGATCATCCCGATGCCCCTTCTGATCTCCAAAAGCCGCTTCTTTTTTACCTTCATGAGGTCTTCGCCGTCGATGAGCACCCGCCCCGCCGTAGGACGTTCCAAAAGGTTAATGCACCGCACGAGGGTGCTTTTCCCCGCGCCCGAAAGTCCGATGATGCCGAAGACCGCCCCGTCGGGAATGGAAAGGTCAATATCTTCGAGCGCGACAATCTCGCCGTTTGCGGAAGGATAGACCTTGCGAATGTGTGAAAGTTCGATCATTTCGTCCTCCGAATAGAAAAATATCCCCGGGAGAAAAATTCCCGGGGAGAAAGAGACGCAATATGAGCTGAAGGGGGAGTTATTTTTCCACGGCGATCAGCCCGCGCATTTCTGCCCGGGATGTGCTCATTCGCATCATTCGATTGTCGAGATGCAAACTTTGCATGCCGTAACTCCTTGGATTTTTCTTGATTTTATCATGAGGTTTACGCCCTTGTCAAGCATTTTTTCACCCCTTTTGCGAATTTCCTAAAATTAGAAAGCTCCCCCGTGAGGGGGAAGGCGTCGCAACTTGTCGCCCCCCGTAGGGGGAGATGTCGCGAGCCCCGCGTTTTTTCAATATGTCATACCGAGCCCGCAAAGCGGGCGAGCGTATCCCCTGATACGAAGTCGAAGCATTACCATATTATAATAAGGTGATTCCTCGGCGTTGCTCGGAATGACGAATTAGTAGCCTCAACCCCCATCAGTCGCCTGCGGCGACAGCCTCCCCCTTGGAAGGGGGAGGCCTCCCCCCCGCGGCCGCTTTTGCCGTGACGAATGGGGGCGCGCGCTCCCTCTCCGCTTCGCGTGCCTTAAACAAAAATGTTAGGTTATGTTAAAAAATTTATTGAAAAATGTAAATGTCGGGCTGAAATTCAACATGTTTTGAAATAATAAAACAAATTATGTGAAATATTCACATGGGGGGGGGGTGCTAACGGAAGATGGAAAATTTTCATTTGATTTTTCCAAACCACTATGATAAAATTTGCTTAACTTTTGCAAACAAAATTCGCGGGTGTGGAAAAACCCTCACAAATCCGCCATAATAAGATTGTGTTGCAAAGCCCCAAAGCCGTTTCGATCGAAATTTGCTTCGCCGCGATCGCCTCTCTTCTATAAGGAGAAGCGCAAACATGGCGGGCCTGCGTCTTCGGGGCATATCATGGGTTTGCTATCTAATCTTTCGACCGCGCGGTGCGTCTATGGAAGTCGGCTTTCGGCCCCATGTTTCGCGCGTACATATATATAGAAGTTCTGATATATAGAAGTTCTGAAAATATCTCTTGCAACGAGGAGAACATCAATGGAAAAAATCAAAACATGGAAAAGACTTGCGATCGCACTCCTTTCGACGCTTTTTGTAGCGTCGATTGCAGGTGCGCTCTCCGCGAAGCCTTGGGCCGCCTCTGCCGCCGAGAGTACTTCCGATGGAAATGACGGGATCGCCGTTGCGGCGGAAGGTGGCACGGTTGCCCAGTATAACGGGACGGACTATACCGATCTTGCAGAGGCTCTGAAAGCCGCAGCAGATGCCAATCCCGTGAACGAAGTTAAAGTTACGGTGGTGGGGACCGACGTCCATTTGAGCGGGGAGGTGACGGTTGCGAAAAATGTGCACCTTGTTCTTCCAATCGACGAACAGGGATCCATCAATCCGGATGGCGATAACAATAACGCAGGAAGTGTATTGGCTTGGAAAAATGCGAATTATAACACGAATGTTCGCACAATGACAATTAACGAGGGGGCAAAGTTTATAATTAACGGAAAACTCTCCCTTGGCGGCGTTGTGAGCAATAAAGATAATGCTCAAAATCTTTCAGGAGCTACACTCGGAAAATATGCACAAATAGTAAATAATGGCAAAATAGACGTGCAAGAGGGTGGCGTGCTGGATATCTATGGCCTTGTGACAGGCACTGGCTCTATTGAGGTGCAAAAAGGAGCGCAACTCCTGCAACCTTTTGTGGTCATAGATTATTCTGGCGGGCAGAACACGCTTGATCTCTATTCGCTTAAACCCGCGCAAAGCCCATTTGGACAGTATGCAATGGTTAATGTGCAATGTTCTGGTGGTATTACGGTGCAATATGGGGGGACGATTAAAGGCCATGCCCAACTCTATACTTCCACGATAATTGCACAATACAATAAAGCAGATATTGCAGTTCTCTCATATACGGGAAGTTCCGATAAGGGTCTTATTGAGCTCACGGAAGAGGGAAGCTATGCCGAGATCCTCTACAAAGAACCGACGAAAAATGGCGCGCATGACGAAGACAACTTCGGCGGCGTTGTAACAAACAAAAACTACAACGCTTGGATCGGCAGGACCAAGTTGACCCTCGTGGGCGGGGCAAAGGCCAATTATATGACGCTTACATTTAAGGTTTTTGTTTCCTCAACTACAGTTTCAACACAGAATATCTTTGCTTTTCCCATTCCCTATAATTGGGACATCACACTCGCAAAGGGGGATGGAAATTGTACGGGTAATTTCTCGCTTGAATGCAATTTTAAGGTGATGCCTGGTGCAAGCCTTACCGTGGGCGAAGGCGCAACGCTCACCACAAATGGAAATCTTTATATTTACGACGGTTTAATTCAGTCAGGCATGAGCGGGCACTATTACCCTTCAGCTGAACAACTCACTGCCGCGGGTTATAACACCAACGGCACATTCATTGTAAACGGTACGCTCGATGTTCCCGAGGGTAAGACCTTCCTCGGCGTTGTTCAGACGACGAACACGGTAGGGACAGCGAAAATTGTTATAGCGGAGACGGCGATAGTTGAAGGTACAATTATAGAGGGCGGCCGAACAAGCAAATATGATTGCAATTTGATGGAATATACAACGACCGCGCGCTTCTGGAATAAAGTGAGCGGAAAGCTCATTGATCTTGAGGCGGGCAAAACCTATGTTTCCAACTGGCAATCGGGCGACACAACATGGGGCGTAAGCGGTGTGAAATGCTCCTACGAAGCGGGAAACGGTCAACATAATGATGGCGCACATTTAGATTGGAAAACGGATGTTGAATTCGCCGCCGTCACGGGTCTCAAGGGCGCATGGATGATCGAGCACGCCGATCATAACTGCGATTGGGGGCAACCGACCGAAGAGGAGAAGGACGCAGAGTTTTTCAACGGCAAGAACTTCAATACGATCACCCGCACCTGTCAAGAGCTCGGTTGCGGACAGGTTGTCGAGAAGACCCTCCTCAAATATTTTGATAAATTTGACAACGAGACCTATAATGGCGAGGCACACACTGCGGAAGCGCTCTTCAAAAAACTCTATGCGGGATTGACGACAGAAGATCTCGGATTGACCTTCTCTGTCGGCGAAAACAAGACGCTCAAGGATGCGACCACTTATACCATCACGGTCACACTTGACGGGACGAAGGGCTACTTCCTCGTGGACGGAGAGTTCAAGACGGAGGCGACCTTCTCCTTCACCATCGATCCTTTCGATATTTCCTCTCTGTCAAATGAGAATTACACCGTGACGGGGCTTGGGAATGTCACTTATAACGGTGAAGAGCAGACGCCGAACTTCTCATTGACGGCAAAGGACTTGGGCGGCATCACAGGCGAGATCTCATTTGATAAGGATAACCTCGTTTGGACAGCCAACAAGGAAGCGGGCACGGCAAGCGTCAAAGTGACGGGCAACGGGAACTTCACGGGCGAGCTCACCATCAACTTCTCGATCAAACCGAAGGAGATCACCGTCACCCTCAATTCCAAGACGCATACCTACGACGGGAAAGTCCCCGCGCCTACGAGCGTGAAGGGAACGGATTGGACGGTCGAAGACGGTGCAATTTGCGGAGAAGACGACCTCGGCGTTACGCTCTCGCTCAAGGACGGCGGCAAGGCAGACGTCGGCCACTATACGATCGTCGGTCAAGCGAGCAATCAAAACTATAAAGTCAGCTTCTCGGAAGCGGATCTTGAGATCACGCAGAGGGATATTTCCGAAGACGGCGTGCTGACCCTCAAAGAGGGCCCCTTTACCTACAACGGTGAGGCGCATACCCCGTTTGGGAGCTTCTCCCTCACTGGATTTGAGACGCTCGCGCAAGGCACGGATTTCAAGGTGACTTATGAAAACAACACGGCCGCTTCGGACATGGGTGCCACCGTCACCGTCGAAGGGACGGGGAACTTCACGGGTAGCGTGACGCAGAAGTTCACCATTAAACAGTTCGAGCTCAAGGGCGAGAACACGGAAATCGGCGCGATCGCTTCCGTCACCTATAATGGTACCGAGCAACAGCAGAAGCCCACCTCCGTGCAGGTGACGATCGGCGAGAAGCAGTTCACCCTGAATGAAGAAACGGATTACACGGTGAGCTGGTTGGAAGATTGCACCAACGCCGGTGAAGTCATCGTGACGCTCACGGGCGCGGGCAACTACAAGGGCACGGCGACGACAACCTATCAGATCACCAAGGCGCAAGTCACCATCACTGCCGAGAATAAGAATTCCCCCAAGGGCGAGGAGATCGTCGATCTCACGGCGACGGTCACGGGCCTTTGCGGCAGCGATACGTTCACGAAAGGCGTGGAATACAGCCTTTCCACCAACGCCACGAAGGAGAGCGACGTGGGATCGGATTATACCATCACGGTCACGATCCTCGACGTCTCAAAGTGGACGAATTATACGGTTGGCAAGACGGACGGCACCTACACGATCACGGCGGCCGTGTTCGGGAAGGTGAAGTTCGGGAGCGGCGAGACGGTATATGATAGAGAAGCTCACGAATGGACGGTGACAAATCTTGAAAACGCCGACGGCCAGGAGGGGCATTTTGAAACGCCCGTCTACAGCTATCAAAAGGGCGGCAAGCCCGTCGAAGAGATGAAGGAAGCGGGCGAATATCAGGTGACGGCCGAACTCAAATTCATTGAGGAAGGCGGGCAGACCTATACCACCACCCTGACGGCGACTTATACGATCAAAAAGGCGGAAGTTTCCTCGCTCACGATCGCGGAAGGCCCTTACACCTACACGGGCTCGGCGATCGCTCCCGAACTTACGGTGGAGAGCAAGAACGGTTTGACCTTGACGGGAGAGGAGTACACCGTCTCCTACGGTTCGGGCAACGTCAATGCGGGCCAAGTCACCGTGACCGTCACGGGGAGCGGCAACTTCCAAGGCACGGCGCAAAACACCTTCACCATTGAGAGGAAGGATATTGCAGGGGCGAAGGTGAGCATTTCGGGCGAATATACCTATCAAGGTAGCGCGATCGTGCCCGAAAAGGGCAATGTCACCGTGACGCTCGAAGGCTTTGAAGTGACGTTCGACGTCTCGGCAAGCGATAACACCGATGCAGGCGAGGCGACGCTCACCGTAACGGGCAACGGCAACTTCCAAGGCACGGCGGAAGGGCGCTTCACCATCGATGCAAAGAAGATCGCCGTCAAGATCCAAAGCCAGACGCTGACCTATTCGGGTACTGATGCGCCCGCGCTCGACAACGAAAGGTGGACGACGGAGGGGCTTTGCTCGGGAGATGATAAGGCGAGCTTGCAGGTCACCCTTCAACTCACCGAAGAAAAAGAGAGATGGGACGCGAAGACCTACACGGGCGTCATCGACGGCGAATGGAAGAACGGCAACTATGAAGTGACCTTCGAGAAGGGCGACCTCACGATCAACAAAAAGAATATCACCGTCACCATCGAAGATAAGCAAAGCGTCTATGGCGATAAATACGAGGAGCTCACCTTCAAGCCGAATGGTGACCTCGCCGCGGGCGACGACAATACCGCCCTTCATGTGACGCTCTCCTTCGCGGGAAGCGACGGAACGCACCTCGCCGCAGGGGATTACAACATCATCGGCTCATTCGCAGAAGACGGCAACTACAACGTCACATTTGCGGGTTCGCAGGGCACGGCGGGGCTCTATAGCGTAAAGGTACGTCCCATCACCGTGAAGATCAACGATCAAAGCGTCCTCTATAACGGCAAAGAGCCTTCCGTTCCGCAGGAACAGGAGGAAGGCTGGACGGTTACGGTCGGTTCGATCGCCTATGAGGATAAACTCGATATTCTTCTCACCAAGGCGGAAGGCGTGTCCGTGGGCGATTATAAGATCACGGGCTCGATCAGCAATTCCAACTACGAAGTGACCTTCCAAGGGAGCTATGGCGAAGAAGGCAAATTTAAGATCGAGGCGCGTACGGTTACGGTGGTGATCGAAGACCAGACGGACACCTATAACTTCGAGCATGACTATGACTTCGACGATACTTTGTGGAGCGTGAAGGAGAACGAGGGAGACGGTCTCGCGGAAGGCGAGGAGAAAGACGTCCTCAATGTCATCCTCACGACGGAAGAACTTACCCACGCGGGCGAGTATGAGATCACGGGCGCATGGGACAACGGGAATTACGCGGTGACGTTCGAGGGCTCGAAGGAGACGAAGGGCAAGTTCACGGTGGAAAAGCAGGACGTCTCGGAGGAAGCGATCTTCGTCATCGAGGTGGAAGGCTCTGACGAGAGCAACACAGAGGGCGACGTCTTGTATGTGAAGTACGAGGGGACGACGCTCACCCTGAAGGGCCATGCGGCCATCTTTGAAGGGGAAGACACGAAGACGCTCAACGTGATTGTGAAGCCCGATAAGATCGAGGCGGTGGGCGACCTCGAGGTGACGCTGACCGTGGATGATGAGAACTATAGCGGGGAGGCGACGGTCACGGTGCACGCGACGGATGCGCGCGGATATACGTTGCACCTGACGGAGACGCTGGCAAAACTCGAAGAATTGGCGAAAGACCTGAAGGCGGACAGCCTGAAGGCGGAGGACTACGGGACGCTCGTGAAGATCGATGAGGCGTTGAAGTCCTTGAGCGAAGAAGAACGGGAGATGGGCGAGGCGGACCTCGCGGCCTACCGGGAATTGGTGGACGCATGGAACGATCTTGCAGACGTGGAAGACGTGGTGAAGACGGCGAAGACGATAGCAGACGCGCCCATTTCAACGCTGTTCGCGGGCATAACGGCGCTGACGGCGCTGGCCGCGGCGGCATATATCATCGGAAAAGGAGGGATCCTGTAATGAAGAAGATGATGATCGGGATCGTAACGCTGGGCATGTGCCTTGCCGTACTGACGGGGTGCACGATGATCCGCCCGGGCGAGGAAACAGATACGCCCACGCCGGGCGGGAAGACGGGGCTGGAACTCGTCGGAGAGATGTGCGAAAAACTTCCCGAAGCGAAAAAGATCGTGCAGACGATCGAGATCAGAGCGGCGGGCGGAACAAACATCTTGCAATATGAGAGCGAGAAGACCTTTGTGAAGGGCACGGACAGCTACACCGTGACGGGCAAGGAGAAACAGCTGAACGAACTCGGGGTGGGCGGAGAAGACGCCTATACGGAGACGGCGATCAGCGACACGCTCACGATAGGGAAGTACAGCGTGCAGTTGGATCTAAACGAGATCTACTTCTCCCCCGCGCCTTCCTACAAGGACGGCGTCCTGACGGGGAAGGTGCGCGACCAGAGCGTGGAGAGCCTGCTCGGTCTCGGCGAACATCTGCCCGCCGCGCCGCACGGGATGGAGCTCACCGTCACCACGAAGAACGAGCATGTCACGGGCATCGCCATCGAATATACCTCCGCTTCCTCCACCGTCGGCATCATGCTTCTCTTCACCTATTGAGACCCAAAAAAGCATCGCGCAAACATTATCCCCAAGGTTCTCTTCGGGGATATTTTTTGTTTCTTCCTTATAAAAATTCCGCCCGAGGAAAGCTGCTCGGGCGGGGCCGTTCTGCTTATCTTTTAGAGGACGGAAGGCGTTTTACGCATCCTCTTCCTCGGACATGGGTAGCACAAATTCGATCTTCTGGTTCAAATTCTGCTCGTTATTTTTGTATTCTCTCCGCAGGTGGGGGCGTTCCAAAAGGAGGGCGTCGGCGGCTTCCCACAGCGAAAACGATCCGACGATGGACAAAATCTCGGTGAAGAGCACGTTCTTCCCCGTGAGCGCGAGGACGAGGTAGACGGCGAGCACGGCCAACCCGAAGATGGCGAGGAAGAGCATCTTGCGCAAATTCGCCATAAGATCCCACGCGATGTCGAAGGACTTCATCGTGTAGTGTCTGTGCATGATCTCGGGGATCTTGGCGCGGTCTTCCTCCAAAATGTCGCCGTGCATGCGGATGCGGAGGGGAATGTGCGCGGGGATGACGTTCGCCTGCGCCTCGATATAATCGTAGATCTCCCCCGAAAGATCCTTGTCGCCCTTCAGGGAGAGAGGTTCATAGAGGGACTCTTCGCAGAGATTTACGTCGATCACGGCGTTCCCGTCCTCATCGCGGATGCGCTGGATATAGTCGAGGAGATCCTTCTTTTTTTGCTTTCTCGTCCGTCTGTTCATAGTTGCCTCCCGCATTGTCCGCTGTATTATATCACGCCCTTTTGAAAATTGCAACCCATGCACCGCTTTATGAGATATTGTCTATTTTGCGGCTCATGCCGCCCAAGACAAGCACACGCCCTGCTGTTATAACCCCAACTTTTTGATAATTTTATAAAATATGGTATTTTCCCCCTATTCGCATGGTCTGTTTGAAATCAAGCGTTTCCAACGAGGAAATGTCAGCATCGAGAGAATGAGCTTCTTCTGATAAAATTTTAATTTTTCGCTTTACTTCATCTTTGAAATTTTTGAGTGATTCATGTATTTCTTGGACTTCTTTGGATGAATTTATTTCAATCCTTAGATTAAATATCTTTGTTTTTTCCTGCTCGATTTTAACAGATAATTTTTGTATTTGTCCTTTTAACTCACAAATAGAAGCCTGGGATGTCGCTATTTCTGATTCGATTTCGTTTGTAGTCTTACCACTTTGTTCCAAAACATATTCGACCATTTTTCTAAGTTTTCCATAATCAATCAATTCGATATTTGCCATGCGTGAGTAATCAATGGCTTGTTTGGTAAAAGTGCTATTTGTTATTACACATGCTCTATTTGTTTTATACTTTGCCATAGAGCTATATACTTCCTGTAAAGCGCGTAATCCCACTGGATTAGAATACAATTTACATTGAACGCTTGTCGAGTTATCCAAAATCAAGTCCGCGCCGTAATCCCCACTCCCTTTTGTGATTTTTACGGAATGTCCCAGGAGGCGGAATAATTCTGCACAATACTTTTCAAATTCCCAACCGTCCAAAGAACATATTTTTCGGAATTCAAGTTCCGAAGCGATTTTTGTTGCCTCTAAAGCCTTGCCTCGTAAAGTCGCTATCCTTTGTTCGCACATTGAAATTTCAATTGAATTTTTGGAAATTTGTTGTTCGTATTTTGTGATTTTATCCTGTGCGGCTTGTATAGAATCATGGAGCTCGCTAGTCGTTTCGCGCTCCTTTTTTTGGGCGGTGTCTTCGGCTATTTGCACATGATTTTGAGCCTCTTGAATTTCTTTTCTTTTCTCTTGCAATGATTGGGTTAAAATGGATAATACCTTATTGCGCAAGATTATAGTTTTATCATCAACAATTCTTTTTGCGGTTTGTAAACAGATTAAAATTAAATCTACTAAAATACCTATCCCCATTAATGTTGATACAACAATAAAAGTAGTTGCGGACCACCGCCCGTCATACAATGGAATAATTCCCACAATGATCGGGGTCAAAAAAATAATCAGAAAGAGCAGGAATATTAAAAGTTTTTTTTTGAATGACAAGTTTTTTAATTTTACACTGTAACCTGTTTCGGCAGTTTCTTTTTTCGATGAAAATATGATAATTGTAGCAATTATAATCAATGCAGTTATAATCGGCGCGGCTATAAATGTTCCCAATGGTATATATTTTGAGTGTGTCTGTTCAATCGTCTTTAATTCATATGTATTATTACCAACTTGATATTCAATTTTTATTATTCTGCATTTTTCTACGATTTCGCTTGCTTGCGTTGAACTTTCTGTTGTCATAGCTCCTTTATAAATTGTAATGGATATTTTTGTTTCTTCTTGGGGCTCAATCGTATATGTTGACTCATTTTTATAGGCATAGGTTTCATTTGTAGACAGGTTTTGGCAATAAATTATAATTTCATTCTCATTGATTTGGAGAGGCGTTTTTGTACAATTCATCACGTTTCCGCTTGCAATTACGGATGTGTACTGTTTTTCCAACGAAAATGTTTTATTAGAGCAGACTATTTTTGCATTTTTAGCCTCTTCGGTCCAACGGTAATATCCTGATATTTCATAAAATCTTATGGGGACATATACAATAAGAGCCAATATTATAGCTATAGCAAAAAAACCGATTATTACTTTTTTCATAAGATGTACCATAAAATAATGCCGCCCCAAAGAGGACGGCATACAGAATGCTCATCCCGCTTTGTTGCGACACAAATTTACATAATTACCTTTCAGGAAATATGAATGCGGAAACGATACACTTCTGTCAAAGTGTAGTTTTCCTGAAAGGTATGAAATTTATGTCGCGAGGTCATTTTAGCATAGATCAGGCAATAACGCAAGCTGTTTACGACAATTCCAGCAAAATATTGTTATCAGACAATCAAAATGCACCTCATATTAGATAAGCCTGTTTCTGAAAAACAGGCTTATCTAATGGCAATTCAATAACACTAAACTTCTATAAATTCACAACAACCCGTCGGGCATTGTAAAGAGGGGGCTATTTGCGTTTGAACTTTCTACACTAATTCAACCGATAATCCAGAATTCGGCCCAGGAGGCAGTCCCAAAGCAGTATCAGTGCCTACATTATTTCTTAAATCCCAAAGCAACTGTTCTGGGTCAATAAAAGAGCCTATCTTTCTTTCGGATTCAATCCGAGGAGAACTTGATAATTTAGCTCTATAGATTTTTAGTTTGCATCCATTAGAAATAGCAATACGACACAATGCTCTTATATAAAACCGATTGAATTCTCCTTCTGCCAACATGATGTTTTGGTTATACGGCATTTTTACGGACGTGAAAGTGCCGTTTGAATTTGTCCTTAAATATGTAGGATTAAATTTCCCTAAAAGAGATTGCGCTAGTGTAGCTTCGGTTCCGCTCTCAATACTTTTTAGTAATAAGGCGGGATATACTGATTTACCTACAGTAGATAATCTTTCGGATATGTAAAGAATATTTTTCTGAAGGTCATAGTTAACTTCTTCAGCCATATAGCGACGAGTTTCATTTGTTAAATTCTTAAAAGTGAACGCCATCATATTCCTCCTTTCTAAATTTTATATACCACCCTTAAAGTTATTTCAAACACTTTTAACATAAAAAAATGGAACGCAAGTTTAGTTCAACTTACGTCCCGCTTGGCGCAGAAGAGGAGATTACTTCGCGTTACGGCCGTGTCGCTTTTATAGCTTCCGAAACGGAACGCTCGTGCCGCCCTTCGATAAATAATAGAAGCTGCGGGCGGGGCGAACTCGAGGAGTTCTCATTAGGTCTCTTCTGCGCAAAAATCCCGCCGATTTCTCGGCGGGATCTGGCGCAGAAGAGGAGATTCGAACTCCTGCTACCTTTCACAGGTACTACTCCCTTAGCAGGGGAGCCCCTTGAGCCTCTTGGGTACTTCTGCATTGTTCGGCCTTGTTATGAAGTTTGTCGCGATGTCGAGGGGACCTCTCCGTCGCGGAGGAGATTACTTCGCCCCATGGGCTCGTAGCTTCGGCTTCGCCTCGCGCGAACTCCTGCTACCTTTCACAGGTACTACTCCCTTAGCAGGGGAGCCCCTTGAGCCTCTTGGGTACTTCTGCACATCTTAATTCACGAAATTCTTTTGTTCCAAAAGAATTTCCGTGAGTTTTAAGCCCTGACGGGCAAATTGTGTCGCGCTTGCGCAAAAGCGTGGTTTTGCTTGCGCCGTAATTGGAAGCGCCTCTCCTCTTCCGCAAAAAATACTTTCGTCTTTTTTGCGGAGATCATATAAAATTGCATTGGCCCTGACGGGCAAATTGTGTCGCGCTTGCGCAAAAACGTGGTTTTGCTTGCGCCGTAATCGGAAGCGCGTCTTCTCTTCCGCAAAAAATACTTCGTCTTTTTGCGGAGGGATATGCCTCCAAAGCTCTTTCAATATAGCATAAAAATCGGGGAATGTCAAAGTATTTCTCCGAAAACAAAAAAATTTCGCAAAAATATTTTTGAGGGGGAAGGGGAGCGGGGCGTTTGCCATTTTCGCGGATAGGTGTTATAATATCGAAAAAGGGGTTCGGTATGAAAGTTTTCGTCGCTCGGCACTGCGCGACAGAATATAACGAAAAGAAGCTCTACTGCGGGCGGCGCGATATTCCGCTCTCCCCCAAGGGGCGTGCGGAGGCGGTTTCCCTCGCCGAGAAGCTCAAAAATTACGCCTTCGGTCTCGTCATCTCGTCGCCCCTTCTGCGTGCGAAGGAGACGGCGGAGGAGATCGTCCGCGGGCGGGGCATTCCCGTCCTTTGCGACGGGCGGCTCATCGAACGGGACTTCGGCGAGCTCGAGGGGACGGACTTCTACCGTGAAGACGCCCTCGTCTACCGCGATGAGTTCGCCTGCCGATGCAAAGGCGGGGAGTCCGATCTCGACGTCGTGGCGCGTGTCTATGCCTTTCTGGAAGATCTCAAAAAGGAGAGGGGAAGGGGAAACGTCCTTCTCGTCACGCACGGGATCGTCAGCCGCGTCATCCGCACCTATTTTTGCGACATGACGGATGAAGAATTTCACGCCTACCTTTTGCACAACGGCGAGATCGCGGAATATGAAATTTGACCTTTCACCTCGGACATGGTATGGGGAAAATCGGTCGTAAGTGTCATTCTGCCCCGCCCGCACGTTCTGATCGCCATCGAAGGGCACGAGGGCAAACCCCCGAAGTAGCCGATAATGTGAATGCGGCTGTCCGATAAAGAACCTCTCCGAAGAATCCCGAAGTACGAAGTCCGATTATAATAAGGTGATGTTTCGACTACGCTACTTCGCGCAAAGCGCTCGTGCCGCGTTACGTGGAATTAAAATGCGCGCGGGGCAACATGACGAATTTGGAATGGGTCATCGTTTATCAAAGTCCGTGTTTTCATCCTCGGGATCCTTCGGTCGCTACGCTTCCTCAGGATGACGCGGTTCACCATCTTCCCCATTTTCCATTTCCCATTTTGCAAAAAAACAACCCCCGCGCAACCGCACGGGGGGATCAAACATTATTCGGTTGTGCCGGGGGAGGGCGCTTTGGCCGCTTTTCCGCGACCGTTAGGCCCGTTATACCGACATTTCCTCATTCGGGACTTCATCCCTGCGCGGGCACATTCGCTGCCGCGCGATCCGTGGAAATTCGGTCTAATTTTCCGCCCCTATCATATAGTAGTACATTGGTCAGCCCTCCTTCATGCTTTGATCAAGCCTTGAAGTATCATATCGATGCACCTCCGATATGAGATTTCGTACGGACCCCTGTCCGCCCTTTTTTCCGTTGCCCGAAAGGATTTACTAGCCCATGGGAGTATCCACCTTGTTTGAAAGTAACTTTTTTTGTGAGTTTCTTTCTCTTTTCACCTACATTATAGCATAGAATCGCCGTCTGTCAAGGGGTTTTGCGAAAATTTTTTCAAGAATTTTTTTTGCGAAGAATTTTCGCCGCGGAAAGGCGCGGGACATGTTTTCTCGGAAATCTTCTTTACTTTCCCGCGCCCGCGTGGTAAAATAGGGGACATGGAACGCAAAGGAACAAACCTCAGGCGGAGTGCGCGCCGCGGCGTGGAGATCGCCGCGGTGGGGGCGCTCACGGGCGCCTTCGTCGGCGTCGTCGTCACCCTCTTCAACTGTCTCGTAGAACTGTGCGAGGAGTTTTCGCGCGAAAAATACGGCTATCTCGCCGAACACCCCGCCTTCATTCCTCTGCTCTTTGTCGGGCTTTTTTTGGGCGCGGTCGTCGTGGGCGGGTTCGTGCGCTTTTTGCCCATCATCAGGGGGAGCGGATTCCCCCAGACGGAGGGCGCGGCGCAGGGGCTCTTACGCTTCAAGTGGTATAAGGTGCTTACGGGAATGTTTGCGGCCAGCCTCGTCGTCATCTTCTTCGGCCTCTCGGCGGGAAGCGAGGGCCCCAGCCTGATGATCGGCGGCGCGGTGGGGGACGGTCTCGGACAGGTGACGCGCCGAAGCCCCTCCGTACGGCGGTATCTCATCACGGGCGGCGCATGCGCAGGGCTTGCGGTCTCGCTCAACGCCCCCTTGACGGGCATCGTCTTCGCCTATGAGGAGACGCACAAGCGCTTCACCCCCGAAGTCTTCGCGTGCTCCTTCTTCTCCGTCGTCGTCGCGATGGTCATTCGCAGTCTGCTCGCGCCCGCCCTGTTGCTCGAGGGGAAGCCCATTTTATTTAACGCGCCCATCTTTGCGGGCTACACCTTCGCGGTGAGCTCGCTCGATTTTCTTCTCTACGCCCTCATCGCGGCCGTCGTGGTCTCCCTGCTCGGCGTGGGATTTTACTTCGCCGCCCTGGGGCTGAGGAAACTCTTCCGCAAAATCTGCCCTAAACGCCTCAAGTGGAGCGTGCGCATGCTCATTCCCTTTATGCTCGCGGGCGCGTTCGGGCTCATCTCCGTGTATGCGATGGGGAGCGGGAAGTTCTTCATCGAAAGTCTGGCGAGCCCCGACGGGACATTCGGGGAGATCGCGCCGCTCTTTTCTTCCCCGCTCTGGGTGACCCTTCTCGTCGCCGTCCTTTTGCGCTTTGTTGCCACCGCCTGCAATCTCGGTGCGGAGACGCCCTGTTGCACCTCCTTCCCCTTCTTTGCCATCGGCGCGGGGACGGGCGCGCTTCTCTCTCTCCTCTTTGTGAAGATGGGCATGCCCGCCGAACTTACCGAAAGCATCGTCATCATCTGTCTTGCCACCTTCTTTGCGACGGTCGTCAAGGCGCCCTTCACCGCCATCATCATGACGGTGGAACTCACGGGGAGCTTCCTCTATCTCCTGCCCGTCGTGCTCTCCGTCGCCGTCAGCATCCTCATCGGCAGGATCTTCCGCACCGAGCCTCTCTACGAACGCCTTTTGGAGGACTTTCTGGAGGAGACCAAGGGCACGCCCGTCGCCGTCGGCGTCAGGGTGCATGCGGGCGCGGGAAGCGCCATCCGCGATATTTTGTGGCCGCAATCGGCCTTCGTCGTCTCCATCTTGCGCGGCGGAAAGCTCATCCCCGCCACGGGGGACGCCGAACTTTTGGAGGGCGATATTCTCACCGTCAAGGGTGAACCGCTGAGCGAGAAGGATTTCCTCTCCGAGCTCACGGCCGCGGTCGGCGAAGTCTTCCCTCTTCCCGCAGAGCAAGGGGAAGAGACGGAAAACGGCCCACCCATGTCTGAAGGCAGGACGCCATAGACGCTTTATAACGACACAATAAGACCCGCGCATTTCGGTGCGGGGGTCATTCTTCTATGAGGTCATCGAGGGAACTTCAAAAATCAGCGACGAGAACGCCGAGAGCCTCCCCCTCGCTTGCGAGGGGGAGGGTGTCGTTTTCGGCGACGGGTGGGGGAGAGAACCCCCTTCCCGGGGAGGGGGTAGGGGGTGGGTGCGAATTCTAAAAAACACGCCCCACCACAGCCGCGCTTACGCGCGCCGGCTCCTCCCACGGAGGAGCCATGCGGACTTCGTAAAACGGGTTCTTCGACTGCGCCCTGCGGGCTTCGCTCAAAATGACGCGACGCCCTCATTTTCAAGTCTCTTTCGTGCCGCCTTCCTCCTTTGAGTGGGGAAGGCTTTTCTTGCGTCAAGACAAAATTTCCCTGTATAGCTTTCTTCTCTTCCGCCCACAATAGGGGATGTAAGGGAGGGACGACATGGAATTTTGCAAGACGCAGACCTTTCACAACCTCGCGAGAGGGTTTGCGGGAGAATGTATGGCGGGCATGCGGTACCAGCTTACCGCGAAGGCCGCAATGAAGCAGGGCTACGAGGCCTTGGCAAACACCATTCGCACGATCGCGAAGAACGAGACCAACCATGCGAAGGTGTTTTTCGAGGCAATTTTAGAGCATGCGGGAAGCCGGGAGGACGTTCACATCGATGCGAACTATCCCTTCCACGGCGGAAGCATCGAAGACGGCCTGCGTTTCGCGGCGATCGACGAACAGGACGAAGCGGAGAACCTGTATCCCGGGTTTGCGAAGATCGCGCGTGAAGAGGGGTTTGGGCAACTTGCGCTCAAATTTGAACAGGTGGCGAAGGTGGAGGCCAATCATCGAATCATCTTCGAGTACCTCTTTGAGGCGTTCAAGGACGGCTCCCTCTATAAGGCGGAACGCCCGATGCTGTGGATCTGCGGCGAGTGCGGCTATATGCACACTTCCAAGGAGGCATGGAACATCTGCCCGCTCTGCGGAGCGTCTCAAGGCGAAGTCGAATTGCACCTTCCCTTCAAAAAGGAGAATTTATGAAAAAGACCACAAGCAAGAGTTCGGGCACGCAAAACAGCAACACGAAGAATGTGAAGAACAGCAAATCGTGCGGCGGCAAGTGCGAAAGCAAGAACACGAAGGACTGCGGCTGAGATGAGCCGCAAACGCACGCAAAATGGGAAGGCGGCCGAGATGCGTTCAAAGGAGGATGTGCTCGGAAGCTATACGGGGGTCAGCGCGGAAGATGAGTACGAGCGCCCTGTGCAGGATGCCGACGACCTTTGAGGGGCAAACAGCCCATACCCATAGGCGGGGGAGCGGAGACAAGTCTGTCTCCGCTCCTTTTGTGCGATCCGCGCAGTTTACTGATGAGAGACGCCCTCCCCTTCGCTTGCGAGGGGGAGGGCGTCGCCTTCGGCGACGAGCGGGGGAGCGCTCTCAAATTCGTCATGTTGCCCCGCGCGCATTCTAATTGCACGAAGCGCGGCACGAGCGCCTTGCGCGAAGTAGCGTAGTCGAAACATCACCGCACTTCGATCACGTCATGTTGAGCCTGTCGAAACATCACCTTATTTCTCGCTGTCCCTGAAAGGGAAAGTACCCGAACTCCCCTTTACTTGCTGTCCCCGAAGGGTCGCAAAACGCAGTTCTGCACATCGGCACAGTGTGCCGTGTGCCGCGTTTTGCGGTGAGTGAGCGCATCGGAAGGCGCGAACGGTGACCGAACGCGGGGCTCTACCCGCGTGAGACCGTACCCGCGAAGCGGGGGAAAGGGTTAAAACCCCTCTGTCGCTCGCGGGGCTCGCGACATCTCCCCTATAAGGGGCGACAAGGGAAAACTCATACACGACATCTCCCCTTACAGGGGCGACATATAGAGTAGGGCACAGTGGGGGGTGAATGGCCCTTCACGCAAATTTCTTGTATTTTTCACCGACATGTGGTATAATATTGTATCGAAGAAAATACAAACAACGAGGGTTGAGATGAAGAAGAAATTTCTCATTGCCGCGGCGGCCGTTCTCTCCGTCGGGATCGTACTTTTTGCGGGCTGTTCCCTTCTCGATTATGCGGGCGGCGCAAACGACGACAAGCGGTTTCCCTACGATGTCGCCGTAGAACGGGGTGAAGAGGGCTCCCGCGAGAGCTGGCTCGCCTCCCTCGAGACGCCTTCTACCGAGCTTCGCCGCCTCTACGAGGAGGCCCGTGCGGACGGCGGGTTCTCGGGGACTTTCTTTGAATTTTTGCAGGCGATGGGCGTCGAGGAAGATAACGGCGCGTATGCGCAGACGGCCCTTCGCTCCGTCGTCTATGTGCGCGCCCTCTTCTCTCCCTCCTCGCGGGGCGAGAGCGATTATTATAGCCTCGGCTCGGGGATCATTTACGATCTCGACACGGCGGCGGGGGACGCCCTCATCGTCACCAACTACCACGTCGTCTACAGCCAAAAGAGTACGGGGAACGAGGCGGTCCCCCATGTGAGCGACGAGATCAACGTCTTTTTATACGGTTCCGAGATCTCCACCCACGCCATTCCCGCATCCTATGTGGGCGGGACGATGGATTACGACATCGCCGTGCTCAAAGTGGAAGGGGAGGACATGTTGAAGGATACCGACGGGGGGAAGACCATCGCGAAGGCGGTCACGGCGTGCGACTCCGATAGCGTCACCGCGGGCGAACGCGTCTATGCCGTCGGCAATGCAGACGGGGAAGGCGTCTCGGTGACGGCGGGCGTCGTCTCGGTGGAGGCCGAAGATGCGCGCTTCGTCGGGGCGGACGATAAGACGTATATCACCCTCTCGGAGATCAGGTTCGATGCGGCCGTCAACCCCGGCAACTCCGGGGGCGGGCTCTTCAACGCCTCGGGCGAGCTCCTCGGCATCGTCAACGGCGGAAGGGAGGTGGAAGACGTCGTGGGCTTCGGCTATGCCATTCCCGCAAATACCGCCCTCTCCATCGCGCAGAATATCATCGATACGTGCAGGGAGAACGCCGCATCCCGCGGAGCCGCCCGCGCAAGTTTGGGCATCAGCGTGCAGGTCGCCGATTCCCGTTCCGCTTACGACGGGCAGACGGGCAAGCTCTACATCGAGGAGCTTTTGAACGTCGTCGATGTGACGCGCGGCGGTGTGGCCGCAAAGATGGGCATGCTCGTCGGCGATACCCTCGTCGGGGCAAAACTCTCTTCCACCCGCGGGGGGATGCCCTATACGCGGGAGATCGCGCTCACGCGGGATTTCAAACTCGTCGCCTTCCTCTTTGAGATCCGCCTCGGCGACACGGTGGAATTTACCGTCTCGCGCGAGGGCAAGACGGTCACCCTCACCGCCCGCTACGAAAGCACGGAGGATTTCATCCTCTTTGATTGAAATTTTTGCAAAAGCCTGTCTATTTGCGCTTGACAGCTTCCCCCCGATCTTGTATAATAGGGGAGAAGATGCGGGAATCGCCTAGCGGTATGGCGTCAGCTTCCCAAGCTGATTCTGGCGGGTTCGACTCCCGTTTCCCGCTCCATGAAAAGACAGGACGCCTTTGGGCGTCCTGTCTTTTCATATGTGTAGGAGCGGAAACGGGAGTCGAGGGTGGAGGCGAGAACGAGCCGCGCCCTTCCACGCGCGGCGAAGTTTGAGGTTTGCGGGTACCTGCCCGCAAACTGCACCAGCCCAGTGGGCTGTGCACCGGGGCGCGCCGCCAAAGGCGCGACTCCCGTTTCCCGAAAAGTTTGTTGAGAAGAGCGGGGAACGAAGAAATACAGGGAAAATAACGCGAAGTACTGTAAATTCCCGCTCCATGAAAAGACAGGACGCCTTTGGGCGTCCTGTCTTTTCATATGTGTAGGAGCGGAAACGGGAGTCGA
>CANQFB010000008.1 GCA_947598205.1 uncultured Clostridia bacterium
TAAGGGGATACACTCGCCCATTGCATGGGCTCGGTATGACAGTCGGCGGCGGCTCGTACTGCGCTGTCATTCCGAGGGCGGGCTACACTGTTATGGGTTACGCTGTCATTCCGAGGGCGAAGCCCGAGAGAATCCCCTTAATGAAAACCGAAAGGCGGACTTCGTATAAGGGGATACACTCGCCCATTGCATGGGCTCGGTATGACAGTCGGCGGCGGCTCGTACTGCGCTGTCATTCCGAGGCACAGATTACGCTGTCATTCCGAGGGCGGGCTACACTGTTATGGGTTACGCTGTCATTCCGAGGGCGAAGCCCGAGAGAATCCCCCGAATGAAAACCGAAAGGCGGACTTCGTATAAGGGGATACACTCGCCCATTGCATGGGCTCGGTATGACAAGTCTTCATGCTAAACGCAGAAGCATCACCGCATTTTAACAGGATCATAGATCGCCACAAAAAAACCACCTTGCGGTGGTTTTTTCTTTGCCGATCAGAAATCGCTGAAGGGATTGTCGTCCGCGGGGGGCGGCGTAGGGCCGCCTTGGCCGTTCTGTCCGCCTTGGCCGTTCTGTCCGTTTTGTCCGTTTGAAGGTCCTCCGCCGAAATCGGAGAAGGGTTCGCCCTGTTGCGGGTTCTGCGGCGGCTGTTGGCCGTAGGGCGGATAGCCGTAAGGGGGTTGGCCGTAGGGACCGTAAGGTCCTCCGTAAGGGCCGTAGGGATTATACTGCTGTTGTTGTCTGCGGCGGAATTCCTCCATGCGGCGGCGCATATATTCGTCGTAATCGATGGGCGTACGGTTGCGGAGCGCGAAGAAGACGAACCCGCGCACGGGGAGCAGGATACAGAGCACGAGAAACCCCATATAGCCGCGGGGAGAGTATTGTTTGAAGAGGGCGGCGAGGCTGACGCCGAGGAAGACGAGGAAGACGATCAGCCCGATAAAGCTCAAAATATTTGCCCATCCGAAGCCGCTGTTCGCATAGACTGCGTTATACAGCCAGCGAAGGGAAGACGGCACGCTCGTATAGGTCGGGCCGAAGGAGACATAGGTCCCCCCGTCGTAGGTGGGGACGTTCGTCCCGACATAATAGGGGATCAGAAGAATATCGGCGGCGAGAATGATGGCGTTCAGGCCGACATAGACGATCTCGGCGAGCATGGCATACAGCCCCGCCCGCTTCATCTTCTGCCCGAAGAAGCGCGCTTCCCCTGCGAGATAGCCCGCATAGAAGGTATTGGCGAAGGGAATGAAGGCGAGGAAGCGGAATTTCTTCCCCTTCTTTTTCGCCATCTTATAGAGGCCGAAGCCCCCCATGATCAGGGTGAGCAAAAAGAGCGCGCCGCCCACCGAAAGCCCCGTGATGAGGCCGAGGCTCGCATTGTGCTTGGCGATCGCTTCCGTCTCTTGTTTTACCGTCATACCGGCGAAAAAGAGGTAGATCCCCTGCGCGGCTCCCATCCATTCAAAAAATTCCATCTATTCCTCCAAACCGTTCCCGAAAAGGGGAACGCCATAATCGACACATTCGAGCGTGAGCCCTGCGGCGGGCATCGTCTTTGCAAGGAGCGACCGCTCCCCCGTCTCGAGCGCCCTCTCCATATTTTGCGTCGGCTTTCCGCATCCGACGGCGAAAAGCTCGCCCGCGATGATGCGCACCATGTTATAAAGAAATCCGTTTCCCGTGACCTCGATCTCATACATGGTATGCCCGTTTTCCGTCTTGCGCACGTCGATCTTGTAGATCTCGCGCACCGTCGTCTTCGCGGAAGAACCCGAGGATGAGAAGGCCTTGAAATCGTGCGCGCCGCAAAGGAGCGCGGCCGCTTCCTTCATTTTTTCGACGTCGGGACGCCCTTTTAGGCGGGCCGCATAGCGTGTGAAAAGGGGCATATCGCACGGCGCAAAATAGGCGCGGTAGAGATAGGTCTTTCTCTTCGCGTGCCGCGTGCAATCGAAGTCATCGGGGACGGCGGCGCAGTCGAGCGCGCGTAGGTCGGGCGGAAGATGGGCGTTGAAACAGGCGGGAAGTTTCTCGCATGGGATGGAAGTCTCCGCATCGAAAGTGACGACCTGCCCGCGGGCGTGAACGCCTGCGTCCGTCCTGCCGCTCGCCGTAACCCGCGTGGGCACAGAGAAGATCTCCCGCGCCGCGCGTTCCATCTCCCCCTGCACGGTGCGCTCTCCCTTTTTTTGCAACTGCCAGCCCGAAAAAAGCGTTCCGTCGTATTGAATAAGCAGGGCGTATCTCATACAATATCCCCCACATATACCCGCAAGAGCGAGACGCCCGTGATGAGCAGGGCGAGCGTAAGAAAGCCCAGAAGGTCGCGCCATGTGAAGCGCAGTTTCTTATATTTCGTACGTTTCTTCCCGCCGTAGCAACGGGCGTCCATGGCGTCGCCGAGCTCTTCCGCCTTGCGGAGCGCGGAGATGAGAAGGGGCACCAGAATGGGAATGAACGCCTTGATGCGCTTTATGAGCCCGCCCCTCTCGAAGTCCGCCCCCCGCGCCTTCTGCGCGTTCTTGATGCGCTCCGTCTCCTCCATGAGAATGGGGATAAAGCGCAGGGCGATGCTCATGATGAGGGCGAGGGCGTGCACGGGAAATTTGATCCATTTCAGGGGGGTGAGGAGGCTCTCGATCCCGTCGGTGAGGGAGACGGGCGTCGTCGTGTAGGTGAGCATGGAAGAACAGACGACGAGGAGCACGAGCCGCAGAATGAGGTAGGCCGAAAAGACGATCCCCTCCCGCGTGACGGTGAAGATCTTCCACTTCCAATAGACATGTTCTCCCCCGTGGAAGAAGATGTTGATGACCGCCGTAAAGATGACGAGGAAGAGCACCCCGCGCACCGCCTTCAGGATCTTGACGGGGGGCACGCGCGAGAGGGCGATGATGAGAATGAGCACGCCCGTGCATGCAATGAGCCCGTAGAAGCTGTTCGCCACGAAGATGGCGGCAATGAACCCGATGAGAAAGACGATCTTAAGGCGCGGGTCCATGCGGTGGACGAAGGAATCGACGGGATAATATTGCCCAAAGGAGACTTCTTTCATGCCTTGCCTCCCTTGAGGGCGAGGACCTTCGCGAGGAAGTCCTCCGTGGTATAGTCGCAGTCGATGGAAATCCCCCGCTCCTTGAGGGCGAGGACGAGTTTAGCCGTGAGGGGAATATCGAGGCCGAGGGAGAGAAGCGTCTCCGCCTCCCCGAAGAGCTCCTTGGGCGGGGCGCACATGACGACCTTCCCATCCGAGAAGACGGCCGCGCGCGTACAGTGTTCGGCGATCTCGTCCATATCGTGGGAGACGATGATCACCGTCTTGCACCAATCGCCGTGGATCCTGTGGAGAAGCTCCATGATCTCCCTCTTCCCAAGAGGGTCGAGGCCCGCCGCGGGTTCGTCGAGGACGAGGATCTCGGGCTTTGTGACGATGACACCCGCGATGGCGACCCGCCGCTTCTGCCCGCCCGAGAGGTCGAAGGGAGATTTTCCCGCGATCTCGCCGTAGTCGAGACCGACGGTCGAAAGCGCGTCGGCGACGGCCGACTTTCTCTCCGCGTCCGAGAGCTTTTCCCCCTTCTTCAAAAAGTTCTTGAGCCCGAAGGCGACGTCCTTTTCCACCGTCTCGGCGAAGAGCTGGTATTCGGGATATTGAAAGACCATGCCCACCCGCTTGCGCAGGGCGAAAAAGTCGGTCTTCTTATCGGTGAGGTCGAACTCCCCCACCCGAAGGACGGGCGCGGGGAGCGGCGTCTGCCCCTTTTTGGGCTTCTTGGCCTTATATTTTTTGAGGGAAGAGGGCACGCGCAGAAGGGCGTTCAGATGTTGCACAAAGGTGGATTTTCCGCTCCCCGTGTGCCCGATGATGCCGAAAAACTCCCCCTCCTCGATGGTGAGAGAGACGTCGTCCAGCGCGCGGACGGCAAAGGGCGAGCCCGCGTTATAGGTGTATGAAAGATGCTCGCATTCTATCCTCATGAGGCGGTCCCCCCCTTGAGGTCGGATGCGATCTCATCGGCGAGCGAAGCAATATCGAGGGTATCGGTCACAGACATGCCCCCCTCGCGCAGTCTCTTACAGATGAGGCCGATGCGCGGCAGGGTGAGGTTGTAGGTGAGAAGTTCATCGTGCCGCTCGAAGATCTCGGCGGGTCTTCCCTCCATCACGATCTCCCCCTTGTTCATGACGATCGCGCGGTCGGCGAGGAGGGCTTCCTCCATGAAATGGGTGATGAGAAGGACGGTGATCTTCTCCTCTTTGTTGAGGCGCAAAACGACGTCTGTAATCTCCCTTCTCCCCTTGGGATCGAGCATGGCGGTCGCCTCGTCGAGGATCATCATGCGGGGCTTTAAGGCGAGCACGCCCGCGATGGCGACGCGCTGTTTCTGCCCGCCCGAGAGCCGCGCGACGGTGGCATGCCTGCACGCCTCCATTCCCACGGCCTTGAGGGCGAAGTCGATGCGCCGCCCGATCTCCTCGCGGGGGAGCGCGACGTTCTCCGCGCCGAACGCGACGTCGTCTTCGACGATGGAGGCCACCGTCTGGTTATCGGGGTTCTGGAAGACGACGCCCACCTGTTTGCGGACGTCGAAGAGATGCTTTTCATCCAAGGGAGTGCCGAAGGCGGTGATCTTGCCGCCGTCGGGGACGAGAATCCCGTTGGAAAGGCGGGCGAGCGTCGATTTTCCGCTCCCGTTGTGCCCGAGAACGGCGACAAACTCCCCCTCTTCCACGGCGAAATTCAATCCCTTGATGCAGAACTCGGCCTTGCCCTCTTCCGAATAGGCAAAATCGACGTTCTCAAACTCGATGGCGTGCATATCCTCTCCCGCTTTGCCTTTGCGTATCCCGTCTATTATACCAAACTTCGGCGCGTTTTACAATGAAAACGGCGTGAATTTCGCAAAAATTTTGCCACATAAAAGGGCCGCCGCCCGCAAATTTTGCGGGCGGCGGCAAAGGGCGGATCACGAGGTCTTCCCGCCCCCGCGCGCCTTGCGGCGCTTCCTCGCGCGGACGCCGAAAACGACGGCAAGCGTTATCCCGACGACAATGCCCGCCACGGCGGTGACGGCGAGAAGAATGATCGGAACGATCAGCAAGAATATCGGCTGCGAAGAGGGCCTCGTGAACCCCTTCCCGCTACCGTATATGGTAAATTCGAGCTCGCCGAGCGGCAGGCCATCGCGGGAATAGCTGTATCCCCCATCCGTCTTCTCGAGGGAGAGGTCACATCCCTCGAGGGTATAGGGCGTTGTGACGGTGATGGAAAACTCCCCGAATTTCGCCCAATTCTGTGCGGGCGAGAGAAGATAGCGGTAGCGGAAGGAAGACTGCGTGACGTCGGGATAGAGGGGCCCTGTGACCGCATTTTTGACACTTCCTTTTGCGGGGATCTCCAAGGTGTAGATGAACCAGCGCATGAGGTCTTTCTCAAAGAGGGAAGATGGATCGCTGAACGAAAGCCCATAATGAGGATTTTTCATCCTCTCCAAATGGGCGACGATGGCGTTGTACCAATCCGTCTCTCCGATGCCCTGCGGGCAATTATCCCCCACCCATGTCCCAAACATGGAGCATTTTTCGCTCATTTGGATGTTCGCATCCTCGACATAAGTGCGCTTTCCGTTAGCGAGCCCATTGCCCTGCTTTGCGACCTTCGTATACTTGATCTGCGGCTTTTCGCCGACGGAAAAAAAGCGGACGGGATCCTCATTGAGATATAAAAGAAGCACCAAATCGCCGTCTTCCAAAAAATAGTCCCTGTAGTTGTCGCAGAGAATGCAGGTGCGGGCGGTGCTGAAGGAAAGGCGCAGTTCGAGGTAATAGTTCCCGTTGCCGAGATCCACCCCTGCAGACGCCGCATAGGAAAACTCATAGAGGTCTGCATCTTCCCTGAAGATGCGCCCCGCCGTCTTTTCCTTTGCGGGAAGGGCGAGCTCGCTTGTAAAGTAGGTATAGCGAAGCTCGGTTTCCGCCTCTTCCCCCTCCACCGTCACGCCGTAGCGGGCGGAATCGTCGATCTTGGTCTCTTCGTCCGTATCGCTTTGGCTGTAGCGGAGATATTCGGGCGCGGTGCCGAAGGGAAACGCAAGCTCCACCGTGAGCGTTTCATCTGTCGGATTATAGAAGGTATACTCCGCCGTAAAGCGGGCGTTGTACGCATCGAACTCCTCCTGCGAGGAATAGCTCGCTTGGGGAAGCGTGGGGATCTCGAGGGTGAGATGCTCGCGCTCCACCTCGACGGGGCAATTCTCCTCCGCGGGCACAACTCCCGTTCCGTCCGATCCATACCAATAGGCGGGGGCGGAATTTGCCGACGCCGAAATATTCCCATAAGCGCCCGCCGCGGGGGCGGCGGCAAGACATGCGGCGATAAGAAATGCCGCCAACGTTTTCGATATAGCCTTTTTCATGCCTTGATTATAGCATAAAGACGGAGAATTGTGAAGATTTCGGGGAAAAATTTTCTTGTTTGCCCTCTTTTTTATGCGCGATTGAAGTTGACTTTACATAATAAAATCATTATAATAGGGAAAGTGCGGAGAGCTCCCTTTCCGCAACACAACCATTGGAAAACATATTTTTTGGAGGTTAGTTGATGACAAAGATGACTATCGACGGCAATACCGCCGCCTCGCACGTCGCTTACGCCTTCTCGGAAGTGGCTGCGATCTACCCCATCACCCCCTCGTCTCCCATGGCGGAATCGGCCGATGAATGGGCGACGCAGGGCAGGGTGAACATGTGGGGGCAGAAGCTCCGCATCACCGAGATGCAGTCCGAGGGCGGCGCCGCGGGCGCCGTGCACGGTGCGCTCACCGCGGGCGCGCTCACTACGACGTACACCGCTTCGCAGGGGCTTCTCCTCATGATCCCCAACATGTATAAGATCTCGGGCGAACTTCTCCCCATGGTCATGCACGTCTCCGCGCGTGCCCTCGCCGCACACTCCCTGAACATCTTCGGCGACCATTCCGACGTGATGGCATGCCGCCAGACGGGCTTTGCGATGCTCGCCAGCTGTTCCGTGCAGGAGGTCATGGACCTCGCCCTCGTAGCGCACCTTTCCACCCTGCGTGCAAGCGTTCCCTTCTTGAGCTTCTTCGACGGGTTCCGCACTTCGCACGAGGTCTCCAAGATCGACGTCATCGACTACGGCGAGATGAAGGCCATCTTCGATAAGAAGGGGCTCGAAAAGGACGTCGCCGCCTTCCGCGCAAGGGCGCTCAATCCCGAACACCCCGTGCAGAGGGGCACCGCGCAGAACGGCGATACCTACTTCCAGAACAGGGAGACGGCCAACAGCTACTATGCCGCCACCCCCGCCATCGTGCAGGAGATGATGGACGAAGTCTCCGCCCTCACGGGCAGAAGCTACCACCTCTTCGACTATGTGGGCGCACCTGACGCGAAAAACGTCATCGTCATCATGGGTTCGGGCGCAGAGACGGTGGAAGAGTCCATCAACAAACTCAATGCGAAGGGCAAGAAGTACGGCCTCGTCAAAGTCCGTCTCTACCGCCCCTTCGTCGCAGACGCCTTCGTCGCCGCCCTCCCCAAGACGGTCAAGAAGATCGCCGTGCTCGACAGGACGAAGGAACCCGGCTCCCTCGGCGAACCGCTCTATCTCGACGTATGCACCGCCCTCCTCGAAAAGGGCGTGAAGAACGTGCAGGTCGTCGGCGGCAGATACGGCCTCGGCTCCAAGGAATTCAACCCCTCGATGGTGCTCTCCATTTATAAGAACCTCGAGCAGAAGGAACCCAAGAACCACTTCACCGTGGGTATCTTCGAGGACGTGACGAACAGCTCCCTCGACTTCTCCGAAAAATTCGACGCCGCGCCCGCGGGCTCCACTTCGTGCAAGTTCTACGGTCTCGGCTCCGACGGCACGGTGGGCGCGAACAAGAACTCCATCAAGATCATCGGCGACCACACCGATATGTATGCACAGGCATACTTCTTCTACGACAGCAAGAAGTCGGGCGGCATCACCGTCTCGCACCTGCGCTTCGGCAAGACGCCCATCCAGAGCGAATATCTCATCGACGCGGCCGACTTCATCGCCTGCCACAATCCCTCCTATGTGACCCGCTACGACATGACCACCGATCTCAAGAAGGGCGGCGCGTTCCTTCTGAACGCCCCTTGGACGACGGTCAAAGAGCTCGATAAGAACCTTCCCGCCAAGGTGAAGAACGCCCTCGCCGCGAAGAAGGCGAAACTCTATGTGATCGACGCCATCAAGATCGCCAAGAAACTCGGCCTCGGCGGCAGGACGAACACCATTCTGCAATCGGCCTTCTTCCTCATCAACGAGCAGATCATGCCCTATACCGACGCCGTCGATTACATGAAGAAGATGGCATATAAATCCTTCGCGAGAAAGGGCGACGCCGTCGTTCAGATGAACTACAATGCCATCGACTCCGCGAAGGCCAACCTCAAGAAGATCGCCATTCCCAAGGCTTGGGCGACGACGACTGAAGGCGCTCCCATGCACGAGGCGGCAAACGATCCTTACTTCCAAAAGGTCATCGCGCCCATCCTCTCGCTCGAGGGCGACAAGCTCCCCTCCTCCGCCTTTAACGCCGACGGTACCGTCCCCACGGGCACGACCAAGTTCGAGAAGCGCGGCGTCGCCGTCATGGTGCCCAAGTGGATCAAGGAGAACTGCATCCAATGCAATATCTGCTCCTTCGTCTGCCCGCACGCGTGCATCCGCCCCGCCCTCGTTAAGACGGGCGAAGAAAAACCCGAAGCCTTCGAGACCAAGCCCGCGACGGGCGTCCTCGGCTACGAATTCAGAATGCAGGTCTCCCCGCTCGACTGCATGGGTTGCGGCGTCTGCGCCGACCAGTGCCCCGGCATGCGCGGCAATAAGGCCCTCGTGATGACGCCGTTTGCCGAGCTCGAGGAAGTCGAAGCGAAGAATTGGGAATATGCGGTGGAACTTCCCGAAGCCGACCTTACGAACGTGAAGATGGCGGATGTGAAGAAATCGCAGTTCACCCCTTCTCTCTTCGAGTTCTCGGGCGCGTGCGCAGGTTGCGGCGAGACCCCCTATGTGAAGGTCGTCACCCAGCTCTTCGGCGACAGGATGATCGTCGCGAACGCAACGGGTTGCTCCTCCATCTACGGCGGTTCCTCCCCCACCTGCCCCTACACGAAGAACAAACAGGGCCACGGCCCCGCTTGGGCGAACTCCCTCTTCGAGGATAACGCCGAATTCGGCTACGGCATGAACCTCGCCTACAAGGCGCGCAGGGCGACGCTCGCCGAGAAGGTGACAAAGCTCGCCGAGATGTGGAAGGAATATCCCGAATGCCAGAAGATCCTGCAAGATTGGCTGGATACCTGCGACGACGCAGAGGGCAGCAAGGCATCTTCCGCGGCGCTCGTTGCCGATCTCGAAAACTGCCGCAAGGACTGCGAGGGTGAAGAGCTCGAACTCGTCGATGCGATCCTTGCCGACAAAGATTGCCTCGTGAAGAAGTCCTTCTGGATCATCGGCGGCGACGGCTGGGCGTATGACATCGGCTACGGCGGGCTCGACCACGTGCTCGCTTCGGGCGAAGACGTGAACGTGCTCGTCCTCGATACCGAGGTCTACTCCAACACGGGCGGGCAGGCAAGTAAGTCCACCCCCATCGGCGCGGTCGCGAAGTTCGCCTCGGCGGGCAAGCGCGTCAAGAAGAAGGATCTCGGCATGATCGCGGCTTCCTACGGCTATGTGTACGTCGCGCAGTGCGCGATGGGCGCGGATAAGAACCAGCTCGTCAAAGCTCTCAAAGAGGCCGAAGCCTACAAAGGGCCCTCCCTCATCATCTGCTATGCGCCCTGCATCAACCACGGCATCAACATGACGAAGTCCCAGTCCGAGGAGAAGAACGCAGTGGATTGCGGCTATTGGCAGCTCTACCGCTACAACCCCGAACTTGCCGCAAAGGGCGAGAACCCCTTCACGCTCGACAGCAAAGACCCGACGGGCGATTATCAGGCCTTCATCCTCGGCGAGACCCGCTACGCCTCCCTCAAGAAGACGCAGCCCGCCGTCGCCGAAGAACTCTTCAAGAAGACGGAAGAGAGCTCCAAGGAGCGCCTTGCCGGCTACAAGAAGATGGCAGGAAGAGAATAACAAAGATAAAAAGAACGGCTTCTTCGGAGGCCGTTCTTTTTATAGATTTACGCCCCGACCGCGGACATGGTCGGGGCGTTTTGCGTGAAGCTACTACTTTTATTTGTTTCTCTTCTTCTTTTTGACGAGCACGACGGCCACGGCGACGCCTGCGATCACCACGGCGGCCACGGCCACGGCGACGCCCACGATCATCCCCGTATTGCCGCCCTTCCCCTCGGAGGGCTCGGGCTTTGCGGGATCGTCGGGCGTATCGGGATCGGGATCTGTGGGGTCGTCGGGATTATCGGGCTCGGGTTCGGCCGCGACTTCGATGAAGGTAAGCGTGTTGATGACGATGTCGTCGGTGACGACATATTCCGTGACGCCGTCCTCATCGAGCTGAAGGTCGATATACACCATCTGCTCGACATATTCGCCCTTGGTCTCGTCCCAGACGAGTTCCTCTCTTCCCACTTGGAAGCCTACGAAGTGTTCCCCTTCTCCGAGCGTATCCTCGGCGGGCGTCTCGAGAGTGATCACACTTTCGTACTCTTTTTCGTCCCTCTTCTGCTCCACTCCGTTATGCGCATACACGACATTATAGAAGTTCTTTTCGATGGTGACCGAGACGATGCAGAAGTAGACCTCGCGGAGATCTTCAAGGATATACCCCTCAATTTCTTCGATCGAATTAAAGGAAATGGGATCATCCCAATTGACGGTAAGCTCGAGTTCGGTGATGTGATAGCCGTAAGGAACCGTCTCCATAGAGATGACATAGCTTCCGCTCCGCTTGACTTCCTCATTGCGGTAGGAGTAAAGGCGTCCGTTCAATAGGATACTGTAATTGACATATACGGGGTCGGCCTCCAAGGTGGCCTCGAGTTCCATATCGGAGACGACGGCAAAGTTCCTCATATCGATCTCCACGCCATCGGCCGTCTTGTATCCGCCGATGCGCGTCATGCCGTCGTGGAAGTATGTCTCCTCGTCGATATTATCGGGGATATGGTCAACAAAGTAGATTTGCTCGCCATAGGCGAAGTAACGGGTGTCGAGAAGAATATACGAGGTACGGTCGTTTGAATACAAATAATAATTCACGACGAACTTCTTGGTGGTATCCGCCGTATAGGTGACTTCCTGCTCCTCTGCGACGCGGGTCGTGTAGGGCTTAAAGGTCTCTTTCTTATATTTCCAACCGTTCAAAGTGTACTGCTCGATGGCAATGTTCGGGAGGGTGTAGGCCTCTTCGGGAATTACATATTCGGTGACGTCGCTCGTTTCCCCATTTTCAAAATGATAGGTGATCTTCGTCTTGTCGCAGATATTGGCGACAAAGGTGGTCTCCTCGGAGATCTTATATTCCGTGCCGAAGCCGTAGCTCTTATCGCCCGCCTTCCACTCCTTGATATATTGCGTTACCGCCAGCGCAGACGTCCCGTCTTCCGCGCCCGTCATATTGAGGAGAAGCGTGCGCCCGGGGATATAATCGCGCGACCACGTCGTCGAGCCGATGGTGAAGGTGATGCTCACGGTGTCGAGCGAGGCGCGGATCTCGCTCTTATCTTCCGAGACCACGACCTTGCCGCTCTCCGTCCGGAGGCGGTCGGTATCCGTATCCGCAAAGGTGAGCCCCTGCGCCTTGAAGATGACGCTTTCCGCCTCGTCGGTATCGAGGACGAGCGTGACCTTCTCCCCCGCATTCGTCGTGAAGAGCTCGTTCTTTACGGTGAAGACTGCTTCCTCGCCCTTGAAGATCGTCCCGCCGATCTTTCCGCCGCCGAAGGCGACGCTCCCCGCGGGGACATAGATGGTATAGACGCAATCCCCCTGCGAAAGGTCGGCCGAGAGCTCCTCCACGGTCCCGTTGAGATAGAGCGCGGAACCCGTTTTTGAGGTGTTCCCCTCGATCATGGTATCCCCGTTTATCGTCAAAGTGCGTCCGCCGCCCACCGTGCGGCGGTAGTAGATGGCCGCGCCTTCATCGGCGGTATTCTGCCTGATGCTCCCGCCCGTCATCCTGATCGTGCCGTCGAGGTAGATCGCGCCGCCGATCGGGGAAGAATTATTTGTGAAGTTTGTATTTTCAATGTCGATGACGCAACCCGAATAGCCCACGAGCGCGCCGCCCCAAATGGCCGAAGTGTTGTTTTTGAAGGTGCAGTTTGAAAGGGTCGCGGGGGCGTTGGCGATATAGAGCGCGCCGCCCTCTTCGGCGGTATTTTCTTCAAAGGTGGAATCGGCGATCTGATACCCCGTGTTGGAAGAGATAAAAATCGCGCCGCCGAGGCGGGAAGAATTGTTGTTGAACGTACAATGCGAGATCTCCGCCTTTCCGCCGCCCAACGAGAGCGCCGCACCGTTTTGCGCACTCTTATAGAGGATATGCGAGTTCTGCAACGTGCAATATTCCATATGGAGCGTGCCCGATTTCTCAACGCGGATGATGCCCGAGGACTGCTCGATGCCGCTTCCGTCGATGATGATCTGAGCCCCCTCTATCCCGCGGAGGGTGAGCGCACCCCCCTCTCCCACCAAAAAGAGCGCGCCGTTGCCGTTCTTGGAGATGGTGTGCGTTTTATCCGTCGCGATGGTGACGGGCTTTTCGATCTTGATACCGCCCGCATAGAAGTCGCCGACGAGCATGATAACGTCTGTATCCTTCGCCGCCGCGACCGCCTCACGGAGAGAGTAGTAGGGCGTTTGGCCGATCATGCACACGGGCGCATCCTCCCGCGAGGAGAGCACGTTGCTCGCCGCGGAATGGGTGAGGGCGCGGTCGTAGGCGACGACGCTATATACGGGCGTATACCCCGAAGGATATACGGTGGTATCGATATAGGTCTCCTCATAGCTGAAGCCGACGACGCGTGCCTTCGCGCCTTGCCCCTCGACGATCTCGAAGCCGAGGTGGGAGGAAGTTTTCGCTTTATTTCCGCCGTCGATGAGGAGGGCAAACCCTTCATCGCAGGGGGTGACGGCCTTCAAAACGGGCTTGTCGCTCTCCCCATAGATGGAAGTCTTCACCTTCTCATCCTCTGCGCGCGCCCACCACTCTGCGGCGTCGAGATACCAGATCTTGGGCTCATAGCCCGCATTTTTGATCTTGTTCGCCTTCTTCGCCTCCTGCATGAGCGTCTTGAAGGAGTTGGAAGCGGTGGCAGCGGAGAAGACGGGATCGCTCGTCGAGAGATTGTATCCCCAACGTTCAAAGTAATAGGAAAGATCGTACCCCGCGGCGATAGAAGAAAGGAGCACCTGTTTTTCGGTGGCGTTGACCGTGGAGAAGCCCTCCTCTATCTTGCCGTCCTTATCCCGATGGTTTTCGTAGATGTCGTAGTAACGGTAGAGGTTTTCGAGCGTCGGCCACCAGCCGTTTTCGAGGCTCTCGATGAGCCACCAGAAGATGAAGTTGCCGCGGTTGGTGTTCCAATAGGAGGCCGTATCGCGCACGTCGGGCGCAAGGGCGGCGGTCGTCTTCGCAAAGTCGCCGCGCGTTGCGATCTTGGACATGACGGTCTCATCGTATTTGGAGAGCATGTTGTTACTGCATTCGCTGACAGTGCGCTCGCCGATGTCCATCATATGGCCGAGTTCATGCGTATAGCCCCAGCCGAAGCTCTCGCCCGTGAGCGCGCCCATCTCCCAAGGGACCTGAATGCCGACGTGTTCGATATGGGCATAGGCCGCGCCGAAGGGTTGCATGAGGCGGATATTGCAATTGAGGTAAGTCGCACGCTCATCGTACTTCCCGCCGTGCTCGCCGTTCTTCTCCTTCTCGAGGATGACGCCGTCCGAGCGGAGAAGTTCTTCCACATATTCATCCCAATTCTCCGTCACCTTCTGCGGGTTATAGACGACGCCGTTCACCCCTTGGTTATAGGCCTTATCCGCCCGCGACGCGCGCACGGTGATGATGATGTTCTTGCTGACGATCTCGGTGACGTCTACGATCTTGGGCGTACCCGTGAGATAATCGCCGTTTGTATCTGTAGCGGTGAGGCTTCTCCATTCCTGCTCCACCTTATCCGCATACTCTTTGAGTTCCGCCCTGTAACGGTCGACGTCGCCCCCCTTCCTGAAGAGCGGAATGAGCGTACCGCCCTCGATATAGACCTTTACCTCTTCCGATTGCTGGCTCTCTTCATAGGGATTGACGAGGTAGACGGGCCCGCCCGTGGGGACTTGCACGCCCGCGCGGAGACTGTCGCTCTCGTGCTGGGTGACATAGCCGTCTTTATTATAATTGCCGGGATGGATGACGTTCTTGCCGAGGCTGAGCTTATATTCTCCGCTCCGCCAGCCCGACCATGCGCCCCAGAACTGCGTCATCACAAGGCGCGGAAGCGGATCGCCCTCTTTGCCCGTCACATAGACGGTGAGCGTATCGTCGGGCGTGACGGAAATGCCCGTCGCCTGCCTGTTCGTGCCGAACCAAGCCATCTTGAGGGTGCTACGCGCATAGCCCGCCACATCGCCGACGCGAAGAAGAAGGTTCTCGCTCCCCTTTGCCGTGCCCATCTCCCTGCGGCTCTCGCGGATGATCTTCCCCTCGAGGATCTGCTCGGCGCGGTTGAGAAGGCCCGCAAGTTCGCTCTCGAAAGTAGCATAATCCTTGACTTCCTCGCGAAGTTTTCCGATCTTTCCCTTATCCACGCCCTCCGCGAGTTCGAGTTGCGCGTAATCGGTGAAGAGATTTTGCACTTCCTCCACGGAGGTACTCTCGGGTTGCAGGAAGACGATCTCGCTCGCCGCGGCACATGTGCGGTGCCCCTTGTGGATCTCGAGCCATTCGATCTTGAACGCCGTCACCCTTTTCGCGTTCGTAAACTTGATGATGTTCGCATTCGTCTCAAAGGTCTGCGGATAGGAAAGGTCTTCATAAGAAGTGTATTGATCGTTCCCCTCCGTCTTGTAGGAGATGCGGACCTTCGTGAAACTTCCGCGGTTTCCCCAAGAGGAATCCGCTTGATAGAGGATGCGGTCGATGAGAACGGGCGAAGAAAAGGCAACTTCCACGTTGTTGATCGTGGAATCGTCGCCGTCCTTCTTCTGCATCGCCGAACGCCAGATCGAACTGAAATTCCTGTCGAAGGCGTAGGAGAGGGGCGCGCCCGCCTCCGCCTCGCCGTTGTTTTTATAGGTAAACGAAGAGGTCGGCACGCCGTAGCGGTCGAGATAGCCGTTCTTGAATACGGCGTCATCGTCCGAAATTTGTTCTATAGAGAAATCTGTGTTTGAGGTCTTCTGCAATGCCGAAACGTAAAAGACGCCCGAAATGAGCATTGCCGCGACCGCGATGAGAAGCCCTGCGATCAGGGCGAGAGAAAGGATGATGCGCTTCTTCCTGACAACCATTTGACCCTCCGTATGGGATACGGCGAAAAGGCCGCGTCCCCGCGAAAATCTATCGCGCAAAAATTGTATCATAAGTTTACCATAAAATCAATCGTTCGCGCGCACAATTTGTTATTTTTATATAATATATTTTATCATACAAAAATGCGGCGCCATGGCGGGCGTCGCAATATAAAAACCGAGGCCTATCCCTCGGACATGGGCCCTTTGTATTGCGTCTCGGGCGGGGATTTGCCGAAGAGAGTGATGGCCTTTTTGGGGCAGAGGTTCACACAGCGGTAACAGAGGACGCACTTCCCGCTTTGCGCGGCCTTCCGCCCCTCGAGGCGGAGGTTCTGCACGGGGCAGTTCTTTGCGCACAGCCCGCACCCCACACAGGCGGCATGGTCGATTTTGAGCTTTGTGCGCTTTTCCGCCTCCCCCTTCCACCAAAATTTGCGCTGGGAAAAGTATCCGATCCCGTGCGAGAGCGCAGAAAAGCCGCGCAGGCGCGCCCTTCCCTGCAAGATCCTTCGGGCGAATTTATCGGCCCGCGATCTCGCACGCGCAAGTTTTTGGGCGATCTCCTTCCCGTTCTTTATGGGGAAGATCTTCACGTCCGCGAGGTTGTTGGGCATATCGAACATCTCCGCGGCGACGATCTTCCCCCCGTATTTTTTGATGGTCCTCCCCAGCGAAGCCGCCCCGTCCCCCGAGAAAAAATATTGCGTCTCGACGAGGATGATCTCCTTCCCGCGAAGGAATTTCCCATACCCATGTACGAAGGTACGCATGGGGATAGGCGGTGCAGAGCCATAAATGGGGAAGGCGAAGAGGAGAATGTCCGCCTCTTCGATGATGCGCCCGAACTCTGCTTTTTTTGTGATGTCGAAGAGGGTACAGGAATACGCCTCCTTAAGCCGCCCGAGGAGATATTCTGTCACAAAACGGGTGTTTCCCGTCCCCGAAAAATAAAACGCCGCAAGTTTTTTCATACCTTCCATTGTATGTGTTGCCCGCCCGCCGCGTTCCGATACCCCTCAAAAAATATTCCCGATGACTTTTTGAGAAATTTTTCTTTTCGGACGCGGAAAACGCTTTGCATTTTTCGGGAAATGTGTTATAATCGGAATATCGTTGCACGGGGATATAGCTCAGCTGGTAGAGCGCTGCGTTCGCAACGCAGAGGTCACGCGTTCGAGTCGCGCTATCTCCACCATGAAAAAAGGAAGAGCGAATGCTCTTCCTTTTTTCATGGGGAATAGCGCCTCGACCGAACGCGTCGCGTTCGCCCCGCCCGCGGCTTCTATTATTTATCGAAGGGCGGCACGAGCCCGCAGGGCGAAGTAGTCGCGCTACCTCCACTTTGGCGTGTTACGAAGAACGCGTCGCGTTCGCCCCGCCCGCGGCTTCTATTATTTATCGAAGGGCGGCACGAGCCCGCAGGGCGAAGTAGTCGCGCTACCTCCACTTTGGCGTGTTACGAAGAACGCGTCGCGTTCGCCCCGCCCCCTTTTCACCCATAAATAAAAAATCCCTCCGTTTTTGCTTGACAGCAAAATCTTTTCATGATACAATGAAATCACTTCGGGGGTATAGCTCAGTTGGTAGAGCGCTTGAATGGCATTCAAGAGGTCACGTGTTCGACTCACGCTATCTCCACCATGAGAGGACGGCACCGCCGTCCTTTTCTCATGTGGAGATAGTGGGCAAGTTGAACACGTCGTGTTCGCCCCGCCCGCGGCTTCTATTTCTATCGAAGGGCGGCACGAGCCCGCAGGGCGAAGTACTCACGCTATCTCCATTCCCATAAAACTCATAGAATTTTCCCGTTGGGGGCGAAAATGTGTTGACAAGGGCGGCAAAAACGTGTAAAATGAATTTGAAATTCGGAGGCATAGTCTCAGTTGGTTAGAGCGCGCGCTTCACATGCGCGAGGTCACAGGTTCAAGTCCTGTTGTCTCCACCAAGCAAAAGGGGAAGGTACAAACCTTCCCCTTTTGCTTGGTCGTAATCGAAGACACAACAGAACTTGAGGGTGGAGCATTGCAGTTCTGCTCAACAGCCCTGTGGGCTGTGAGCTGCAATGCGACAGCCGAGCCGGTAGCGAGGCGGGGTGCGGCGGGCACTACCGCCGCACGAGGCGATTGCGCAAGTCCTTGCCGGTTTAATATGTAGGACTTCGTAATTCGGGATCCTTCGGGGATCGGCTCGCGGTTTTCATCCTGCCGTATCGCCTCAGGATGACGCGGGATTATCCGAGCGACGAGGGCGGGCACTACCGCCGCACGAGGCGATTTGAATACAAAAATTTTTTGTCTATGCTTTTTATCAAAAAAGAGAGGTTCGACCTCTCTTTTTCCTTCATTATAACACCCCTTTCCCCCTCGCGGCGCTCGGGGACTTTCCCCTCAAGGGGACAGCAAGGGTGGATATTATCTCTCGGGCGCTCCCCCTTAAAGTGACAGTAAGGTTGGATATACAATCTTAAGGAAATTCTCCCTAAAAAGTGACAGCAGGGTTGGAGAATACCTCGGGATCTGCGTTCTTCTCTTTTCAAATTTCAAAAAATAGTTGAACCTCGGCTTTGATGCGCATAAGTTCGGCAGAAGCCGTATCTTCATCCTTCGCGCGGATAGAATAGTAGATCTTGAGCTTGGGTTCGGTGCCCGAGGGGCGCACGCACACGAAACTTCCCCCTCCGAGTTCGTAATAGACGCAGTTGCACTTGGGGATATTGAGGGGCTCGCATACGCCGTCGGCCCTCTTTCTCACCCCCGCGGAATAGTCGCGCACGGCGAGTATGTGCGGATGGGAGCGGAGCATATCGTCGATCGACAGCCTCAGCCCGTCTACGACGGCGTTCATCTCCTCCATCGCGTGAAGTCCGCCATATTTTACGGAAAAGTTCTGATCGAGCACAAAGCCGTATTCTGCATAAATCTCGCGAAGTCTTGTATAAACCGTCTTGCCGACATGCTTGAGATAGCAGACCATTTCGGCGCATACCATGCTCGCAACAACGGCATCCTTATCGCGGGCATGGGTGCCGCGGAGGTAACCGCAGGATTCCTCAAATCCGAAGACAAATGTATATTTTTTATCCGCTTCCCATTCCTTGATCTTCTCGCCGATGAACTTGAAGCCCACGGGCGTCTCGAAGAGGGTCACGCCGAAACGGTCGCAAATGGCCTTCGCCATGCCCGTCGAGACAAAGGACTTTACGACGGCGGCATTTTCGGGAAGTTCCCCCCGCGCTTTGAGGCGGGTGAGGATGTAGTCGAGAAGCAAGATCCCGACTTGATTGCCCGAGAGGGCGATAAATTCCCCCTCCCCGTTTTTGACGGCAACGCCGAGGCGGTCGCTATCAGGGTCGGTGCCGAACACGACGTCGGCGTCTATCTTATTTGCAAGCGCGATGCCGAGGGAGAGCGTCTCTTTGAACTCGGGATTGGGAATTTCCACGGTGGAGAAATCGGGATCTTCGGGGATCTGTTCTTCCACGACGGCGGCCTTGATGCCCAACCGATCGAGAATGCGCATGACGGGCACATACCCCGAACCGTGCACGGGAGTATAGACGAGCTTGATGTCCTTCCCGCAGGCCTTCACGGCCTCGGGCGAGAGGGAAAGTTTTGCGATGCTCGCAAAGTAATCCTCGTCCACTTCCGCGGGAACGGGCAGGATGAGCGGGCTGTTCTCCTCCCCCTCGACGGAGAGAAAATCTTCGATCTCGCGGATACGGCGGACGATGACGTCCGTCGCCTCGGGGGAAAGTTGCGCCCCGTCTTCGCCATAGACCTTATAGCCGTTATATTCTTTGGGATTATGCGAAGCGGTGATCATCACGCCCGCCGCCGCATGAAGGCGGCGCACCGCAAAAGAGAGCATGGGCACGGGGTGGACGCGGCCGAAGAGATATGCCGTGATGCCGTTTTTGGCAAGGACGGCGGCCGTGACCTCGGCAAAGCGGCGGGAGGATCGCCTCGTATCGTAGGAGATGACGACGCCCCGCTTCATCGCGCCATCGGGCATCGTCTTGATATACCCCGCAAGCCCCTGCGTGGCGCGGCGGACGGTATAGACGTTCATCATATTGATGCCGTAGCCGATGATCCCGCGCATGCCCGCCGTACCGAAGGCGAGTTCCGCGCCGAAGCGGTATTCCTTCTCGGCTTCGCTGAGGCCTCCGAGCTCCTTGCGCGCCTCATCCGAGAGCCGTGCATCCGACATCCATTTTTCATATAATAGCGAATAATTCATAGGTTTCCCGGTTGCGAATGCGTTACCCGCGGTTCATTCCTCTTTGTTCCCCTCGGCGATGCGGTCGCGGGTGACGAAATATTTCTTCCCAGAATCGGTGTAGTAGTTGACGAACTGCATCACGAGGAGGAAGAAATAGGAGAGCGGAATGGAGATGAGAAGCCCGCTTCCGAACGTGAAGAGGGCAAACGTGACGTTGACGACGACGATGAGGTAGGCCGAGACGAGATAGGCGGCAAACCTCCTGCCGAAGGAGCGTTTACAGCGCGCCGACTCCTTCAGCGCCTTGCACACCCCCTTCCCTCCCGCGATCATGGCGGGCATCCAAGCGGAGAAGAAGGTCATCTTGAGCGCCTGCATGGCGAGGATGAGGGCGAGGGAGAGACAGAGCGCGATCAGCACGGTAAGAAGATTCCATACCGTGAGAAGGGACGGGATATAGAAGAAGAGGAAGGCGCACAGCCCGACGGAGAGTACATCGTATAAAAACGTAATGGGAACGTAGATGAGCTGGTACAGGGAGGCCTTCCCGATCCGACGGAAATAGGATGCGGCAAAACTCGTCTTTGCATTCATGCTCATACGGTCGTTGATCGTTCCGCCGAGGGCGAAGACCGCGAGGCCGTTGAAATAGCGCAGAAGAAGATACATAAGGCACACGCCGATGAGCGAGCCCACGATCGAGCCGATATGTTGGCCGAGCAGATCCCAAAAGGCGGAGAGGGCCGCATGGAACTCCTGCGGAATGGTCTGCAAGACGGAATACTGCCCGCCGAAGAGCGCCTTGATAAACGTGCGCCCAAGTTCCTTCAGAGTGCCCAGTTCGGGGCTCTTCACGATGATGGAGAGCCCGAGCGAGAGAATGACATAGGTAAGGCTGAAAAAGACGACCGCCGAGATGAGGCGGGACAAAAGGAGCTTAAAGACGCCCGAAAAATTATCGACGGTGATGCTCACGGAATGGCGGAATCTCATTTAATACCCCCTGTAGCTTCGTAAAACATCTTCGCGGTCCAGCTTATCCGTCTCGAAATAGACGGTCTCCATGCGGATGAGGAAACTCAAATAGAGCGCCGCATAGACGGCGATCAGCAAAACGCGGAATGCCGCTTCGGGAAGGAGCGAGAAGCCCGCCGTGCATACCATGCACGCAAAGAAAGACGTACAGAAGGCGAGAATGAGCTTCCAGCGCACCCCCGTCATGAGGCGGTAGGAATAGAGAAAAGCCCCATAGGGGCCGAAGCCCGTCGCCTGCCTGCAAGGGAGCCAGAGATAGAAGATGGTCGCGACATAGAAGAGCGCAAAGGTGAGGAGCAGAAAGACGAGGACATAGAAGACGTATGCGAGCGCCGTGATCTTGATCTGGGCGACGACGAAGAGAAGCGCGGAGAGGATCACCGCCCAGACTTCGTAGAGGGCGAGATAGCCGAGGACGATGGCGAGGACGGAAAGGAACAGGGAGAAGCTCCCCGTCATGAGCCCCGAGAGGGTGCGCTTGCCGATGCGCATATGCTTTTCGACGAGCACGAGCATGGGCACCGCGCACAAAATTATGGCGATGAAGGCAAGGAGGGAATATATCCCGCCGAGCACGCCGTCGATTCGGATCAGGCTCCATGTGCGGAAGTATTCGACGAAGCCCTCCCGCGGCGAGACGGTGAAGAAGGTGCGCACGGTCGCGCCAACGCTGGTGTAGTCGAGAGAGAGCGCGAGAAAGACTGCCGGAAGCACGGCAAACGGCAGAACGAACCAAAGATTTTTGACAATGTATTTCCAATGTCCAAAAGCGGTGCGCATAATGTCCTCTATCGTTTATTATATAACATTTTTCGCGCGGTGTAAAGTGTTTTAATGAAATAATCGTGAATATAGCTCGGATAAATGGAATTTCACGAAGCATTGCGCGGCGCATACAATTCGTCCCCTCACGGGGATTGACAACGCCCGCGGTTTGTCATATAATGAAGCTATGGAAAGTCGTTCGCGCACGCAAAGAGGCGCGGCCGTGAGCGCCGTCGGGATCGCGTGCAACCTCGCGCTCGCGGCGGCCAAACTCGCCGTCGGCGTCCTCTTCGGCCTCGTCTCGGTCATCGCCGACGGGTTCAATAATTTGAGCGATTGTGGGAGCGGCGTCGTCTCGCTCGTCTCCTTCCGCATCTCGGCCAAGCCCGCCGACAGCAAGCACCCCTACGGGCATCGCCGCGCCGAATATATTGCCGCGCTCGCAACGGGGCTTTTTGTACTCTTTCTCGCGGTGGAACTTCTGCGCGAATCCATCGAAAAGCTCATAACGGGGGGTGCGGCCGTGCGGTCGTGGGTGGTCTTCCCCGTGCTCGGCGCCTCCGTGCTCCTCAAGGCGGGAATGTATTTTCTCTTCCGCGCCGAGGGGAAGAAACTCTCCTCCGATCTTTTGCGCGCTGCCGCGACGGACAGCCTGTGCGACTGCATTGCGACCCTTTCCGTCATTTGCGGACTTTTAATCATGCAGTTCACCGCCTTCCCCGCCGACGGCGTAGCGGGCATTCTCGTCGCCCTCTTCATCGTGTGGCAGGGGGTGAAGATCTTGCGGCAGACGAGCTCCCAGCTTCTCGGGCAGGCCCCCGACGCCGCCCTCGTGGCCGCCATCCGAGGGGAGATCTTATCGAAGGAAGAGGTCCTCGGCATGCACGATCTGAGCGTCTTTTCCTATGGGGCAGATGCGCTCTATGCGACCGTTCACATCGAAATGGACGCCACCATGTCCGCGATCGAGGCTCACGCGATCATCGACGGCGTCGAACACGCGGTCAAAGAAAAACTCGGCGTGGCGCTCACCGCGCACCTCGATCCCGTCGATCTTCAGGACGGCGAGGCGCACGCGCTCGAGGAGAAGATCCTCGCCCAAGCCGCGCCCGTCGCCGCGGGGTTGGAACTGCACGATTTCCGCATCGTGCGCGGCCAGCGCGACAAGGTCATCTTCGACGCGGAGGTCCCCTTTTCCTGCGCCGTGAAGGACGAGGACCTGCGTGCCGCGCTCGAAGAGATCGTCGAAGGTTTCGGGGACTATCTCCCCGTCATCACCGTCGGAAGGCGGTAATATATGAGGAAACAGCATGTTGGAACAGGGTACGATTTTTGAAAGAAAGGATTCCGAGCCCCTTGCGGCGCGCCTTCGCCCCCGCAATCTCGAGGAATTCTACGGGCAGAAGCATCTCCTCGGCGAGGGGAAAGTCTTGCGCCGCCTCATCGAAGAGGACAAGGTGAGTTCCATGATCTTCTGGGGCCCGCCCGGCGTGGGCAAGACGACGCTCGCCCGCATCATCGCCAACCGCACCAAGGCGAAATTCATCGATTTTTCGGCCGTCACGAGCGGGATCAAGGAGATCAAACAGGTGATGGAGGAGGCGGAGAAGAACCGCCGTTTCGGCGAGAAGACCATCCTCTTCGTCGATGAGATCCACCGCTTCAACAAGGCCCAGCAGGACGCATTCCTCCCCTATGTGGAACGGGGAAGCATCATCCTCATCGGCGCAACGACGGAAAACCCCTCCTTCGAGGTGAACGGGGCGCTTCTCTCGCGGTGCAAAGTCTTCGTCCTGCAGGCGCTGAAGACGGAGGAACTCACAGAGCTTCTGCGCCATGCCGTCGAGGACGAGCGCGGGTTCGGCCGCCAGAAAGTGGAGATCTCCGACGAGCTCCTTTCGACGATCGCGAATTTTGCGAACGGCGACGCGCGGAGCGCTCTCTCCACCTTGGAGATGGCCATCCTCAACGGCGATCTCGAGGGCAACGCAACCGTCGTCACAAAGGAGACCATCGAACAGATCACCTCCAAAAAATCCCTCCTCTACGATAAGACGGGGGAGGAACACTATAACCTCATCTCCGCCCTGCATAAATCTATGCGCAACTCCGATCCCGACGCCGCCGTCTACTGGCTGGCGCGCATGCTCGAGGCGGGCGAAGACCCCATCTATATCGCAAGACGGGTCACGCGGTTCGCCTCCGAGGATATAGGCCTTGCAGACCCGCGCGCCTTGGAGATCGCCGTCGCCGCCTTCGAGGCCTGCCGCCTCATCGGCATGCCCGAGTGTTCGGTACACCTCACCGAAGCGGTTGTCTATATGTCTGTAACACCCAAGTCCAACGCATGCGACGTCGCCTATATGCGGGCGAAAGAAGACGCTCTCAAGATGCTCGCCGAGCCCGTCCCCCTCGTCATCCGCAACGCGCCCACCAAGCTCATGAAGGAGCTCGGCTACGGCAAGGGTTACGAGTACGCGCACGACTTCGAGGACAAGCTCACCACGATGCAATGCCTTCCCGATTCGCTTGCCGGGAAGGAATACTATACCCCCACCGAGCAGGGCGCGGAGGCCCGCTTCAAGGCCCGTCTCGAAGAGATCAAGGCGTGGAAAAAGGAACATTCCAAAAAGAAATAAGGGACGCGACCATGATCAAGCAGGGAATTGTCAACTTTTTTAAGAATCTGAAATACTTCTTCACGCCTCTCGGGACCATCGCGCTCGGGCTGGTGTTCGGCCTCTCCGTCCTCATTCCCGGCGTCATCTCGTCCGTCTCGACGCTCGCGGGCGACGTCAAGACCATTCTCGAAGGCAGCGCCATCGATCTCGTCGTCTTGAAGGACGGCATTTTTTCGGCGGTCAAGGCCCTCGATTGGGGCGATCCGCTGGCCGCCGTCCGCACTTTGGCGAGCGCGGATTGGATCAGAACTACCCTCAATGCCCTCGTGGGAACGGAGGAATACACGGCGCAGTTCGCCGCCTCCATCCAGACGTTCACCCATAGCCTCGGGCTCTATCTCTCCGCCGTGATCTCCTTTACGGCGATCGGCATGATCGCGGGGTACTTCCTCACGCGGTGGCTCATTCGCCGCAATATGGCGAAGCGGACCATAAAGGCCTTCCTTTTACATGCCCTCGTTGATTCCTTCCTCACCGTCGCCTTGGCGGGCGTTTGCGCTTGGATGGCGACGCTGTGGCGGCCGAGCATCCTCATCTCCACCCTTTTCGCCGTCGTCTTTTTCGGCACCGTCTCCCTCTTCGAGGCCTTCCTTATCCACGGGCGGGGCAAGATCGCGCTCAAAAAGATCGTCAACTTCAAGAACGTGATGAAGCTCTTCGTCACCAACCTCATCATCTTCCTGCTCACGGCGGCCCTCGTCGCCCTCGTCGTCTTTGTCGTGAACATCATTGTCGGCGTCTTTGTGGGCATCGCCTTCTTGGAGATCGGCTTCATCGTCATCGCCCTCAATGCAGAGGCATATGTGAAAAAGACGGCGGAAAGGGCGGAGGCCGAAAAAGCCGCGCAAATTGAGGAAACGCCCGCAGAAATCGGTTGACGCCCCTTGGAAAGTATGTTAAAATAGGAAAAAAGCAGACGAGCAGACAGTTCGGAACCATCCTGTCTTAAAACAAAACTATGGAAAGGATGGGCGCTTTGCGCCCCTTTTTGTTTGCCGCCGAAATTTTGGGAGTAAAAATCATGTTTCTACGCCGTCTGAAAAGGGAATGGAGGGAATTCCGCATCCTTCTCAAAAACATTCCCGCGCTTGTCACCGTCCTCTTCGTCATGTCGATCTTCTCGATGAACCTCCTCGCCAACAAGAGCATCCAAACGCCGTGGTGGCTGGGGCTCGACTGCGGCATCATCGTCTCGTGGTTTGCCTTCTTTACGATGGACATCGTGACGAAGCGGTTCGGTCCCAAGGCCGCGACCGAGCTTACCGTGCTCGCCATCCTCGCGAACCTCTTCTTCTGCCTCCTCCTCTTTTTGGGAAGCCTCATCCCCGGCATGTGGGGAGAAAGCTTTGTAGACGGGAGCGAAAACGTCATCAACCACGCCCTCGACAGGACTTTCGGGGGAACATGGTACGTCGTCATCGGGAGCACGGTCGCCTGCCTCGCCTCCTCCGTCGTCAACAATTTCACCAACTTCGGCATCGGGAAGCTCTTCAAGAAGAAGCCCGACGGGATTGCGGCCTACATCATGCGCACCTATGTCTCGACGGCCATCGGGCAATTCGTCGATAACTTCACCTTCGCCCTCCTCGTGAGCCATTTCTTCTTCGGCTGGACGTGGCTGAAATGCGTTACCTGCGCGCTCACGGGCATGGTCGCGGAACTTTTGTGCGAGCTCATCTTCCTCTACCCCGGCTATGCCATCACGCGGCGTTGGAAAAAGGAAGGCGTGGGCGAAGAATATCTCAAATTCAGGGAGGAACGATATGAAAGTTCTCATAACGGGCTCGAGTAAGGGCATCGGGAAGGCCATCGCGGAGAAGTTCTTATCTTGCGGACATGAGGTGATAGGTTTGGACATGGTACCCCCGTCCATCGTCTCGCCGCAGTATTCACATGTGCAGACGGACGTCTTCTCGGGCGAGCTTCCCGAACTTTCGGGCGTTGAGATCCTCATCAATAATGCAGGCGTGCAAAACTCCGGGCGCGACATCGAAGTCAATCTCAAAGGGGCGATACGCGTCACAGAAAAATACGCCTTCCAGCGCAAAATAAAGAGCGTCCTCTTCATCGCCTCGTCGAGCGCGCGCACAGGGGCGGAATTCCCCGAATACGCCGCGAGCAAGGGCGGGCTTGTCGCCTATATGAAGAACGTCGCCCTGCGCATCTCGGCCTTCGGCGCGACGGCGAACAGCCTCTCCCCCGGCGGGGTGAGGACGCACCTCAACGACCATGTGATGCAGGATGAAAGGCTGTGGGCGCAGATCATGGCGGAGACCCTTCTCCCCAAGTGGGCGGAGCCCGAAGAGATTGCCGAATGGGCATATTTCGTGACGGTCGTCAACCGCTCGATGACCGCGCAGGACATTCTCATCGACAACGGCGAAGCGGCAAAATCAAACTTTATTTGGTGAGCAGTCCGAAAGCCCTCCCCCTTCCCAAGGGGGAGGGCGTCGCATTTGCGACGGGTGGGGGTTAATCCTACTCCTCATTCCGAGCCCGCTCCGCGGGCGAGAGAATCCCCTCATACGCAGTCCAAACGCTTCTTAATCACGTCATGCTGAGCGGAGTCGAAGCATCACCTTATTATTGTGGTCACCCTTCGACTAGGCTCAGGGTGACGATTTGGGAAGCGTCGCCCCTCTCCGAAGAATCCCCAATACACAGTCCTTGGCAAACCTGTCATTCCGAGCCCGCTTCGCGGGCGAGAGAATCCCCTCATACGAAGTCCGAAAAGGGCAACCGCAACGGCTGCCCTTTTTTCTGCATTTATTTGCTTCCCCTGCGCAAACTAAGAGTGGAGGCAAATATGATCGAACACGATACCATAGAACTTTTACGCGAATGCGACGCGGGCATCCAAATGGGGATTTCCGCAATCGACGAAGTGAAGGACCACGCACAGAGCGCCGATTTTGCGGCCATGCTCGACGACTATCAGCGCGAATACGCCCTGCTACAGAACGAAATTCAGGGTATTCTGCATTCCTACCGCGACGAGGGCAAGGACCCCAGCCCCCTTGCGCAGGGGATGGCGTGGCTCAAGACCAACTTCATGATGGCGGTGAAGGAGACGGACGAAGAGATCGCCTCCCTCCTCACGGACGGCTGTGACATGGGGATCAAATCTTTGAATAAGTATTTGAACGACTACGCCGCCGCGGACGAGCGCGCGAAGGATCTCACCCGCCGCCTCATCGAACTGCAAAACCGCCAGCTCAAAGAACTCGCCAAATATTTGTAAGGAAACAATGCTGACAAGCGAAACCCCCTCCTCGGGGAGGGGGAATAAAAGGGGGTGGGGTGTACAATTGGTCCACCTTGCTACTTCGACGCATTATCGGACCGCAAATATGGGATTTACCTATTCTTCCGGCCCGCCCTCTTCATCAAAGCGATGCTTGATGCCCGATTTATCCTTATAGGCGATGACGGCGGAAAGGTTCACGTTCTCCACGCTCTTGAAGATATTCTGCTCCACCTGCGGGAGCTCTTTTTTTAAGGTGCGGATGAGCTTCTTCACCCGCTGGCGTTTGGAGTCCTTCTCCCCCTCCGCCGCATCCGCGGTGAACTTGCACGCACACCGCAGAAAGTTGAGGCCGTACGCCTCCTTCCACGCGATAATATCCCTCTCGCGCACGAGGTACATGGGCCTTATGAGTTCCATCCCCTCGAAGTTAGCGCTCTTGAGTTTGGGAAGCATCGTCTGCACCTGCCCCGCATAGAGCATCCCCATGAGAATGGTCTCGATGACGTCGTCGAAGTGATGCCCGAGGGCGATCTTGTTGCACCCGAGCCTCTGCGCCATATTATAGAGGTGCCCCCGCCGCATGCGCGCGCAGAGATAGCAGGGGGAATTTTCGATATGGACGACATTTTCAAAAATATCCGTCTCAAAGATTGTGACGGGAACATCGAGAAGCGCGGCGTTTTTTTCGATGAGAACGCGGTTTTCGGGGGCATAACCGGGGTCCATCACGAGAAATTTAAGCTCGAATGGGAATTTGTTGTGCCGTTTGAGCTCCTGAAAGAGCTTGGCCATGAGGAAGCTATCCTTCCCGCCCGAGATGCACACGGCGATCTTATCGTTGGGCTCGACCAAGTGATAGGTGGCGATCGCCTTCGCAAACGGCTTGAAGAGCCGCCGCGAAAACGTGGTGCGGATGCCCTCTTCGACCTCTTTTCTGATACCCATGTCCGAAGTCAAGGCTTCATTTTCCATCATTCTTTCCTCCCGATGAGGTCTTTTACGACCTCGCCTGCGAGGATGAGCCCCGCGACGGAGGGCACAAAGGAGAGGCTTCCCGGCGTCTCCCGTTTTCCGCTCTTCTCCTCGGAGGGAAGGGGGCGAATGGGCTCTTCCTTGGAATAGACGACCTTCAGCTTTTTCACGCCCAACCTTTTGAGCTCATGGCGCATCGTGCGGGCAAGCGGGCAGACGGACGTCGAAAAAATGTCTGCGACCTCGAACATGGTAGGGTCTGATTTGTTCCCCGCCCCCATACAGCTGATGGCAGACGTCCCCGCCGCCTCGGCGTTTTGGGCGATGGCGAGCTTCCCCGCGACCGTATCGATCGCGTCGACGATATAGTCATAATTATGAAAGTCGAACGCCCCCGCCGTCTCGGGAAGATAAAACGCCTTATAGGTCTGCACGTCGCATTCGGGGAAGATCTCAAGAATGCGCTCACGGACGACGTCCACCTTATATCTTCCCAGCGTCTTCATTGTCGCATGAAGCTGGCGGTTGAGGTTGGTCAGGGTGAAGACGTCGTGATCGACGAGGGCGATCGACCCCACCCCCGCGCGTGCGAGGGCTTCGGCGCAATAGCCGCCCACGCCGCCCAGTCCGAAGAGGATGACGCGGCTGTTTTTCAGCCTTTCCACCCCCTCTTTGCCGATGAGAAGTTCCTCTCTCGAAAATTCATGTTCCATAGCCATATTATAAAGGTTCTTCGGGTGCAAAGTCAACCCTATGCGCCCGCGTCGCGCTTGATCTTTTCGAGGATCTCCCCGTCGGCGGGACAGAAGGCAAAGCCGTCTATCTCCGAGGGCGCGATCCAACGCATTTCGGTGTGCTCGAGAAGTTGCGGTTCGCCCTCCTCGACGGCGGCCTCAAAGAGGGTGAGGTGCACCGTGAGGTCGGGATAGGCGTGGGTCACTTCGCAGTAGACTTTTTCGACCTTCACGCCGATCGCAAGTTCCTCGCGGCACTCGCGGCGAAGCGCTTCTTGCTTGCTCTCGCCCGCCTCGACCTTCCCGCCGACGAATTCCCACAAATTTCCCCGCGCCTTATGCGGCGGCCTTCGGCAGATGAGAAATTTCCCCTTCCGCCAAATGAGCGCCGCAACCACTTCCACCATATCGTATCGCTCCTTTAAGATCTGTTCTTTGATTTTACCATATTTTGTGCGAAAAAGCAAGTCCGCACCGCTTCTACGATAAAACGCGGCGCACTGCTTCGAGAGCAGGGCGCCGCGCGATCTTCTGTTTCAGACATGGTATGCCCGTTTATCGTATGAAGATGATTTCTATCACATCGCAGGGCCCGTCGCCGAGGGCGCATAGACGCGGCCGAGAAGTTCTTGGTTGAGCGCATAGAGCCCCTTCGCATCGCACCCGAAGAGCTTCATCTTCTTGATGAGATCGTCTGCATTCGTCTCCTCTTCGCCCTGTTCTTTGATGAACCAATCCAAGAACTGCATCGTCTTGTAGTCCTTCTGCGCAAACGCCTCATGGTAGATGGCGGTGATAAGGGAAGTCACATACCGCTCGTGTTCGAGCCCCGCTTCAAGGGGAGACATGTGATTTGCAAAAGTTTTGTCAGGCTTTGCGATGGCGGCAAACGTCACCTTCTCGCCGCTATTGAGAAGATACCTTCTGATCATAAAGGCGTGGTCGCGCTCCTCCTGCGCCTGCACTTCGTACCAATGGGCGAAGCCGTCGAGCCCTTCATCGGCATAATAGTTGGCGAAGTCGAGATAGAGATAGGCCGAATAAAGTTCCTTGTTGACCTGATCGTTCAGAAGCTCCGCGATCTTCTTGTTTAACATAAAATTGCCTCCTTATTCACTACAAATTTCGGCTAATATTATACCACCCCTTCCCCGCGATTGCAACTTTTTCAAGATAATTTTCACGAGTTGTGCAAAAAATAAGACGGGTAAAGCCCGTCTCATTTCATTTTTACATAACTACGTAGACGCCCTCCCCATCTTCTATCCGCTTGAAGAGGGTGGGATTGCTTCTGCTTCTGTGTTCGTTCGTCTCGCCCTGCGCAAAATCAGAGACGCAATATCCGTGAAGGTTGCCGTCACGCATGAGGACGCGTGCGCCTTCGTCAATTTCCGCTTTGGTAAGCGTCTCCCCGTGGTGCGCGTTTGCAAACTCCGCAAATGCCGCCGTTACCTGCGCGATATAAGTGTCTTTTGCTGTTCTCATAGTTTTATCTCCTTTAACTTTATTTTCGGACGGGGGTGTTTTACTGCCCGCGAACCTTGGCAAAATTATACAAAAAGAATCGTTTTTTGTCAATACAATAAGTGCCTTTTATAAGAAATCCGTTTTGCTCCTCGTGGCATGCGGTGACCCTTCGACAAGCTCAGGGTGACGTAATGAAATGCGGTGACCCTTCGACAGGCTCAGGGTGACGTGATTGAAGCAACGCCCCGCGTTTTAATTCGTCATGTTGCCCCGCGCGCATTTTGATTGCACGAAGCGCGGCACGAGCGCTCTGTGCGAAGTAGCGAAGTCGAAACATCACCTTATACTGCGGTAGCCCTTCGACAGGCTCAGGGTGACGTAATGAAATGCGGTAGCCCTTCGGCAAGCTCATGGTGACGTGAATGAAATGCGGCAAAAGGCTTCCCCCGCGTGCGGGGGGAAGCTGTCACCTTTTCCTTACTTATTAAACTTCTTTTTTCCAGACGACGGGCGTTTTGTCGTCCGCGTCGTAGTGCCAATAGTCGCCCTCATTCTCTTCGGGCATGGGGTCTGCGTAGTAATAGACCCTTGCGTCTCTCAATATGCTATTGCTATCATCAATTTGAATGTTGCCCCATGCCTGTTCATCGCCCTTGAAGTAAACCGCTTCAAACACGGTGCAACCCTTGAAGGCGTCGTCGCATATATATGTGATTTCGCTCGGAAGGATAACGTATTTCAAGGAAGTACAGCCTTCAAATAAATTAAATTCGATTCTAGTTACCCCGTTTGGAATTTCCAAATGCTCCAAAGCTGTGCAACCGTAAAAAGCAGTGTTTCCTATCGTTGTTACATTCGGCATTTCTACGGTTGTCAAAGAAGTGCAACCGTGAAAAGCAGAGCTTCCTATCGTAGTTACATTCGGCATTTCTACGGCCATCAAAGAGGTGCAATCGTAAAAAGCCTGCTGGTCAATACTTGTTACATTCGGCATTTCCACGGTCGTCAAAGAAGTGCAACCGTAAAAAGCACACCATCCGATCGTCGTCACCTGCGGCATTTCCACGGTCGTCAAAGAAGGGCAACCGCTAAAAGCATACCTATAAATACTTGTTACATTTGGCATTTCCACGGTCGTCAAAGAAGTGCAACCGCTAAAAGCACCTTCCCCCATTTCCGTCACCTTGCTCGGGATCTGAATGCTTTGCAACTGCTGGCAATATGCAAATGCGTAATTACGTATCTCCGTTATGTTCTCGGGAAGGTGCGCGAGTTTGAATTGATAGTCTAAATAATCTCCCCTAAACGCATTTTCCGCAATGACCGTGACGGGTTTTTCCTCGTGAACGGCGGGAATGAACAGCTCCTCGGTTTCTTTATTCATCGTTCCCGCAGACACACGGTATTCCTGCTGATTGTTGATGAGGGTGTAGGCAAGGCCGATCGTCTCATAGACGGCGTTCACCGTCATGTCTTGCGTGATATTGCTGAAATCGGTCGTGTCCCACGCGCCGCTGTTGCCGATCTTCTCGGGAACTTCGGGGACTTCGAGAACGGCCTGCCCCTTGAAGGCATATCGAACAAGATCCTCTTCCCCGACCGCCTTGAATGTGACGGTGAAGAGTTCGAGATTGTCTGATATGAGATCGTCTACCCAATCCTTTTCCGTGCCTTGATAGAAGGGATAGTACTTCATGAACAGCTCATACGTGGAAAGCCCGTCTTCCCCGTCTTGTCCGTCGACGCCGTCTTGTCCGTCTTTTCCGTCGGCACCGTCCTCGCCTTTCTGACCTTGCGCACCCGTGTCGCCCGTGTCTCCTTTCTCGCCCTTCAACCAGTCGAGGAAGTCGCTCTCCGAGCCGCTGTGACCGTTTTCAAGCCAAATGTCATAGGCACTCTTTCCGTCTTGACCATCCGCGCCGTCCTGTCCGTCTTTCCCGTCCTTGCCGTCGGAACCGTCCTTGCCGTCCTTGCCGTCTTTGCCGTCCTTCCCACGAATGCTTTCGAGCCATTCCTCATAGGAGAGAACGTCGTCCCCTGCGGCGGTCGCATAGGCGACATACTTCTCGTATATCTCCTGTTGCGACGAAGTCTCGCCGCTTCCCGTGTCGCCCGTGTTTGTTTCCGCCTCGCCGCACGCACAGAAAAGCGCGAGGCAGAGGCACACTACAAGCGATAAAACCATGCCGATCAAAAACCCTTTCTTCTTCATATAAAATCTCCTTTAGGGTGATATACATGGTGCATTATACACCCACCACGGGAGAATGTCAATATTTTACCAAGAAATATGTTTATCAATCCATAAAAAATGGACATACTACACCATGTTGCCAAGTGCAGTCACCCCATGCCTGTGCGGTCGATATTTTATAATAAAGGTATCAACGCGCAGGGGGTTTTGTATGGAGAAAGCGGACATCATCGCAAGGATAGGCTACATTCGTGTGCGGGCGAAACTCACGCAGAAGGCGCTCTCTTTCGCGATCGGGATGAACCCGAACTATATCAACCGTTTGGAGAGCAAGAAGGACTTCTTGCCGAGCCTCGAAGTGCTCCTCAAAATCATCGAAGCGTGCCGCTCCACCCCCGAGGAGTTCTTTTACCATGATATTACGCAGTATGAAAAGGACAGGGAACTCTCCGAAAAAATCGAAAATCTCCCCGCCCACGTAAAGGAATTTGTTTTAAGTTACGACCCCGAACTCATGGATATGTTCACCCGCCTCAACGAGAAATTCCTGCGCCTCAAAAAAAACATTCCCGAATGACAAAGAAATCGCGAGGGTATTTCCTCGCGATTTCTTTTAACGCATTTAATATTTCTTCAAGATATCGTGATGCCCCACGTCAACGAGGATGATCATGGTGTCGCCTTCGTAGTACCAAATAATTCGGATATTCATGTTGACACTACACTCAAACAGGTCATTCGTTCCCTGTATGCGTTTCGTTCGCAGGGACGGGTGCAGAGGATTTTCTGCGAGAATTGTAAGTTTTTTACGAAGTTGCTTCTTTTCGGTTTCCGTCAGGTCAAAGTAGTGCTTCTGAAATCTATCGGTAAAAGTGATTTGAAATGCCATCACTTGCCCTCCAACTTGTCGAACAGGGAATCGATCGAACTGAAAACGGGCTGCTTGCCGCTGTCGATATCCGCCTTCACACCGTCGATCTCGCGCCGAAGTTCTGCAACATAATCTCTCGGATAAACCGTCACAGGCATAAGGCAAATCATCCCGTCTTTTGAGAAGACCTCAAGTTTATCCCCTTCCTCTAAGCCGAGCCCCGTTACAATCTCTTTGGGAATGGTGATCTGAGATTTCCCTCTGAGTTCCGCTAACATATTTCACCTCCTATCAAAAAGTAGGAATTTCTTACTTTCCTACTTATATTATACCCACAAGGCGGTTGTTTGTCAACATATTTCGATAGAATATTTTCCCAATCATTTTTCGGGGGCCCCCATTCTTTTAATCAATAGGTCCGGACGGTTCAGGTGTCGACTATATACAAAAAGTGAGACGGGATTGTTCCCCTCTCACTTTTTGGAGCTACTGGCCGGACTTGAACCGGCGACCTCTTCCCTCCCCAAAAAATGATTGACTTGCGCCTTCATCGCTCCCATCACTTTTTCCCAATCATTTTTCGGGGGCCCCCATTCTTTTAATCAATAGGTCTGGACGGTTCAAGTAGCGACTATATACAAAAAGTGAGACGGGATTGTTCCCGTCTCACTTTTTGGAGCTACTGGCCGGACTTGAACCGGCGACCTATTGATTACGAATCAATCGCTCTACCGACTGAGCCACAGTAGCATACGCCCGTATTGCTCATTTATTATAAAAAAGATTCCGCAAAAAAGCAAGCGTTTTCATAATGATTTTCAAAAGAAATTTTGCCCGCCTCAGCGAAAATATTCCCCGATCGAGAGGACGGCGAGGCAGAGCTCGATCTGCAAATAGCGAAGGTCTTTGGAAAAGAGGATGCCCGCGGCGATCTCCCTACCCCGCCGCATGGCGCGGCGAAGTACGACATTCCAGAGCGCAAAAGTTCCTTCGCCGTTTTCCGTGAGAAGACCGCCGAGCGATTTTACCGCGCCCGTCACGGCCGCCCGCGCGCCCTCCTGCGTCACCGAGGAACGCTCGAGCCCGTTTGCCGCGTCATACAAGATGCGGGAGATCTCGTCGAGCGTCTGCGCATTGGCCTCGATGAGTCCCTTCGCTTCCGCCTTTTTTCCGTTCAGATAAAAATCCTTCGCCTCGCGCTCCAAAACGCGCACTTCCACCCCGTTTGCAGACATGGTACCCTCGACGAACGTCGCATCCGTCTTTTTATAGTAGCATGCGAGGACGACGGCGTCCTCTTCTTCCAGAAGATACCCCGCCCCGCCCGCGAGGTAGCTATCCCCCGCGACGACCCCCGCGGTGAGGGTATCGCAGTCGCGTACGAGGAAGAAATATTTCTGGCCGAGGGAGACGGTGGCCGTCTTTTTGCCCTTGCATTGAAAGACGGCGAGAAAGATCCCGATGACGATCATAAACAATAAAAGCGCGGCGAAGAAGGTCGCACCCGCGCGTTTCAAATGCACCCGCATACCCTATCGTATGCGCCCTTCGGCCGAAATACGCCCCCGCCCAAAAGGGAAGTTATTTTTCGCGCAAAATTTTCCAAAACCCTTGCAAATTTATGCCCCCTATGGTAGAATGAATATGCGCTACAATTTAATACCGAAACGTATAAGATACAATCTGCAGTGGCATCGGTGTATCCTTTTTTCCTTATACGTTTTGGGAATATTGTAGCGCAACAATAAGGGGTACCTTATGCGGGCGCCTCCTTATTGGAGGCGCTTTTTTTGAGCGCCGTAGCCCGCAAAAAATATTCGGAGGTATCTATGAAACACAAATGTACCCAATGCGGCATGGAGTTTGAAGGAAACTTCTGCCCGAACTGCGGAAAGGGCGTCGATGCGGCGCAGGAAGAAGTCAAAACGCAAAATGATGCTTCGACCCGCGGCATGGTATCCTCGGGCGCGGTCAAATTCTATGACCTTCTGCCCTATGTCCCCACCTTTTTGTTTGCGCTATTTGCCGTACTCTCCTTCCTCTTTTTCCTCGGGCCCGCAACGCCCTTCGGCGGGTTTGGACTTATGGGAAGCCTTTACAGCATGCTCGCCATGGGAGATGTGCTGTGCATCGTGCTCGTCGCGCTTGCCGCCCTCTCCTTTGTGTTCGCGTGCGTCATGCTCCCCTTCTGCTTTAAGATCACTCTGCGCGTGAAGAGAGCGGGAAGCGGCGGAGCGGGCCCGCGCGTCATCGACGTCCTTACATATATCGCCTATGCCCTCTATCTCGCCTCGTTCATCGTCTCCATCGTGCTCATCACAAAGACGACCTTCTTCGGAACTCCCGGGGCGGCGCCCCTCTGCACGCTCCTTTTCGCCCTCTTCTTCGCGCTGATCTCCGTCGGGGCGATGCTCGCGCACTACCTCGTTCCCAAGAAGAACGCCGCGTTTGCAAACTTTCTCAAAGAACGCGCCGAAAAAGCGCGCACCGAAATGGGAGAACCTGTAAAGCCCCAAAGCGACGTGACGGTAAAGCCCGAATACCGCACCGCGATCCCCGTGACGCCCGAGCATGAACAGCGGATCGAAAAATATGTCAAGAAGAAGCGCTCAAAGATCATCATGTCGATGACGCTTTTTCCCCTCCTCGTGGCAGGTGCGATGATGGCCGCTAATATTCTGATCATGAAGCGTTTCATAGGCACATCAAGCCCCAAAGAGAGGAAGCCGATAAAGGTTTGCAGGCGGCGGTGGCTTCTTGCCGCGGCCATCTACAGCTTCCTCTGGGCCGCGATCGGAGTCGCGGGGCTTGTGATGGCGGCCGTTTGGACGTTTATGCCGAAGGGCTATCTGCACAGCATCATTCCCGTCGGCGTCCTGGCAATGGCATTCTCCATCCTTTTCGTCGCCTATTTCCTGCCGAACGCCATCTTGTCTTTGAAACTTATGAAGGCGGGAAAAGCGCTCGCGATCGAGATCTACGGCGCGCCCCATCCCAAGATGGTCCCCGCGCTCGAAGAGGCCTACCGCAGCGACTGCGAGAAGTACGAGACATACTGTGCGGAATATAAACGCTATATCCGCAAGTGCGCCTTCTATGAGGAAGGCAAGGCATATAAGGATTGAAGGCATATGCCCTGATAAAATCGAAGCGCCGCCCGTTCGGGCGGCGCGAATTTTTTTGCCTATTCAGAGCAATTTGACGCCGATCGCAAGGAAGCCGTATTCTTCCTGCTTCTCGGGGGAATAATAGGCGTCCATATCGTGCGGGGAGGCCTTCTCTCCCGCCTCATAGCCGCAGGACGAAAGCGGAAGGGCACGCAACAGGTCTTCATATGTTGCGAATTTCTGCAAACTCTCGACGATCACCCGCATTTTTTTGCCGCTCTCCCGCTCGGTGAACTCGATCGTATCCCCCACTTTGACTGCGCGGCGTTTCTCGTCGTTCAATCTGATCTCGAAGGTCTTCTCCCCCGCCTCGATCTTTGCGAAGGGAGCGGGGCAGAGCGTCATGGCATGCACGCGGCGGCGCCGCAAAATATCGCCGCTTTGAAGGGAAAGGGGGCATTTGAATGAATATCGCGCCTGAACGAGCTTGGCGTCGGGACAGAGAGCGCCCTCCCCGTCGCGAAGGTCCTCAACGGGAATGCGTCTTCCGAAATTATCGTCGGGAGAGAGAACTTCCAACACGTCGCCCTCATGGAAGCGTCCGCGCATCTCCACCTCCGCCCTGCCCTGTCCGCAACCCGAGACGATGGCGACGAAATCGCACGTCCCCGAAATCTGCGAGCCGTCCGAAGAGACCGTATCTGTGTTTTTTCCGAAGGCGTAGGCGGTGGTATATTGCCTGTGCGTGAGCGTCTCGAGCTCCTCTCCGAGCGATTCCGACCACCCCATGTCCAAGATACGGCGGTAGGAATTGACGACCGTGGCGAGATAATACTCGCTCTTCATGCGGCCCTCGATCTTGAAGGAGCAAACCCCCGCGGCGGCAAGTTCTTCCAAGTGCCTTGCCATGTTGAGATCCTTGCTGTTGAGAAGATATGCCCCCCTTTCGTCCTCTTCGAGGGAAAGCGCTTCGCCGCCCTTTATGCGGCGAAGTTCGTAAGCATCTCGGCAGGGCTGGGCGCATGCGCCGCGGTTGGAACTTCTCCCCTCCAAATAGTCGGAGAGATAGCACCTGCCGCTATAGGAAATGCACATCGCGCCGTGGACGAAGGCCTCGAGCTCCAATTCGGGAAGGGCCTCGTGGATGCGCGCGATCTCCTCGATCGAGACCTCGCGCCCGAGCACGACGCGCCTTGCCCCGAGCTCGGACCACATGGCGGCCGCCTCGAGATTTTGCGTGTTCGCCTGCGTGGAGATATGGATGGGGAGGGAAGGCGCGGCCCTTCTTGCAAGGCGGAAAACGCCCAAATCGGAGACGAGCACCCCGTCCGCTCCCGCCTCCTCGAGGAACTTCAAATGCCGCTCTATCGCAGGAAAATCGGCGTTCTTCGCAAAGATGTTGACGGCGGCATAAACCCTCTTCCCTCGGACATGGGCATAGGCAATTCCCTCCGAGAGCTCCCCGTCGGTGAAATTATCGGCGTAGCTTCTCAAGGAAAAATCCTTGCCGCCGAGGTAGACCGCATCCGCGCCGAAGCGGAGGGCGAGTTTCAATTTTTTCAGGTTGCCCGCAGGGGCGAGAAGTTCGCTCTTCATTCCATTCACTTTGCGCCGCCCGCCGCAAATGCGGCGGGCGGGATCTTCCTTTTTATGCTCCTGTTTTTTTGCTCACGGCGAGGCCCTCGCCGATCTCCAGAATTTCCGTCTCAAGATCGGGGTCTGCCTCGAGCATCGCAAGGTATTCGCGGATATGTTCTGCGAGCATTTTGCGCTTTTTCGGGGGTTCACCCTTCACCCAACCGTAGAGAAGCACGTCGTCCGATACGAGCACGCCGCCCCGCCCGAGAAGCCTTTTACATTCAGAAAAATACCGCCTGTATTGCGCCTTTGGGCCGTCTAAAAAGATGAGGTCGAAGGGCCCTTCGAGGCAGGGAAGAACTTCCGCCGCGTCCCCCTCGATCAGGCGGACGTCCTTTTCCAGACGGAAGGCGGCAATGTTTTCCCGCGCGCGCTTCGCCCGCTCCCCGTCGCGCTCGATGGCCGTCACTGCGGCGCCCGATACGAGGTGCATCCCGATGGAAGTAAGGCATTCCGCCGCGCCGATCTCGAGGATACGCTCCGTCCCCTTTGCGAGGCGGAACAAAACTTCGAGCGTCTCGCCGCACACCGTCGGGTCGCGCCCCTTGAGCGCGTCGGATCGCAGGGCTTCCAGCCGTAAAAGCGCCTCTTCCATCAGCAATATTTCTGAAGGACGCGGTGCACCACGGGGTATTCGGAACGCTCCGCCGCCTCGGGAAGTTTCTCCCCTTCTCCGTCGATATGGGCAAAGACGGCGTTCAGGATCTCGATCTGTTCGCGGAAGGTGTCGCTCGTCTCGCAGGCGTCGGAAAATTCGGTGTATTCCGCACGCGCTGCCGAAACGTCGCCCCAATCGAGGTTGATCATGATGAGAAAGTAGGCCGTCTTATACCGCCATTCGCTCGAAGCACCCCCTCCGAGAGAGCGAAGCGATTCGATATAGCGCACGGCGTCGGTGGTGTCGTCGAGGCCGATCGCGGTGCGAAGGCCGAGCTGGAAGACGAGCACGCGGATGATGGGATAGAAGAATTGGTTTCTCTCCGCCCTGTCGATCGCGTCGCGCGCCTTTGCGAAATCCTTCGCCGCGAAACAGGCCGCGACACGGTTATAAAAGACGTCGCGGTATAACATTCCCGCAAAAAACCACAGCGAAACGAGCGCGGCGATGCTCCCGATGATGCCGAGCGCGAGGATGCCGTAGACAAATCCAATGACTGCGACGACGATCGCGAGGGCCGTACAGATGCCGAGCAGGACGCATACGACGGTAAGGCTCTTTTTCATACCTTCCTCCTATCTCTGAAGAGTTCAGATCTCCTCGATGATCGGAATGATCAGCGGGGACTGTTTGGTGCGTTTGAAGATATAATTCTTGACAGCGCGGCGGACGGCGCTTTCGATCTCGGCCGTGCCCGCGCTCGAAGGAACGCCCTGTGCGGCGCGTTCCGCCACCGATTTGAGTTCGCGAAGGGTCTCGCGCTCCTCCCTTTCATCGGCAAAGACAAACCCCCTGCTCTCGACGACGGCCTCCCCCACGACCGCCCCGCCCGAGACGGTGAGGACGACGAGGAAGATGCCCTCTTCCGACATGCGCACGCGGTCTTTGAGGACTTCGCTCGTGCCGAGATCTTCAAATCCGCTCCCGTCGATGAGGCGGGCCCCCGCGGGGAAGTTCTCCCCCTGCCTTAAGGCCTCGCCCGTGACCTCGACGGTGTTGCCGATCTCGGGAATGAAGATGCAATGGGCGGGCATGCCGAGCTCTTCGGCAAGCGCCGCATGGCGCTTTAAGTGCCTGTATTCGCCGTGGATGGGAATGAAAAACTTGGGGGAGAGAAGCGCATGGATGATCTTGTGTTCCTCCTCGCAGGCGTGCCCCGAGACATGGATCTTTTCGAGGCTCTCATAGACGACCTTCGCGCCCAGCCTCGTGAGGTTGTTGATGACGCCCCAGATCATGCGTTCGTTCCCCGGGATGGGGCTCGCCGAGATGATGATGGTATCGTTCTCGCCGATCGTGACTTTGTTGAATTCGCCCGCCGCCATACGGGTGAGCGCGGACATGGGTTCCCCCTGTGAGCCCGTGGAGACGATGACGATCTCGCGGTCGTAGTAATTTTTGATCTTCTCGACGTCGACGAGCATGCCCTCGGGAATGGTGATCTCGCCGATCTTGGCGGCCGCCTCCACAACGGAGAGCATGCTCCGCCCCGAGAGGGCGACCTTGCGGCGAAATTTTGCGGCAATATCGACGATCTGTTGCAGACGGTGGACGTTGGAAGCGAAGGTCGCGATGATGATGCGGCGGTCGGAATGTTCGGCAAAGAGGTGTTCGAGCGTCGTCCCCACCACTTTCTCGCTCATGGTATAGCCGGGCCGCTCGATATTGGTGGATTCTCCGAGATAGAGGAGCACCCCGCGCTTTCCGTACTCGGCGATCTCGGCAAGGTCGATGGGACTGCCTGCGACGGGCGTAAGGTCGATCTTGAAATCCCCGCTGTGGAAGATGATGCCGTAAGGCGTTTCGACGGCGAGGGCGGTCGCCCCCGCGATGGAATGGTTCACATTGACGATATTGACGTTGAAAACCCCCGCTTTGATGCGGTCCTTGGGCTTCACCGTGATGAGGTTCACATGGCCGAGGCGGTGCTCGCGCAGTTTGTTATCGGCGAGGGCGAGGGTGAGTTTGGTCCCGTAGACGGGGGTCTCGGGAAGGAGTTCCTTCATGAGATAGGGAATTCCGCCGATGTGGTCCTCATGCCCGTGCGTTAAAAATACGCCGCGGATCTTCTTCTTGTTGCTCGTAAGATAGGTGATCTCGGGAAACACGAGGTCGATGCCGGGCATGTCCTCCGTGGGGAAGATGATACCCGCATCGATGACGATGATGTCGCCCCCGTACTCGATGGCGGTCATGTTCTTGCCGATCTCGCCGACGCCGCCGAAGAAGAGGATCTTGACGGGTTTTTGAGCCTTTGCGCGCTTCCCCTTCTCCTCCATCCGTTGGGAAATTGAAGCCTTCCCCTTGGACATGGGTAGGGCAGACGCCGTCTTCACGACATTGTCTTCTCGTTTTGAGGGGACTTTTGCGGGCGCGGCCGCGGCGGGGGTTTTGGCGATTACGATCTTGGTCCCCTTCCCCTTTGCGCGGGAAGGACGGCGGATCTTCAATCCCGCCTCCTGCATGGCCTCGCGCGAGCGCTCCTCGCCGAGACTGCGTTTTTGCGGCTTTGCTTTGCCGCGGTTATATGCTTCGATCCCGTTCAAGATGGCCATCTCGACGGCATCTTGCGTCTTCTCTTTCGATTTGTTGCCCTTTCTTGTTGCGTTCAAATGATACTCCTTACAATATGATAAAGCGGAGAGCCGAAAGTCGGCTCTCCGCATCCGTTTCTGAATCCGAGCTTTCTAATCTTGTGGTTAGAAATTGAGGTCGGACTTCTCCATAAGACCCGTCTTGATGAGGCCCTCCGCAAGGAGCTCTTCCTCGCTCCTGAATGCGAATTGCGAAGCGTAATCGACGGGCTCAATCTCTTCTTTAACGACGCCCAGCCGCTCTGCGAGAAGCTCGATGAGGCGGATGGAACGCTTGAGTGCGACATTGCTCTTTACCTTCATCATGAGCGGGGTGCGTTCATACATCTTGGTGTTGCCCGCAAACTTCTGGTGATAGACGGATTCGGGGAACTCCTCGGGGTTGAGGGCGAGGTACAGGCAGAGCGTCCTGCCGCGCACACCGATCTTCGCCACCGTCTCGTTGTTGAAGGCAAAGCGATCGTTCGACCAATTCACCTGCGAGGTCATCTGCGGATAGGAGAGGAGAGCGTTCTTGAGATCGCTGTAATACTGCTTGACGGACTCTTCGCTCTCGATGATCTTCGCGGTGAAGCTCCTCTTCAAACGGGTCGTCATCTCGGGCGCGGGCTCATCCACGGCCTCGACGGGCTCGACAGGTTCGGGTTCAACGGGCTCTTCCGCTACCGCCTCTGCGACCGCAAGTTCCTCGGCGGGCTCTTCCACGGGTTCTTCGACAGGTTCGGGCTCGGCGGGCTCTTCCACGGGCTCTTCGACGGGTTCGGGCTCGGCGGGTTCTTCCACGGGCTCTTCGACAGGTTCGGGCTCAGCGGGTTCTTCCACGGGCTCTTCGACAGGTTCGGGCTCGGCGGGCTCTTCCACGGGTTCTTCAACAGGTTCGGGCTCGGCGGGCTCTTCAACGGGCTCTTCGACAGGTTCGGGCTCGGCGGGCTCTTCCACGGGCTCTTCGACAGGAACCTCTTCTACAGGCTCTTCGGCGGGGGTCTCCTCGACGGGAGCGGCCGCGACAACGAGGCCTTCTTCTTTCAACATATCGACGACGCGGGTCGCAACTCCGTCGTAATCGAAGGGCTCTGCGGGAGTTTCTGCGGGCTCTTCCGCAGGGGTCTCCTCCTCGACGGGCTCTTCATCGACGACAGCGACGAGCAATCCCTGTTCCTTCAGAAGATCGACGACGCGGTTGGCGACGAACTCGTAATCGAAGGGTTCGGCGGGCTCTTCCGCAGGTTCTTCCACGGGGGTCTCCTCGACAGGCTCCTCCGCAGGTTCTTCCACGGGAGTCTCCTCGACGGGCTCTTCCGCGGGTTCCTCCTCGACGGGCTCTTCTACAGGCTCTTCTACAGGCTCTTCGACGGGAGTCTCCTCGGCGGGTTCTTCCACATCCTCGACCTCTTCGATCGTCCAACGCTCCTCGAGGATCTCGACGACGCGGTTGGCGATGAGCTCGTAATCGATGGTTTCGTTGACCTTCTCTGCGATCGCATCCGTATCGGGTTCGGGCAGGACGGCCACGATCTTCTCGGCGAGTGTGTCGTAATCGAACTCATCATGGGCTTCCCCGGAAGTCTCCTCTGCGGGCTCATCCCCGCCGAGAAGTTCCTCGCGGAGATCGTCGATCTTCTTGCCGAGCGTCTCGGTGACAGAGGCCTGCGCGGCCTGAATGTCTGCCGCATTCTTCTCGCTGATCGCACTGAGCATCTGCTCTAAATATTGGATCTCGAGAAGGACGGGCTCGAGCTGTTCGCGGATCGCTTTCAAGATCGCATCGGAAGAAGAACCGCTCTGTGCGGAATTGAACTGCAATTCCTTAAGGACGGATTCCTTCGCCTCGTCGACCTTGGCCGTAAGCCCCTTGTAGATGCCCTCCAGAATGAGCGCATTGTTGTTGTTCATATCGGACATAACTCACCTCTCCTCATGAAGCAATTTTATCTCATTTCCTATTTTACACTATCTTTGCGCAAATGTAAATATTTTTGCGAAAAAAATTTATGAAAAAGCGCATTTTTTTTTACAAAAACGGCATTTTTGCGCCCCATGACCGCAAACATGGTACCCACGTGCGGCAAAAAACGTGAATTTTTCCATTCTTTTCCGCCGCGAAGAACCGTGTCGCGCATGCCGCCGCCCTCCCGCCGCGGCGCAAACCATGTCGGCGGCGGGCCGAAATTTTTTTGGCGGCCCTTCTTCAGAGTTTCTTGCGCGGTAGGGCGCGCCGCGAAAGCCGTCCGCGGTTGAACACCATGCCCACCGTAAAACAGATCATCATCCAATAGACGAAGAGCAGCCCCGCGACGACGAGGGAGAGCGCGCCGTAGAGCCTTTCTCCCCCCGAAAAACGGAGATAGACGAAGAAGATCGCCGAAGCCCCCAGCCAGAGCGCGGCCGTGACGAGACTTCCCGCGACCGTCTCGGAGGGCGAGAGCGCATACGGGCTCACATAGGCGTTCAAGATCCATGCGGAGAAAAATCCCACGAGGAAGAGGAGGATATATTCGGCGGGATAGGCGAGCCAAGGCGAGAGAAAGCGCACGGCATATACGCCCGCCAGCAGGACGGCGACCGCCGCCGCAAAGAAGAGGAGGACGAGGAAAGTAAGCCCGATGGCCGAGAGACGCACCTTCCAGCCATGCTTGGCCCGTTTTTCGTCATAGACGATCTCCCCGCTCCGTCGGAGATGGTAAAAAAAACTACTGCTCGACCAGAGCGTCGTCGCGAGGAAAAAGATGCTCACGCCGCTCGCGGCCCCCTCCGCATTCTCCTTGAGGAAGAGGAGGACGTCGCGCGCCCAACCGAAAAGTTCGAGCTCGAGGACGTCTTCCGCGGGAAGAGAATTTCCGAAGAGAAGGGTGAGCCAGAAGAGGAAGGGCACGAGCGAGAGCACCAAAAAGAAGGCGAGCGTGCCCGCGATGGTCGTGAATTTGTGTGCGGCGAGGGTGCTGTAGAATTGTTTTGCACGTATAAACAGCCGCCTCGGCCCGCTCCCCTTCTTCCCCTTTTTCATATTTTATAGTGTGTGCAAACGCAAGGGAAACATGAGGGGGCATTCATCTTCTAATTACGTCATTCCGAGCCGCGTCGAGGAAGCACCTTATTTTTATAATGCGGTGACCCTTCGACTACGCTCAGGGTGACGATTGGAGATGTCACCCACCCCCCTACCCCCTCCGAGCGGGAGGGGGTAACGGACTGCGTATTAGGGGATTCTCTACTTCGCGCTTCGCGCTCGTGCCGCCCTTCGACGACGATGAGAACGTGCGGGCGGGGCGGGCTACGCCCCTCGGAATGACGCGGTGCGCGGGATAGAATGACGCGCACGAAAAAAGCACGCCGAGGCGTGCTTTTTTATGCTTTGATTAAGATTACTTCAAAATCTTCGACACAGCGCCGGAGCCGACCGTTCTGCCGCCTTCACGGATAGCGAAGCGGAGACCTTCCTCGATGGCGACGGGCTTGATGAGCTCGACGGTCATCGTGACGTGGTCGCCGGGCATGACCATTTCAACGCCTGCGGGAAGCTCGATGGCGCCCGTGACGTCCGTCGTTCTGATGAAGAACTGGGGACGGTAGTGGTTGAAGAACGCGGTGTGACGGCCGCCCTCTTCCTTGGTGAGGACGTAGACCTGCGCCTCGAACTTCATCGCGGTGGGAACGGTGCCGGGCTTTGCGATGACCTGTCCCTTCTCGACGTCGGTACGGTTGATACCGCGGAGAAGCGCGCCGACGTTATCGCCCGCCATGGCTTCGTCGAGCTGTTTGTGGAACATTTCGAGACCGGTGATGACCGTCGTTCTCGGCTTCTCGATGAGGCCGACGATTTCGGCGGGATCGCCGACGTGGGCAACGCCCCTTTCAACTCTGCCCGTAGCAACGGTGCCGCGGCCCGAGATGGTGAACACGTCCTCGACGGGAAGAAGGAAAGGCTTCTGATCGTCGCGTGCGGGCGTGGGGATGTAGCTGTCGACAGCGTCCATGAGCTCGAGGATGCACTGGCATTCGGGAGCCGCCAAGATCTCTGCATCGGAAGCGCCGCTCGTGGCCTTCTCGAGAGCCTTGAGGGCGGAACCCTTGATAATGGGAAGATCGTCGCCGGGGAAATCGTAGCTCGAAAGGAGCTCTCTGACTTCCATTTCGACGAGCTCGAGAAGTTCGGGGTCGTCGAGCTGATCGGTCTTGTTCAGGAAGACGATGATATAAGGGACGCCGACCTGACGGGCGAGCAGGATGTGCTCACGGGTCTGGGGCATGGGACCGTCGGTCGCAGCGACGACGAGGATCGCGCCGTCCATCTGGGCAGCGCCCGTGATCATGTTCTTGACATAGTCTGCGTGACCGGGGCAGTCGACGTGCGCATAGTGGCGCTTGTCCGTCTCGTACTCGACGTGCGCGGTGTTGATGGTGATACCGCGGGCCTTTTCTTCGGGCGCCTTGTCGATTTCGTCGTAACGCATCTTCTTTGCCTGACCCTTGCAAGCCATAACCATGGTGATAGCTGCGGTCAAAGTGGTCTTGCCGTGGTCAACGTGGCCGATGGTGCCGATGTTGACATGGGGCTTGCTTCTGTCGAATTTTGCCTTTGCCATTTTGAGTTTTCCTCCAAATTTTTTTATTTTTTGATAACTTTTTCCGCCTTTTCGGGGCGGAAGCGCAGCTATCTATCATTTCAGATATTCAGCTGGTTCGCTTGTCAAGCCCTATTATAGCCTATCGGGAAAATTTTTGCAAGAAAATTCACGGAAATTTTTGCATTTTTTTCCTTTTCGGCGCATATGAGAGCTTTAGTTCTTCGCGGAGCGGCCCGTGATGATCTTTTCCGCGATGGAGCGGGGCACCTCGAAGTAGTGGTCGAACTGCATGGTGAACTGCCCTCTTCCCTGCGTCCTCGAACGGAGTTCGGTCGCATAGCCGAACATCTCGGAGAGCGGGATCTGGGCGTCGATGATCTTCGCGCCGTTCCGATCGTCTGTGCCGACGATGGTGCCGCGGCGGGAAGAGACGTTGCCCATCAGATCGCCGAAGTAATCTTCGGGGGTGATGATCTGCACCTTCATGATGGGTTCCAAAAGGACGGGGTGCGCCTTTTCCATACCGTTTTTGAAGGCCATAGAGCCCGCGATCTTGAAGGCCATTTCGGAGGAGTCCACTTCGTGGAAACTTCCGTCGTACACTTCCACCTTGAAGTCCACGACCTCGTAACCCGCGAGGAACCCGTTCTTTGCGGCCTCCTGAACGCCCTTATCGATGGCGGGTATGAATTCCTTGGGAATGGAGCCGCCAACGGTGAGATCCTCGAAGGCATAGCCCGCGCCGGGCTCTTGCGGAATGAGGCGGATCTTGCAATGGCCGTATTGGCCCTTGCCGCCCGACTGCCGCTTATACATGCCCTCTGCCTCGACGGCATTGCGGAAGGTCTCGCGGTATGCGACCTGCGGCGCGCCGACGTTGGCTTCGACGTGGAATTCCCGAAGAAGCCTGTCCACGATGATATCGAGGTGCAACTCGCCCATGCCCGCGATGATGGTCTGCCCCGTCTCCTTATCGGTGTATGTCTTGAAGGTGGGGTCTTCTTCCGCAAGTTTCACGAGGGCGAGCGTCATCTTCTCCTGCCCCGCCTTGGTCTTGGGCTCCAAAGAGAGCTGGATGACGGGTTCGGGGAACTCCATCTTCTCGAGGACGATGGGATGTTTCTCGTCGCAGAGCGTATCGCCCGTCGTCGTGTTTTTGAGCCCGACGATGGCGCAGATGTCGCCCGAATAGATCTCGGTGATGTCTTTGCGCTCGTTGGCGTGCATCTGCACGAGACGGCCCACGCGCTCCTTCTTCTCCTTGGTGGAGTTATAGACGTAGGAACCCGCCTCGAGCACGCCCGAGTAGCAACGGAAATAGGCGAGCGAACCCACGAAGGGATCGGTCGCGATCTTGAAGGCGAGGCCCGCAAAAGGCTCGCTGTCCGAAGTCTTCCTCTCCTCCTCTTTGCCCGTCACGGGGTTTGTCCCCTTCACATGGTCCACGTCGAGGGGGCTGGGCAGGAAATGGATAACGGCGTCGAGCAGGAACTGCACGCCCTTATTCTTATAGGAAGAGCCGCAGAGCATGGGCACGGCCTCGAGACGGAGACAGCGCTCGCGGAGCCCCGCGATAATATCTTCGGCAGAGAGATCCCCCTCCTCGAAGAATTTCTCCATGAGCCCGTCGTTGGCGGAAGCCGCCTCTTCGACGAGCTTTGCATGGTATTCCTCGGCGAGGGCCTGCAAATCGGCGGGAATGGCTTCCTTGCGGAAATCCTTCCCCAAATCGTCGTAATAGACCTCCGCCTCCATGCGGATGAGGTCGATGATACCGCGGAAGGCGGTCTCCTTCCCGATGGGAAGTTCGATGGGCACGGGGTTTGCGCCGAGGCGCTCGCGGATCATGCGCTCTACGCGGTAAAAGTCCGCCCCGTTGATGTCCATCTTGTTCACATATGCGATACGGGGCACCTTGTAGGTATCGGCCTGACGCCACACCGTCTCGGATTGAGGTTCGACGCCGCCCTTCGCGCAGAAGGTGGCGACGGCTCCGTCCAAAACGCGCAGAGACCGCTCCACTTCAACGGTGAAATCAACGTGTCCGGGGGTATCGATAATGTTGAAGCGATGGCCCTTCCATATGCAGGTGGTCGCGGCGGAAGTGATGGTGATGCCGCGCTCCTGTTCCTGCACCATCCAGTCCATGGTCGCCGCGCCTTCGTGGACCTCGCCGATCTTGTGCGTCTTGCCCGTGTAGAACAGGATGCGTTCGGTCGTCGTCGTCTTCCCGGCGTCGATATGCGCCATGATCCCGAAATTTCTCGTGTGGTTTAAGTCGTATTCTCTTGCCATTGTTTGCCTCTAAATTCAGAGCGATCAGAAGCGGAAATGCGCGAACGCCTTGTTCGCCTCTGCCATTCTGTGAGTATCTTCCTTCTTTTTCACCGATCCGCCCGTGTTGTTGTAGGCGTCCATAAGTTCGGCCGCGAGCTTTTTATAGGTCTCGCGCTCGGAACGCTTTCTCGTGTTGAGAACGAGCCAGCGGATGGCGAGCGTCTGGCGGCGTTCGGGCCTGATCTCGATGGGGACCTGATAGTTCGCACCGCCGACACGCCTTGCCTTGACCTCGACCGTGGGGGTGATGTTCGCGAGGGCCTGCGTGAAGATGTCCATGGGCTCCATGTTCATCTTCTCGCCCATGAGCTTGAATGCGTCGTAGACGATCTTCTGCGCGACGCTCTTTTCGCCGTCGAGCATGATCTGGTTGATGAGCTTGGTGACGACCTTGCTCCCGTACAGGGGGTCGGGAAGGACGTCTCTCTTGGGAATATTGCCTCTTCTCGGCATTTTTCTATCCTCCTTGTTTGATTTTTCAGCGGCTGTTGCCGCGCGTGGGTTTCCCCTTCAATTAAGCTATCGCTTGCTTTTTATAAAGTAGCGAACCTTCTCCCCCGCAAGCGGGGAATACTGCCTACTTTCCTCGGGCCCTCAAAAAGAAATTCCGAAATAAGTAGGGAGATTGAAATTCACGAAGACTTTCGTGACGGGACGGAGCTCTACGCTCCGCTACATCGCGCTACGCGCTCGTGCCGCGCTTAGTCTACAAATAGAAACTTCGCGCGGGGCAGGATGATGCCTTTGGCATCACTTGGGGCGTTTTGCGCCGTACTTGCTGCGCGCCTGTTTGCGCTTGGCAACGCCTGCCGTATCCAAAGCGCCGCGGATGATGTGGTAGCGGACGCCGGGCAGATCTTTGACTCTTCCGCCGCGGATGAGCACGGAGCTGTGCTCCTGCAGGTTATGACCTTCGCCGGGAATGTAGACGGTACCTTCCTGCTTGTTGGTCAGCCTGACTCTCGCGATCTTACGAAGCGCCGAATTGGGCTTCTTGGGAGAAGTCGTCGTCACCGAGAGGCACACGCCGCGCTTTTGGGGGCAACGGTCGAGAATGGGGCACTTGGACTTGAAGGCCTCGCGCTCTCTGCCTTTCTTGATGAGCTGGTTGATCGTGGGCATACTGTTTTTTACCTCCTTGTCTTATTTCGGAATATCTTCAAAATCAAACGATTTGAAGAGTTTGATTGAGCCTTTTTTCCGCGCAATTTTTCTGTACACGAAAAAAGACGCCTTTTCCAAGGCACGTCTTACATTTTAACAAAGCAAACGGGCTTTGTCAAACGTTTTGCGCACATCTGTTGCAAATTTTTGACACTTTTTCTATATTTATAATAGGTTAAAGAAAATTATCCGAAGCCTTCCCCTCTCGGGGGAAGGTGTCGCGGCACCGCCGCGACGGATGAGGGGCAAATGGCCCTGCCCCCGTCCACGAGGGCGGGTGGCACGGCTTCACCGTGACAGGTGGGGGCTTTCTCATATTCATGAAGCGGTGTTCAGTAGTCCGTTCTGCCGATGAGATAATCGACGGAGACATTCATGTAGGCTGCAACTTTCATCACGCTCAAAAGGTCGGGAGTCGCGCCCTTCGACCACTTCGTAAAATACATATCTTTGATTTCCGTATCCCTTGCAATGCGGTAACGCGAGAAACCCTGCTCAGTCATAACTTTGCGCAAATTCTGATAGAACGGAGGGAGTTCACGCGCAGTTACTTTACGGTCGATCTCGGACATGCCCGCCAGATAATCGATGGAACATTCAAAAAAGTCCGCAACCTTGACGGCATTGGAAAGGGAGATGAGCGCCCCACCTTTCAGCCACATCGCGACGGTAGTAAAATGTACGCCGACCTTTTCCGCCAGCTCACGCGTCGTCATCTGCCCTGCGTCAAACATCAAATCTTTCAGATGCTCGGGAAACCGTGATAAGTTCGACATAAACCCCCCAAAATCTGCGGCTTCCTTAAGAAGCTGTATTTTAGTAGTCCGTTCTGCCGATAAGATAATCGACGGGTACACCCAAATATTGGGCGATCTTGCACACCGTGGTAAGAAGCGGCATATCTCCGCGCGCCCACTTTGTAAAGAGTACGTCTGCGACAACATCCTTTGAAAGACGATAGCGCGAAACAGCACATTCTGCCATCACCTTTCGCAAATTTTCGTAAAAAGACGGGAGCTGTCGCGCCGAAACTTTTCGGTCAACCTCGGACATGCCTGCCAGATAATCAATGGAGCACTCGAAATAGTTTGCAAGTTTTACAGCATTCTCAAGAGTAATATCCGCCTGCGCATTCATCCATCTGCGCACCGTCGGTCCCGAAACACCAAGCGCCGCCGCAAGCGCCTCGGACTTGATCTGTCCGCAGTCGAACATGAGTTCTTTAAGCCTCTCCGAGAGTTTCGACATGATTTCCATAAACTTCCCTCTTTTCGACAATAAATTATCCTACCAACACGCACATTTTTCTTGCAAATATACATGTTACAGGGTTATAATATTGTCAAAAAGGAGAAAAACTATGAACAGCGAAAGAGAAATTTATGAAGAGGCACTACGGGAAGAACGCATCGATGAGAGGGAACTCACCCGCGAGATCCTTCCCCTCTTGAAAGAAAACTTCCTCGCCGTCTGCCGCCTTAGCGAGGACGGCATCACGATTCGCTTTTTAAACGGGCAGAAGGCAACCATCGCCGTTTGGTTCGACGACCGCGCATAAAAATAAATGGCAAAGCCCTACCCATTTTAAGGGGGAGGGTGGCACGGCATCGCCGTGACGGGTGGGGGCATGTCTTCTTTCCTTATTCTCAATAAAATCGCATGGAAAATGTTGACAAATGCCTATAATCGCGTTAAAATGTAAAAGAAAAAAATGTAAAATTTCGGAGGGTCATCCACTATGAACAAGCTCACTGTCAAGGACGTGAAGGATTGGAAGGGCAAGCGCGTGCTCGTCCGTTGCGACTTCAACGTCCCCATGAAGGACGGCAAGATCACCGACGAGAACAGGATCCAAGGCGCCCTTCCCACCATCCAATATCTTTTGGACCACGGCGCGAAGGTCGTCCTCTGCTCGCACATGGGCAAACCCCACTCCATCTTCTCGGACGAGGTAAAACTCAACAAGAAGGACAAGGCCAAGGTGGAAAAGGGCGAGACGACGGCCGAGGCCATCATCGAAAAGGCCAAAAAGGAAGAGCCCAAAAAGCTCACCCTCGCCCCCGTCGCCGCCCGTCTCAACGAACTTCTCGGCGGGAAGGTCGTCTTTGCAAACGACGTCGTAGGGCCCGATGCACAGGCGAAGGTGGCCGCGCTCCATGAGGGCGAAGCCGTCCTCCTCGAAAATCTCCGCTTCCACTGGGAGGAGGAGAAGAAGGACCTCGAATTCTGCAAGAAGCTCGCCGCTTTCTGCGACATCTATGTGAACGACGCATTCGGGACGGCCCACCGCTCCCATGCCTCCACCGCCGCCATCGTCGAATACGGCCTCGTGAAAACGGCCGTCTGCGGCTTCCTCATCGAGAAAGAACTCACCGTGATGGCAGATAGCCTCGAGCACCCCGTTCGCCCCTTCGTCGCCATTTTGGGCGGCGCGAAGGTCGCGGATAAGCTCGGCGTCATCTCCAACCTCCTCGAAAAATGCGATACCCTCATCATCGGCGGCGGCATGGCCTATACCTTCCTCAAGGCGCAGGGGCATGAAGTCGGCACTTCGCTTGTAGACGACGAGAAGCTCGACTACTGCAAGGAGATGATCCAAAAGGCCAAGGATGCGGGCAAGGAACTCCTTCTGCCCGTGGACACGGTCATCACCGAGGCCTTCCCCGATCCCATCGACGCCCCCATCGCCGTGAGGACCGTCCCCTCCGACGCCATCCCCGCAGACATGATGGGCCTCGACATCGGCGAGAAGACGCGCGCCCTCTTCGCTCAAAGGATCAAGGGTGCGAAGACGGTCATCTGGAACGGCCCCATGGGCGTGTTCGAGAACCCCATCCTCGCCGCGGGCACCATCGCCGTTGCACAGGCTTTGGCAGACGCCGAGGGCGCTACGACCATCGTCGGCGGGGGAGACTCTGCCGCGGCCTGCACCCAGCTCGGCTTCGCCGATAAGATCACCCATATCTCGACGGGCGGCGGCGCCTCCCTCGAGCTCTTCGAGGGGAAGACCCTCCCCGGCATCGCTTGCCTCAACGAAAAATAATTCCCGCAGGGAACAAAAGGAGAAGATCATGATTTCCAAACCCAAAAACCTCTACGAAACCTACAAACTCTTTTTATTGCTGTTCACGATCATCCTGCCCGTCGTGGCGGGATTGTGCCTCATCCTCTCCATCCTCGTGTTCTGCCTCGCCTCCTCCGTGTGGTGGATCGGGTTGCTCTTCCTCCTCTTCGGCCTCGCCGCCCTCGGCGTATGGTGGCTGATCAGGAACTTCATCCGCGAGGCTATGAAGGAAGAGAAGAAGCAGGAAGAACTCCGCGCCGCCGCCAACGGCGAGACGCCCGAAGATGCGCCTTTGGAAGAAGCTCCGCAAGAAGAATGATCGCAAAAAATACCGTCCCGCCGCAAAGCGGGGCGTATTTTTTTGCGCTTGTACGCGGGAAACGTTTGCTTTTTTCGCACGTTCGTGGTATGATACATGGGAATTCCATCAAGGAGAAAGACGTTATGCGCAAACCCATCATTGCAGGAAATTGGAAGATGAACAACACCGCGAGCGAGGGCGCGGAGCTGATAAAGGCCTTAAAGCCCCTCGTGAAAGAGGCGAAGTGCGACGTCGTGGTGTGCGTCCCCGCCATCGACATCCCCGCCGTCAAAAAGGCGATCCACGGCTCGAAGATCAGGCTCGGCGCGCAAAATGTGCACTTCGCCGAAAAAGGCGCCTATACGGGCGAGATCTCGGCGAGCATGCTCAAGGAATACGGCGTGCAGTACGTTATCATCGGGCACAGCGAGCGGAGGCAGTACTTCGGCGAGACGGACGAGACGGTGAATAAGCGCACCTTGGCCGCCCTTGCCGCGGGGCTCACCCCCATCGTGTGCATCGGCGAGAGCCTCGAAGAGCGCGAAGGCGGGCTCACCGAGAAGGTGCTCTCCGCACAGATCGAGAAGGACTTTGCGGGCATCGAGGACTTCTCTAAGATCGTCGTCGCCTACGAGCCCATTTGGGCGATCGGCACGGGCAGGACTGCCACCGACGAACAGGCCAACGAGACCATCGGATTTATCAGAAAGCGCATGAAGAAGGTCTACGCGGGCAAGAAGGTGGGCAGGATGCGCATCCAATACGGCGGTTCGATGAACGCCAAGAACTGCAAGGGCCTCATGGCCCAACCCGAGATCGACGGCGGCCTCATCGGCGGCGCCTCTCTCAAAGCCCCCGACTTCGCCACGATCGTCAATTTCGATAAGTAACCTCGGACATGGTACGCCCCTTTCGCTTCAAGAGCGAAAGGGGCGTTTTTCTTTTCCCTCGCGGGAATGCTTATTGATTTTATTTTACCCACGGCGTCGGCTTGTTCGTTACGGGGTCGTAGTGCCACCAATAGTCCCATTCCGCCCACTCCTCCGCCGTCGGTTTATCCTCGGTGAAGTAGTACCGTGTAGCATTGAGAAGATAGTCGTTAGAATTATAATCATTGTCGATAGAAATATTTCCCCACTCTTCGGCAGTCCCTTTATAATAATCCGTTTCCAGCCAGTCGCAATACCTGAACGCCCCATATCCAATTGAGGTCACGCCGTTACCAATCGTCACGCTCGTAAGATAGTAACAATTCGCGAACGCAGAAGCCCCGATCGAGGTCACGCCGTCTCCGATCGTCGCGCTTGTAAGATAGTAACAATTCGCGAACGCACGATCTCCGATCGAAGTCACGCTGTCGGGAATGATGATGCTTTTAAGGCCGCTGCAACCCGAGAACGCACCGTTTCCGATCGAGGTCACGCCGCTCCCGATCGTCACGCTTTTAAGCCCACTGCAACCCCAGAACGCCCAATCTCCTATCGAGGTCACGCTGTCGGGGATCTCAATGCTTTCCAGCTCGCTACAATCTCGGAACGCCTCACTTCCAATTGAGGTCACGCCGCTCCCGATCGTCACACTCGTCAGTCCGTCGCAACCATAGAACGCATCCACTCCGATCGAGGTCACGCCGCTACCGATCGTCACGCTTTCAAGCCCGTCGCAATCACAGAACGCATATTTTCTGATTGAATCACCGCTTGTTAAAACGACTGTTGTTAGTGAAGTTCGCGGAATGTAAGAAATCGCAAGCGTCGGCATTGTAGCAGATTCGATTTTATCACACCCTGAGAACGCCGAACCTCCGATCTCGGTCACGCTATCGGGAATGGTAATGCTTTTCAGCCCGTTGCAATCGGAAAATGCACCATCTGCAATTACTTTTGTATTGTCGTGAATGGAGTAGTCTCCCAAAATTGAACTTTTGGCTTTAATAAGGTAATCCCCAATGTATAGAACAGTCCCGTTTTCCCAATGGCTATTATCATTATAGTATGCCGTACCTGAGAACGCATCATATCCAATTGAGGTCACACTGTCGGGAATCGTAATACTCGTCAGCCCGCTGCAACCTCTGAACGCAGAACTCCCTATCGAGGTCACGCCGCTCCCGATCGTCACACTCGTCAGTCCGCTGCAATTATAGAACGCATCCTCTCCAATCGAGGTCACGCTGTCGGGAATCACGCTGTTTTTACAGCCCAAAATCACAGTTTTGGTTGAAATTTCAATCAAACAATCTGTCTCACTGCGATAGACAGGGTTCCCTTCTTCCACAATAATATGTTCCAGCCCGCTACACTCAAAGAACGCCTCCTCTCCGATCGAGGTCACGCTGTCTGGAATGGTAATGTTCGTAAGTCCTGTACACCCTCGGAACGCACTTTCTCCGATCGAGGTCACGTTGTCGGGGATTTCAATGCTTTCCAGCTCGCTACAATCTCGGAATGCCTCACTTCCAATTGAGGTCACGTTCGCAGGGAGCGTAATGCTCTTAAAGTTTATATTACTACTCCATGTCCCGTCTGCGCTGATAGTCCCGAGGGGAGAAGTGGGTGCGGAAAAACCGTATGGTTTTCGTTTCTTATGATCGCTATAATCATCCGCCCAAACGATATTATCGTTTTCGACCTCATATGACTTCACATATGTGTAAAAGTAACTGCCGTCGGTAAATTTTGTAGCGCAGGATAGCTCTTTTCCGGAATAGGCTACCCCCTCTCCCAGCTCGCAGTCAAGTTGTCGCATTTCCCCCTCGGGATTTTGCGTATAGTCGATATAATAGGGTAATACAACTCGAGATCCGTCGCCCGTGTAAGTTAATTTGTCCTCTTCTACCTTCTTAAAGCCCGGTTCGAGGGCGTAGGCCTTATCGAGAAGAACGGAGACGACAGCGTCGTCCTCAAAGTTGACTTCGATATAGGAAAATTTCTTCGAGGCGACCTCGTTCATCAAATTCTCATATTGACGGTTGAGCCGCTCAACGCGTTCAAGGTCGCCACGCAGAATGGCCTCTTCCATTGCGGCGGAAATATCCTGCGCATCTTCAAGATAAGAACAAAGTTTTTTGTCACCGTATCCCCACCTTGTTTTTTCTTCAAGATACGGGTCGCCAAGTTTTGTGCGAACTTCTACTTTGCTCGCGCCGAGGGAAATATCGTCCACAACGTCGATTCGGAACTTGTTCGTGAAGTGCGGCACGACCACAAGCGCTACGACCAAAATAAGCGCGAGGAGCAAGGGGCATATGAGCGCTGTGCCGATCAACAGTTTCGTTTTCTTTTTCATAAAACAACTCCTTGTAAAAATATTTGCGGGCAAAAAAATAAGGACGCTCCAATATGGAACGCCCGCAAAGAGTATCCCATATTGTCTGCGTCACAACTTTTCCTATCCATATGGGAAAAAGGATACACCTGTGCCGTTGTATCGATATGGATAGTATATTCAGTTGTGACGCATTCTCATTATAGCAAATCGCGGATATTCTTGCAAGCAAATAAGGGAATTTTATCTGCGGACGGGAAAAAATTCTAAAATCTTTTCTTTTTTTGCAAAAGCACATCATGTTAAAAAAACCGTGCGGCGCGTTGGCCAATGGGCCAACGCGCCGCGTTTTTAATATTCTAAATCGTCATGTTGCCCCGCGCGCACTATTATCGACTAAGCGCGGCACGAGGGGCATCGCCCCGAAGTAGCGAAGTCGAAGTATCACTATATTCTTATTATACGGTGATGCTTCGACACGCGCGTGCCGCGCGGCTCAGCATGACGGAATTGGGAAACACGCCCCACCCCCTTTGATCCCCCTCCCACGGAGGGGGCAATGGCGGACATGGTATCCCCCTCGGCGGTCAGAGGATGATCCGAAGGGCGGGGACGATCCCGCCGCCTGTAAAGTAGACGAAGGGCCCGCCGCTCTCCCCCGCTTCTCCGCCGTATCCGACGCATTCCGCGCATGTGCTCCAAGTCTCGTCGGGCGAGCGGAGCCACCAGCGGCCACAACCGCGGTAGGCATAGTCGGAAGAGACGTCCGCCCCCTGCGCCTTCGCATAGTCGGTCGCCTTCAGGCTGCGGGCGGCGGATGCGCCGTTCGGCCCGAACCCGTAGCGGGGGTCGAGCACGTCGGCATAGCTCAAGAGGAAGACCTTATCCTGCGTATTCGGGCAGGCGAAGGGATTTTCGCCCGAAGCCGTCGTGGCCGCGCCGTTGTCCACTTCAGTCCTCTCGACGATCTTTTGCGCCTCTTCCCGAAAGGCCGTTCCGAAGAAGACGCCCGTCAACCAATTCCGAAGATCGCTCTCCTCATAGTTGTTTGGCGCGCTCCCTTCCCCGCCCGTCTCTTCAGCGCGGTCGAACTGCATGCAATCGAGAATAAAGTTTGCCATGAGAAGGGCCGAGGCGCCGTCCTCCTCGAGAATACGCCATTCTATGGGTTCGTAGCGGAACCAATAGACGGTATTCACGAAATACCCGTTGTCGTCTTGATAGCCGTTCACAAAAGAGGCGGGATATTCGGGATAGACGGGGCGGTAGGCCGTAAAATATACCCCGCGGTACTCTCCGCCGCCGTAGCTGACGTCGAGATACCACATGTCGCTCAAAAGGCCGCCGTCCGCGAGGTAGCGGTAGCTCTGCCACCTGCCCGTCTGTGCGCCCGCGGGGCGCGCCCCCGCCGCCATGTTGAGACTGTTGCGAAGGGACCCGTCGGGGTCGTTCGAGCCGTCGATCTCCGTCTGCGGATAGCTTCCGAAGAAGATCTTCCCGCCGTCTCTCGCATAGGGCCGCTCCATGCCGCATACGGTGCAGGAATATCCCGTCCCGAAGGTATGGTCGGTATGAACGTGCCCGCAATCGATGCAGACGCCTTCCCGATAGCGGTGCTCTTCCTGCGCCGTCAAGCCGCACACAGAGCATACCGCCGCATGTCCCCCTTCCTCCTCCGTATAAGAGGCGAAGACATGGTCCTCATGCGCATATGCGCAGACGACGCATATGCCCTGCCTGTAGAGATGCCCGCCGCTTTCACGCTTGTGGCATACAGAACAGGTGCGGAAATGCCCCGCCGCATCCCCTTCGTATTTGCCGAAGAGGTGCCCCGCATGTTCGTAGCCGCATACAAGGCACTTCCCCTCCGCATACTCATGGGCGGCAAGATCGGCACATTCGGCGGTGTGCGCACATGTTGCGGCATGCCAATGGCCCTCTTCGTCGGCCGACCATGCCTGCGCGAAGGTATGGGCGTGGCCGCATGCAGAGATCGCAGCCGCAAGCGAGGCCGCGAGAAGGGCCGCCAATATTTTTTTGTTCATCTCCGCCTACGCCCTGCCTTTGCGCTCATCTCGAACGGCGCATGTTCTTCTTTTTCTTTTTGACGCGTCCGATCCTCTTTGCGACGTAGATCACGACGATGAAGAAGCCCGTCACATCGACGACCAGAAGCCACACCCAAGTGCGGTCTTTTTCGATCTTGAAGGAAACCTTCGCCTCCAGCCCGCTGTAATTTTCGGTATCCGCGACGGTCGCCTTCACCCAATAAGTGCCCGCGTCCGTCGGCTTGAAGGCGGTATATGTCCCGTCCTCTTCCCTCGAATAGGTGAAGATCACCTCGCCGAACTTTGCCTCAGCGAAGGGCTCGTTCGCCTTCTTGCCGATCTTCCAGCCCTCCATCGAAAGGGTTCTCGTCCAAACGTTTCCCGCCTTTTCGATCGTGAGCACGGCCGAAATGGACGCGATGGGCCCGAAGTTATCCCCGTCGCCCGTAAATGTCGCCGTCACGGTATATACCCCCGCGTCCGTCTGCCCGTTGCCCGCATAGCGGACTTCGACGCCCTCGGGAAGTCTGCCCGAAAGAAGGACGTCGTGCATCCCGCCGTCGTAAGTCACCGTGAGCGGGGCGAAGGTCACGCCCGACATATCATATTCGGCCCTTTCGATGGAGAATTGCCGCTCGGAACCCTCCTCGATCAGGCTGTAGTTGCCCGCCTTGCTCCCATCGAGGGAGGCCGAGACGGTGTATTCCCCCGCATGGGTGGGCATCTCACTCCCCGCCGAGAACGTGCCGTCGTACGCGCTTCCCTCATAGAAGAATGCGGCATGCACGTCGTCGCCGTTTTCCACGCCGCCGAGCGTCGCAGAAATTTCCCCGACGTTCCCGTAGATGAGCTCGCCCGCGATCTCGATCGTCACCGAAATGGCCTTCTTCTCTACGGTGAGCGGCCCTGCGACGAAGACGATCCTGTAGTTGGAAGAAGTGAGCCCCTTCGGCATGATGGAATATTCGCCCGCGTCGCCGTATTGGGCGTAGCTGTAACTGTAATCCAATGCGCCGCCGAGGACACTCTCCCCTTCGCCGCATACGAAACCTTCATATTCCACGCCACTGTTTGCGGGCGCTTGCCCATAGGTGACGGTATGCGCCTTTGCCTTGACGGTGAGGAGCGCCTTTCTCACGGTGTATTCGGCGGAAGCGGGATCACCCGCGAGCTCGTAGTCCCTCGCAAGGGCGCTGTCCTCCTTCCATGCGGCAACGATCGTGTAGCTCCCTGCGGGCATGTCGGGCGAATAGGCCTCCGCCGCGGAAGCTCCCTCTCTCTTGAAGGTATATGCGAGCTCATCGTTCAGCTTGGCCTCGTCGGCAAGATCTCCGAACCACGGGCCTTCGCCGCCATGGCGCGCCGCGCTCGCCCTGATCGTCCCGTGCGCCTCGTCGCCGTAAACGTTGGCTCTTTCGCCCGAGAGCGTGAGCCCGATCACGCGCTTTTCCACATAGATCTTGCCCGCCGTGAAGGAGACGGCGTAGTTCTCGAGCTCCACCTCGCGCGCGGAAACATCGGCCTCATCGCCGACATGGGTCGCCCCTGCGCTGTAGCGGAAGATAAATTCGTCCACCCCCGCCTTCGCAAGCCTCTCGATCTCCGCCTTGTCGTCTCCGTTCTGTAATTGGTCGGCGGAGATCGTCACGGTCACGTTCTCTGCGCCGATCTCATCGCCGTAGACGACGCTCGCCACAAGCTCCGCCGTGAGGCGCGCCCGCACGATCGAATAGCTCCTCGTGGGGTTGGAAAGGGTGTAATTCTCCTTCGCATCCCCCTCAAGGGTGGCTTCGTAGGTGTAAGTTCCCACATTTCGGAAGGTCTTGCCGTCGCGTTCGGCGACGGTCGCCGTCAACACGTCTCTGCCCAGACCTTCCACGCGCGCAGAGGGCGAAGGAGTGTCGCCATAGGTATATGTATAGTCCTTCTCGCTCCCGGACCATACGGCAGTGAGCGATGCAGGGGAAATGCGTATGGAAACGGTATCGTTCCCAAGAAGATAGTTGCCCGCGAGCGTCCCCTCGATCTCGGCGGCGAAGAGGTACTCGCCCACATTTTTGAAGCCCTCCGCGGGCGGATCCTGAAGGGTCACTTTGAGCGAAAGTTCATCTCCCGCGACCCCTTCTGCCGTCGCCTTCGGGTCTTGGAACGCGCTCCCGCTGTAGAAGCGGTCGTCGGCGTCGCTCCATACGGCGGTCACGCTCGCCTTGCTTACGGTGTACTCGGCGCCGCCGTCGCCGTACTCAAACACGGCGGAATAGTTCCCGTTTCGGCACGCGGGCACGACGGTATAGGTATCTGCGGCCGTCTTGTTCGTGGGTTCGCCCAAAGTTCCGTTCAGCGAATAGGAGAGCCCGAGGACGGAAACGTCGTCCCCGTCGGTCTCGGCATACCATGCCCCCGCCTTTCCGTCGGCGCGGGAAGGCTCTTCGCTCACCCAACCTTCTATGGCATCGCCGTATATCTTCCCGTGGAAGGTCAGCTTCACCTTGATCTCGCGTTGGGTGATGACGAGGGTACATTCATTATATTTGACGAAATAGTTGCCGAGCTCGCCCGCCGCGGTCACTGTGGGGGTCTCGGAGACGGGCGTCCCCGCACGGTAGCCGCCGAAGGCGAAGGTAGCCTGCGCTTTCGCATCTTCAACGAGCAAAGCCTCATCGTCGCTCTCCGCGGCGCCGCTTACATAGGTGAGGGTCACGTTGCCCGCGCCCGCATCCTCGCCGTATTCCACCTCCGCCGACATCCCCACGGTGAGCGTCGCCTTCCCGATGAGGAAGGGATAGGTCTTTTGCTCCGTGCCGCCAGTCACCCAAGCGCAGTTGACGGTATCGTTGAGCGCGGCGGTGACCTCATAACTGCCCGCGGCGGTCTGCGTGTTCCCCTTCACCGTCACAAAGCGTTCTTCCACCCCGTCCAAGGTGTAGGTCTGCGCCTTGCCGTTATAGGTGAAGGCTCTTTCATCGGCAGTGGGAACGCCTATATTTCTGATAGAGACGGCGATGGGAACGGTGGTGGCAGTATCCACGTCGCCCTCGGAGTAGGTCACATCGAGAGAAGTATCCGAGCAGAGATAATACTCCTCCGCCCTGCCGTTCTCCCACGGCGTTTTGACCACGGCCTCGACCACGGCCTCTGCATTGCCGCCCGAGATCGAGCCCGTAAACGTCGCCGTCGTCGTGACCGTCCCCGTATACTCGGTATCGTAGGCCGTCGCAGAGATCGGGCCCGCGGCAGAGATAGAGGCCAAGGTCATTTTCTCCGTTTCGCTGAAGTCGCATGCGCGCTTACAGGTATGCGTGCGCTCCCTTGCCCCAACATCGCCCGTCATTTCGCCCCAATCGTTCCAATCGTGCTCTTGATAGAAATTGACCTCGCCGTCCGAAAGGGAT